>JAHZMC010000027.1 GCA_022599515.1 Betaproteobacteria bacterium
GTTTTTAGTCGTTTGCCAGCCGAGCAGTTGTTTTGCCAATGATGCATCAGCAAAATAACTGGCAATATCACCAGCACGTCTATCAACAATGTTGTAAGGGATGCTTTTCCCAGTTACTGATTCAAAAGCACTCACCAGCTCTAACACGCTATAGCCGTGACCAGCACCTAGATTAACTGTCAACAACCCACAACCTTTAGCTAAAACATTTAAAGCGGCTAAATGGCCTAAGGCTAAATCCACCACGTGAATATAATCGCGCACACCCGTACCATCAATTGTGGGGTAATCATTACCAAAAACGTTTAAATAATCACGCTTACCAACCGCAACTTGCGAGATATAAGGCATTAAATTATTGGGCATGCCATTTGGATCCTCGCCGATTTCGCCACTAGCGTGTGCCCCAACTGGATTGAAGTAGCGTAACAAAGCGATATTCCAACTAGTATCAGCAACGCTTAAATCTTCTAGCACCTGCTCTACCATGCGCTTATTGTGACCGTATGGATTGAATGGACTAAGTGGTGCCGTTTCTGGAATCGGCTTGTCATCAGAAAAGCCATAAACAGTCGCTGATGAGCTGAATACAATGTTCTTAACTGAATAGGCAGCCATCACTTCAAGCAAAGCAATGCTACCTGTCACATTGTTATCATAATATTCGAGTGGATTTTTAACTGAATCACCAACGGCCTTTAATCCCGCAAAATGAATGACTGCATCAATTTCATGCTCAGAGAACAAGGCATTTAAACAATTTTTATCGCGCACATCACCTTCAATTAAAGTGATAGGTTTGCCTGTAATTTTTTCAACGCGTTGAATAGCAATCGGTTTACTATTGCAAAAGTTATCTAATACAACCACATCAAAATTCGCGTTTAATAACTCAACACAAGTATGAGAACCAATGTAGCCTGCGCCACCCGTTACGAGCACTTTTGTCATGTTTAAGCGCCTTTTAACGCGTAAATAGCGGGTAAATTACGCCACCAGCCATGTATGTCCATGCCGCAACCAAAAATATAGCGATTGGGTGCAGTAATGCCTACATAATCTGCTTTTACTGGCTTTTGTTTGCCAAGCTCTTTTTCAACCAATACCGCAACTTTTACCTGTTTAGCGCCTAGCAAATAACATTCATCAACAATCGCTTTTAATGTATGACCTTCGTCTAAGATGTCATCCAAAATGAGTACATTTTGACCTTTTATGGTTGCTTTTGGTTTAACAACCCAACGCACCTCTTTACCTTCAATCCCATCCTGATAGCGTGTTGCATGCACATAATCAAGCTGCAATGGAAAAGTCAAACGTGGCGTCAATTGCCCTGCAAAAAAAATAGCGCCATTCATTACGCTCAACACGATGGGAAGGTCTTTTGCGTAGTCAGCATTTAATGCTGTCGCAACCTCGGATATAGCAGCAGAAACATCTTGCTCGCTATAAAGCAGCTCTGCATCTTGTTTATACTGATGCGGATTAACTTTACTCATGGGTTCACTAGACTCATAAAGATAAGCTTTTTAGATACTGTGCAAATTCATCTTTTAGCTCAGGATGCTTAAGCGCCAACTCAACATTCGCTTGCATAAAGCCAAGCTTGCTACCGCAGTCGAAACGTTTGCCATAGAAACGATAAGCATAAACTTTCTCCAGTGCCATCAAGTCAGCAATACCATCTGTGAGTTGAATTTCGCCACCTTTGCCAGGCTTGACCTTCTCTAAGCAATCAAATATCTTTGGTGAAAACACATAACGGCCGACAACGCCCAAGTTAGATGGCGCATCCTCAGGCTGTGGCTTTTCAACGATGCTGTTCACTTCTAAAATATCTTTTTTAATTGTTGTAGCATCAACAATACCGTAACTAGCAGTCGCACTTGGTGGCACGTCTTCAACGCCTAAAACAGATCCACCTTGTTCTGCATAAACATCTACCATTTGTTTGGTTGCTGATAGGTCGCCAACAATTAAATCATCAGCCAAAATCACAGAAAAAGGCTCATCACCGACAACAGGTTTAGCACAAAGAACCGCATGCCCAAGCCCTAATGCTTTTGGTTGGCGAATAAAGATACACGAGACATGAGGCGGTAAAATATCATGCAAAATTGCCAACATTTTCTTTTTACCGCTCGCCTCTAGTTGCGCTTCCAACTCGCCAGCAACATCAAAATGATCCTCAATAGAGCGTTTATTTTTACCTGTTATAAAGATAAGCTCTGTCGCACCGGCAGCAATTGCTTCTTCTACCGCATATTGAATCAATGGCTTATCCACAATTGGCAACATCTCTTTTGGACTTGCTTTCGTTGCTGGTAAAAATCGTGTGCCAAGACCTGCTACCGGAAAAACTGCTTTTGTAATTTTTTTCATCGTCACCTAATATGTACTGTGCTAATGGATCGTTGTCGTTTCAGGAGCAAAACTAGCATGGGTTTTGCTTGATAAATCCATTTTATATTCTTCAACCCAAGTTTTCAAACCTGCTTTAATCACATGTTCATCTTCATTATGAATGGACGTTATCCATTTTAAAAGCTTCTTAACCCAAATCATGTCTGCTGAGCGGGCTGAAGCAATACGTAATTTATCGTGAGGCGTTGACAAAGTATGCTCATCATCAGCGAGTAACTCTTCATACAGTTTTTCACCAGGTCTTAAACCAGTATAGATGATTTCAATTTCATCTTCAGCCATACCAGATAACCTAATCATATCTTTAGCCAGATTCACAATCTTAACGGACTCACCCATATCTAACACAAAAATCTCTCCGCCAGCTCCCATCATGCCTGCTTGCATCACCAACTGCGCCGCTTCTGGAATCGACATGAAATAACGTGTAATTTCTGGATGGGTAATGGTCACAGGGCCGCCATTAGCAATTTGCTCTCTAAATTTAGGAATAACGCTACCACTGCTCCCAAGTACATTGCCGAACCTAACCGTAACAAACTTTGTGCCGCTTTTGCCTTGCAAGCCTTGGCAAACCATCTCAGCCAAGCGTTTACTGGCGCCCATCACATTCGTTGGATTAACAGCCTTATCGGTAGAGACCAATACAAATTTGCCAACGTCTGCTTCTTTACACGCTTTAGCAACGGTATAAGTGCCTAAGACGTTATTAGACAAAGCCTCAGCGACATTCACATTCTCCATCAAAGGCACGTGCTTATAAGCAGCGGCATGGTAAACAACCGCAGGCTGATAAGTAGTTAATAGCGCTTTAATGCGCTGTTCATTTCTCACGTTGGCGGTTACAAACCGAATATCTGTCTTAGCATCCAAACCTAATTGGCTAAATTCTTGCTCGATTTGATACAAAGAAAATTCAGAGGTATCAACACAAATGAGTTTGCTAGGATGGTATTTAAGAATTTGCCGACAAAGCTCAGAGCCAATGGAACCGCCAGCACCAGTCACCAACACGGCATTATGCTCAATTAGTTCATGCAAACCCAACGCATCTAATTGCACAGGCTCGCGACCAAGCAAATCTTCAACTTCGACATTGCGAATTTGAGAAATACTCACCTTACCACTCATCAAATCATCAAATGCAGGTACAGTCAGTACCGTCATATTGCAGCTATTTGCAATATCTACCGCCGCGCGTCTTTTGGAATGATCAACAGAAGGCATCGCCACAATTACATGCTCCACTTGATATTGCGCTGCCAATCGAGGCAAGTCGCTAATCACACCCAACACTTTAGCGCCAAATAACTGCCGCCCGACGATAGATCGCTCATCATCTAGCAATCCAACCACTTGCCAAGCCTCACTGCGCGCCAAGTCTTTGACCAAAGCAACAGCAGCCTCGCCTGCGCCCAATACAATCACAGGCTGACCCTTAGCAACCAAACCACCGTACTGGTGATGCTCTTTCCAAGCCCGATAGGCAAATCGACTTGCCCCCATCGCCAACAATAATAAAATTGGATTAAGTAGTAAAACTGACCGCGGAATGACGCCAAACGGTTTGAGCATTAAATAGGTAAAAGCAATTAATAGTGCACTAACACCAATGGCTTTAAGAATGCGTTTAAGATCAGGAATACTCGCAAAACGCCAGACACCTTGGTATAAACCAAGCGCAAAAAAACAACTGGCTTGCAAAGGAATAACCCACAATAAATTGAGCCACATCGTGGACAAATAGGTTGCTGGGATGTCGAAGTTAAATCTTATCCAATACGCCATCAGCCAAGCGATGATTGCTACAGCGATATCATGAGAAAAGGCAGTGAGCGCACGATAGTTTTTAATTAAATGCCAATTAAACATAGTTCAGTTTTCTTTGGATCGTTTTTATAGTTAGGTACATTAACAAATTTCTTGGGTTAGTATCAACATTAATTGATTAGGTCAGAATATTCACTAATGAGAAACATGGTCCCTCTTAAGCACTTTCATTAATGTCAGGAAAATAATATAGCAATCTAATTTAAAACATTGGTGATTTAAATAATAGGTATCCAATGCGACTTTTTCAGGAATAGACACTGCATCGCGTCCATTAACCTGCGCCCACCCCGTGATTCCTGGCTTAAGTTTTTCGACACCATGTTCCGTTCTTAACGTAATTAAATCTTCTTGATTAAACAAGGCTGGACGTGGTCCCACAATTGACATGTCCCCCCTTAAAACACTCCATAACTGTGGCAGCTCATCGAGGCTACTTTTGCGTAAAAACGAACCAATCGGCGTTAAGTAGGTGTCAGGATTACTCAGCAGGTGAGTCGCAACAGCGGGCGTATCAACAAGCATGCTACGAAATTTAGGCATATCAAAAAGACGGTTGAACTGCCCGACGCGATTTGACCAGTAGATGATGGGGCCCGTTGATGTTAACAGGATGCAAATAGAGACGATTAGAATCGGAATAGCGAGCAAAAAGGTGGCGGTTAAGGCAACGGCTAGGTCAAATAAACGTTTCATCAAGAATATGGCTTTAATTTATTATTACTATATTAACAGATAGTGCATGCACACGATAAACGGCATTAGCGTGCATCTTTTTTACAAATCAGACAAGTTCTCATTTAATAATGCGTCTCAGTCCGATTTACTGCCCCGCTCTTCGTTAGCATCTACTAAGCGGTTATTTATACGCCACCCGTGGTGCCTCCTGAATTCTGAAAGTGTTCGCATGATTGAACGGCTTA
>JAHZMC010000028.1 GCA_022599515.1 Betaproteobacteria bacterium
AATTAACAGAGATGTTTTATTAAAACCATTAAGCAGCGTCACAGGTATCGTAGAAAGACGTCATACCTTACCAATTCTTTCTAATTTATTATTAGAAGCAAAAAACAATACGATACAGCTCACTACAACCGATTTGGAAATGCAAATTTCGTTGACGATTCAAGCAGCGTTACAAGAAGAACTATCAACAACCATCTCTGCTAAAAAGTTTTTAGATATTTGCCGCTCTTTACCTGATGGTATTGATATTGATTTGATGAGTAAAGATAGTCGCATGACGGTTAAAGCGGGTAAGAGCCGTTTCAATTTACAAACCTTACCTGCAGCTGATTATCCAGTGATGACTAAAGTCAGTGGGCAATCTATTCAAATTCAATTGCCACAATTAGAATTAAAGCGCTTGCTGAAACAAGTTGAATTTGCCATGGCACAACAAGATATCCGTTATTATTTAAACGGTTTATTGTTAGAAGTAGATGGAAATAAGCTAAATTTAGTTGGAACTGATGGCCATCGTTTAAGTTTTACTTCTACCACTTTAAATCAATCTCACGAAAAAACCGATGTTATTTTGCCGCGCAAAACGGTGATAGAGCTGATTAAGCTGTTAGAAGATAATGATGAAGAAGTGACGATAGAAATTGCCGCAGGTCAGGTCAATTTTGCTTTTGGTGACATGCGGTTAATCTCTAAAGTAATCGATGGTAAATTCCCAGATTATCATCGCGTTATCCCTTCATCACACGGTAATACTTTTACAGCAAATCGCGTTGAGATATTAACAGCGATGCAGCGTGCTTCTATTTTATCGAATGAAAAATACCGTGGTATTCGCATGGTATTAAGTGAAAATAATATTAAATTAATTAGTACCAATACCGAGCAAGAAGAAGCAGAAGAAGAGCTAGAAATTAGCTATACGCAAGACAGTTTAGATATTGGCTTTAATGTGACATACTTGATTGATGTGCTCAATAATACCCAACAAGAAAACATTAATTTTTCATTTGCAGATGCAAATAGCAGCTGCTTAATCACAATACCAGAAGACAATGATTACAAATATGTAGTTATGCCAATGCGTATTTAAACACCACTAAAATAATTGATAGAAAACAAAAGAAGCGAAAATTATGGCGACACAAGAAGGTTACGACTCATCCAGTATCAAAATTTTAGAAGGGCTAGATGCTGTTCGTAAAAGACCGGGTATGTATATTGGTGATACCTCAGATGGTTCTGGTTTACACCATATGGTCTTTGAAGTGTTAGATAACGCGATTGATGAAGCGCTGGCTGGCCACTGTAATGATATCAAAGTGATTATTCACCCTGATAATTCCATCAGTATTAGTGACAATGGGCGTGGTATTCCAACAGGTATTAAATCGGATGACAAACACGAGCCAAAGCGTTCAGCAGCAGAAATTGTCATGACCGAGCTACATGCAGGCGGTAAGTTTGACCAAAACTCATACAAAGTTTCAGGTGGTTTGCATGGGGTTGGTGTGTCTGTGGTGAATGCGCTTTCTGATTGGTTACGCTTAAAAATTTACCGCGATGGCGAAGTCCATCAAATGGAATTTAAGCGCGGCGTACCGCAAGCGCCACTTAAAGTGACAGGTAAAACAGAAAAATCAGGCACAGAAGTTCACTTCTTAGCTTCAATAGAAACCTTTGTTTTGGTTGAGTTTCATTTTGAAATATTAGCGAAACGCATTCGCGAACTTTCTTTCCTCAATAACGGCGTTAAGATTGAATTAATTGATCAGCGACCAAATGGAAAAACAGAAAACTTTGCCCATTCTGGCGGCATTCAAGGTTTTGTGGAATACATGAACCGCTCTAAAAATGTGCTTCACCCTAAAGTGTTTTATGCTTCAGGAGACAAAGAAGGCATGACGGTAGAGGTTTCTATTCAGTGGAATGACTCCTACTCTGAAACAGTACAATGTTTCACCAACAATATTCCGCAGCGCGATGGCGGTACTCACTTAACGGGTTTGCGTACAGCCATGACGCGTACACTCAACCAATATATCGAGCAAACTGATTTAGCGAAAAAAGCCAAAGTCACCACCACGGGTGATGACATGCGCGAGGGCATTACTTGCGTGCTGTCGGTAAAAGTACCAGACCCTAAATTCTCATCACAAACCAAAGATAAGCTTGTTTCTAGCGAAGTTCAACCGGTGGTTTCTGAGGTGGTTGGTGCAAAACTAACTGAGTTTTTAGAAGAAAACCCAATCGACGCTAAAATTATTTGCGGCAAAATTGTCGATGCCGCACGTGCGCGCGAAGCAGCAAGAAAAGCGCGAGAAATCACCCGTCGTAAAGGCGTGATGGATAGCATGGGCTTACCAGGTAAATTGGCCGATTGCCAAGAAAAAGACCCAAGCTTATGCGAAATCTACTTAGTGGAGGGTGACTCTGCGGGTGGTTCAGCCAAACAAGGGCGCGACCGTAAAAACCAAGCAATTTTGCCGTTAAAAGGTAAAATTTTAAACGTAGAAAAAGCAAGATTCGACAAGCTATTAAGCTCGCAAGAGATTGCTACCATGATTACCGCTTTAGGCACCAATATTGGTAAAGCAGACTTTAATGCCGAAAAACTACGTTATCACCGCATTATTATCATGACCGATGCTGACGTTGATGGCTCGCACATCCGTACTTTATTACTCACCTTTTTCTATCGTCAAATGACAGAGCTAGTAGAACGTGGCCATATTTATATCGCGCAACCACCGCTGTATAAAATCAAACAAGGCCGTGATGAGCGCTATATCAAAGATGATCAAGAGTTAGACGAATATTTGCTAGGCTCAGCGCTTAAAGATGCAGAGTTGCTCACCAAAACAGGTGGTGAAACACTCAAAGATGATGCATTAAATAATATTGCAAAACAAATGGTATTAACAGAAGCCGTCATCCGCCGTATTGCAAGGTTGTACGATGAAAGTGTGCTTCGCGCGATTCAAGAAATTGGTCATGTCGATTTAAGCACAGAGGCGAGCGTGAATGTAGTGGCTGAAAAATTACGCCCAATCTTAGGCGCTATCGGTTCCGAAGTTATCGTTGCGTTTGATGAAGAAGAAAGTGCCTACCGCCTAGAAGTAAATAAATATGTACACGGCAACTTACAAAGTTGCGTGATAGATGCAGAGTTTGTTAGCAGTGGTGATTACCGCCAAATCAACCGTATGTATACCATGCTAGACGGCTTAATCGGCCCAGGCGCCATCATCAAACGTGGCGAAAAAGAGAACAACGTAGCCAACTTTAAACAAGCATTAGATTGGCTATTAGCCGAAGCCAAACACAATTTAAACGTGCAACGCTACAAAGGTCTTGGCGAAATGAACCCAGAGCAACTATGGGAAACCACCATGGATCCAAAAGTGCGCCGCTTACTTAAAGTGCAAATTGATGACGCAATTGCAGCAGATGAAATTTTCAGTACGCTAATGGGTGATAACGTAGAACCAAGACGTGCATTTATCGAAAATAATGCGCTCAATGTTGGCGCTTTGGATATTTAACAATGTTGAGTAACCAAGCACAACAACAGCTTGCAAGATTAAGAAAATAAAAATAGCAGCGGCATCGTCCGCTGCTATTTTTATGTGGTTCGAGCCCAGTTTGGGGAAGCATTCAGGGCTCGAACATAACAATCTGTTTGGGCGACCAGAGGCAGAATTAAACCTAAATCCTATCTAGGTTCCTGTATTATCCATTTTTATGATGCCAACGATTTTATTAGGTACGGCCAATATTCCCAACAACGGTGGTGAGTTGAGGTTGACGCAGCGCGGTGATGATTTTGTGATCGGGCTTAAAGGTGGGTTGGGTGAGTTGATGACGAGTCGGATGTATTCTTCTGAGCAGGCGCTGGCAGAGTTGGGTTGTGCGCATATTCATGGGCTTGAACAGGTGAGGGTGTTGGTTGGAGGTATGGGCATGGGTTTTACGCTTGCCGCTGCGCTTAAGGCGACTACGCTTAGTTCTGAGGTGCATGTGGCTGAGTTGGTGCCTGAAATTATTGAGTGGAATAAGGGCGCGCTGGGTGCGTGTGCTGGTAGGCCGTTGGATGATGAGCGGGTGCGCGTACATGTGGGTGATGTTGCCGCGCTGTTTGAAACGAAACGAAACTACGATGCCATTCTATTGGATGTCGATAATGGGCCTGAAGCTTTTACCCACGTCGATAACAACAGTCTTTATTCGGTTGAGCGTTTGCAAGCAATACACCAAACCCTCCGTCCGAAAGGCATGCTCGCCGTATGGTCAGCGTGGCATGAGCCCAGTTTTACCAAAAAATTGCAAAAAGCCAATTTTAAAAATATCAGTGTTCAAACCGTTAGAGCGCATCAAGGCAAAGGCAGTAAACACATGATTTATTTAGCGCAAAAATAACAGGCTAAAAAATAACCATAGGTATTAGATACCGTTTTTTGAATTAAAGCATGCTCAATTCTTAAACTGAGATTAATGTAGTATGCTAACTAGCAATCAATTTATAAGCGATTTACGGATTAACAATGCCATTAATTAGAATCGATGTAACAGAAGGCCGTTCAGACGCGGAAATTAAAACTTTAATGGAAACGGTGCAAGACTGTGTTTTAGAGGCATTTAAGGTGCCAGTAAGAGATAGATACCAAATCGTGACAGAACATAAGCCTGGCAGAATGATATTGTTGGACACCGGCTTAGGTTTTGAGCGAACAGATCAAGCGATTGTTATTCAGGTGTTTACGAGTCCGAGAACAACGGTGAATAAAACCAAGTTTTATCAATTGTTAGCGGATAAATTGGAGACTAATTGCGGTTTAAATCCCAAAGAATTATTGGTTTCTGTGATGACTAATACCGATGTGGATTGGAGTTTTGGTTTTGGTAAAACGCAGTATTTAACAGGTGAGTTGTAGGCTTACTCACCTATTATTTTTTATTTGTTTTGGCTGATTAATCCGCGCCAGCCTCTTAAGCAATAACAAAATTGAGAGTCAAACAATAGTCAAATTCAACGCTCAGCAGGATTTTAAGTGCTTAGTCTAAGACATTTCAATATCCAATATAACGTTGTTGTATTATGCTATTTATTACTCAGTAACGCCTATTAGCGCGGTTTATTAAGGCTAACCATGAAAATTCAAAGTTTAGAAACCACTTTAAATCATATGTTGGAAAAGCTATCTCATGTTTTTTCGCAGGCAGAAACCTATAGTCAAATTGGCTTAATTATCGGTATTTATCTTGTTGCGTATATTATGACGCGCCAATTAAGACATTACATTCCCTTTTTAAACCACAATACACCGAAACCTGGCGATACGATTACTGGCTTTGATGTAGCGGGAAAGTTGTTGTTTCCAATTATTGCGATTGTGTTGCTCAGAGTATCAGTCGAGTTTAGCCAATATATCGTTGAGGATAGCTGGGTGATGCAGGGCGCATTGGCCATTGCGATTTTATTATTGGCAAATTCCGCCATTAACCAGCTGGTGAAGCAGCCTATTTTGATTGTTGCTTTCCGCTGGATTGGCATGCCCGTAATCTTTTTTCACTTTGTCGGCATATTGGGCGATGTCATTAAAGTGCTTGATGCGATGGCAATTCAAATGGGCGATATCAGGTTGTCGGTCTATGGATTTTTACGCTTATTTATATTTGGCTCTTTGCTGTTTTGGCTAGGTCGTTTATCTAATAGAACAGGCCAAAATTTGATTCGCAACCAGGAGTCGTTAGATGTAAAAAGTAAAGAGCTGTTTGCCAAGTTGTATGAAATCGTTCTGATTTTTGTTGTGATATTATTGCTGCTTAAATTGATGGGCATTAACTTAACCGCGCTTGCTGTCTTTGGCGGCGCAGTTGGTGTTGGTTTGGGTTTTGGCTTGCAGGCCATTGCATCTAACTTTATTTCGGGCGTGATTATCATTTTAGATAAATCAATCACCGTTGGCGATCACGTAGAGCTAGAGGATGGTAAATCTGGTTTAGTGACACAGTTAAACATGCGGTCTACTACCTTGGAAACATTTGATGGTAAAGATATTGTGGTGCCGAATGAGAAATTTATTATCGGCTCATTTACCAATTGGACGCATAAAAATAAGCAGCAACGCTATCGTGTTGACTTCTCGGTTGGTTACAAAACCGATGTCCGCAGTATGGTGGAATTGATTAAAGCAGCAGTTGCCACGCATCCGCAAGTGTTAAGTGGCGAGGAATATCCTATCGAAGAACGACCAGACTGTGAAATAGACAGCTTCGGTGACAATGGCATTAATATGTTTGTTGAGTTTTGGATGGAAGGCATTGATGATGGCAAAAATCGTGTGGGCGGCGATTTGTATTTAATCATTCTCGAAACCTTACAACAAAATAATATCGAGATTCCATTCCCACAACGCGATGTTCGCATCATTAATCCGCAGCAGTAAAAGATTTGTGGCCTAAGATAACGCCAAAGTGCTATTTTAAATGCCTAAAATTGCTGGTGGTTTGGTTGGGCGCACTTTGTTAGGTGCGCGTGCCTTTTCTAGTATTTGTGCGGCGGCTTTAAACAATTGCCATCAAATTAATGCGTAAAATTTTAGTCATTGGCTACGTTTGGCCAGAGCCCAACTCATCCGCAGCTGGCTATCAAATGCTCGCTATTTTACGCGCTTATCGGCAACAAGGGTGGCAAGTGGCGTTTGCTACGCCCGCGCAGAAAACAGACCATATGGTCGATTTGGCAAATGAAGGCATAAGCAGTCACGAAATCAGACTTAACAGCGATTGTTTTGATGATTATATTAAATTGTATCAACCCGATATTTTGCACTTTGATCGCTTTATGATGGAAGAACAGTTTGGTTGGCGAGTGGATTTGCACTGTCCAAATGCGTTAAAAATATTAGATACGGTCGATTTGCAATTTTTGCGTGGCGCTCGACACGAAGCGCACAAAGCAAACCGCGCGCTTAATCAGCAAGATTTAGTCAGTGATTTATCTAAACGCGAAATCGCGGCGATTTTGCGTTGTGATTTGTCATTAATTATTTCGGCTTATGAAATGGATTTATTAATCAATCAATTTAAGATTGATTCGAGTTTGTTGCACCATTTACCTTTTTTGGTTGATTTTACTGCGTTACCTAGCACAATAAAAACCTATGAAGAACGCCAACACTTTATGACGATTGGTAATTTTCGGCATGCGCCAAATTGGGATGCGGTGTTGTATTTGCAATCTATTTGGCCATTGATTAGACAGCAATTACCACAAGCAGAATTGCATATTTACGGTTCTTATCCGCCGCCAAAAGCGACGGCGTTAAATAATCCGAAAACAGGATTTTTAATCAAAGGTTGGGCGGAGCATGCTTATGCTGTGATGGAAAGTGCTCGGGTTTGCTTAGCACCATTACGCTTCGGCGCTGGGCTTAAAGGAAAATTTATTAGATGCGATGATGGTGCAAACGCCGAGTGTGACCACGTCGATTGGTGCTGAAGGCATGTCGATGCCAGACATGTCATGGCCTGGCGCTATTGCTGATGATGGTGCAGATTTTGTTGATGCGGCAGTGCGATTGTATGGAGACAAAGAAACGTGGCAAACTGCACAAAACCGTACATTACCGCATTTGCAGCAGCAGTTTGATGGTCAAAAAATAGCTAAACAACTCATTGAAAAAATCAATCAAGTGCAACAAAATCTTGTGCAGCACCGCTTAGATAATTTTACAGGTGCAATGCTTAAACATCACACCATGACCAGCACCAAGTATTTATCACAATGGATAATGGAGAAAAATAAAAGTGCTTAATATAAGTCATTCACTTAATGCATTTGCAGCAGTGTCATCTGGATTGCTTCGTCACTCGGTTTCTCGCAATGACGTCGTATCAAAGCATTTTGTAAACTGGCTAGGCATACAATAATTACACAGTGCTATCTTAATGCGAAAGCCATAAGGTTATGATGAATCACGATGTCATCGCAAGCGTAGCGCGGCGATCCAGACTTTCAACTCATGAACCCATCAGGAGCCAATAAATGGCGAATGATAGGCCATGCTGTAAAGACATTAACTTTTCTTTGGCTGCCATTGCGCATTCAGCAAACGGTCACGACGATTGGGTTCTAACCGTTTAATAAAACTACATTGTTGACGATGCACCGTAACGCCACGATCCCGAGTGACATAAGCAGTGATGGCATCTGGATAGGTGGGGTTACAACATTTCGCCATGTTGGTTTGCAGATTCCCAACCCCTTCTAATATCACGTCAGTTGGTGTTGCATGTGTTGTTATTTTGTGACCAGATTGCTGTTGCGCCTTTTCAACTGTCTTGGGACTGACAACTTCTTGAATCGCATTGGCAATTTGATGTTCGCTCACATCGCCACGACCAATTGCATTTAAACAATCTTCGAGCTTATTAAAATGTAATTTCTGCGCGATTTTTTCTTGATTGATGGAGCCAACACCTGCGCGATGAAGCTCTTTGTCTAACTTAGTGCGACCTTGCGAAAGATGCTCTTCTGCATGTTGATGTTTAAACCAATAGCGTACTTTTGCACGTGCGCTATTGGTTTTTAAAAAGCCAAGGTTTGGTCGCAACCAATCACGACTCGGCGTGCCAATTTTATGCGTCAGAATTTCAACGTGCTGCGCATTTTGCAGCTTATAGTTAAGCGGCACGATATGACCATCGACTTTTGCACCACGGGTGCGATGGCCTAAATCAGAATGTAGTGCGTAGGAAAAATCAACGGGCGTCGCATCTTTTGGTAAATCAATCACCTTACCTTGTGGTGTAAAAACGTAGATATTTTCTTGGAATAATTCGGTATTAAACTGCTCGAGCAAATCGCTACTATCTTTTGATTCTTCTTTCCAACTTAATATTTGGCGTAATAAGGTGATTTTTTCATTGAGCGCGGCATCGGTTTTGCCACCTTCTTTATAGCGCCAGTGCGCTGCCACACCAAGCTCAGAATAAGCGTGCATTTCATGGGTGCGAATTTGCACCTCTAATGCTAAATTTTCAGGACCATGCACAGCGGTATGTAATGAGCGATAGTTATTACCTTTTGGCTTGGCAATATAGTCATCAAACTCACTGGCTATCGGTTGCCATAATGCTTGGACAATACTGAGCGCTGAATAACATTCTTCAATGTTTTCGACCAAAATACGCACCGCGCGCACATCATACAGCTGCTCAAAATTGAGATTTTTACGCCGCATTTTATTAATAATGCTGTAGATATGTTTAGGGCGGCCTGTAACCTCAGCTTTAATGCCGGCTTGCGTAAGCTTTTGTCTGAGCTGCTGTTCAACATGCTGAATGTATTGCTCGCGGTCAAGTCGACGTGCATCTAATGATTTGGCCACTTCCTTATACAGTTGCGGCTCTAGATAACGTAAGGAAAGATCCTCCATTTCCCACTTTAATTGCCAAACACCCAGCCGATTGGCCAGCGGCGCATACACGCCTTGAATCTCTTTGGCAATTTGCTGTTGCATCGCGCTATCCACATTTGCAAGGCTGCGCAAGGCTTGTGTCCGTTCCGCTAGTTTAATCAAGACCACGCGAATATCTTGCACCATCGCCAACAGCATTTTTCGCAAGCTTTCCACTTGCTGGTTTTGTGCATTTTTATCTTTTTGGTTAACAGGCTCTAGCGCACCAAACGCTTGCACCTGTTCTATCTGCATCAAGCCTGCAACCAAGTTGGTAATCGACTGGCCAAAGCGACTTTTTAGCGTTTCCTGCCAATTATCAATATGGCGCGGCGTGGCATATAAAATCGTCGCCGCAATCGTTTCTGCATCCAGATTTAAGCTCATCAGAATCGCCGCCGTACCAGTGGCATGATGCATGAGCGGTACGCCTGTTTTCTCTGTTTGTGCAGCATAAGCCAAGCTTGCCAATTGGCAGGCTTGATTAATCACTTCAACTTCTGATGCAGAGAAAGTGTTAGATAAAGAGGCAACCCATGCCTGCGTCTCTTGATCGGATAACGCAGGGATTTGTAATGCACTAGAACCGTGAATCATGCGTGCTTAATCAGCAATTCTAAAACCTACTTTAATGGTGACTTGGTAGTGTGCAATGCTGCCATCCACAATATGACCACGTGTTTCTAATACTTCAAACCAATCCATGTGCTTAATGGTTTTAGCCGCTTTTGCAATCGCATTTTGAATGGCGTCATCGGTGCCCACTGTTGAGCTACCAACAAGTTCTATTTTTTTATAAGTATGTGCTGTCATATTGCTCTCCTTAATAATGGTTAACACACCAAAAGGGTGATGACTATAATCATTACCTTTTTATGACATTATGACCAGTAGAATTTCACTGGCGTTCGGTTTGTATTATATAAATACGCCTCACTACCATGCTATGCTGTTGCTTTTTATGACTTCAATCATCACACCATGACTAACTCCGCAAACGAAACTTTTATCCCGAGTAAAGATGCTTCTTTAGAATCTTCCATTTCAACCTTGCAAGCCAAGTTAGCGGCGCTGGATATTCATGTTGAAGAAAAGTCTTGGCTCAATGAAGTCGAAGGTATTTGGTCCGTGCATATCACCAATCGTGATTGCCCGCGTTTATTTACCAATGGCAAAGGTGCATCACAATTAGCGGCGCGAGCCAGTGCCTTGGGTGAGTATTTTGAGCGTTTAGGAACTAATTATTTATGGACAGATTTTTACCTAGGCGAAACTATCGCCAATGCCGATTGGGTGCATTATCCGAACGAGCAATGGTTTCTATTAAAAGGTGATGCATGGCCATCTGAGATTTTGACACCAGAATTACAACAATTCTACAATCCAGAAGGTAGCGTTTCCGCTAGTCAATTGATTGATTTGAACTCAGGTAATAACGAACGCGGCATTTGTACCATTCCTTATACGCGTTTACGTGATGGTAAAACCGTATTGTTTCCGGTTAATTTAATCGGCAATATTTATGTGAGCAATGGCATGAGTGCGGGTAACACCATGAAGGAAGCACGCACGCAAGCACTGGCAGAAATTTTTGAGCGTAATATCAAAAATAGAATTATCGCCGAAGGCATTTGTTTGCCAGATGTGCCAGAAGAAGTGATTGCTCGCTATCCACGTATTGCAGCAGGAATAAAGGGTTTGCGCGATGCTGGTTATGGCATCTTGGTTAAAGATGCCTCATTAGGTGGCGAATATCCTGTGATGAATGTGACCTTATTACACCCCGAAGATCAAGGTTGTTTTGCCAGTTTTGGTGCGCATCCACGTTTTGAAGTTGCATTAGAACGTTCGCTGACTGAGTTGATTCAAGGTCGCGCTTTAGATAGCTTAACAGGCTTTGTTAAACCTGGTTTTGATATGGAAGAAATTGCCGATGCACAAAATTTAGAAATTCATTTTGTCGATTCTAGCGGTGTGATTAGCTGGGAATTTTTACGCAGTACTCCAGACTATGCATTCGTCGATTGGAACTTTGGTACGACGACGGAAGAAGATTATCAGTGGAGTGTCAATAAAATTCACGATAGCGGACATGATTTATATATTGCCGATTTTGAACATTTGAATGTGTATTCCTGCCGCATTTTTGTGCCTGGCATGAGTGAAATTTATCCAGTCGAGGAATTGAAGTGGCAAAATAATACCGTCGGTAATCAAGTGCGACCCTATGCGCAACGACTACAAGATTTAACAGAAGAAGAGTCTGCAGAACTACTGGAAATTTTGATGGATATTAATTTTCAAGATGATTTACATGTTTATATCTTGATTGGGCTGTGTGCCGATGCCAATACGCCATGGCAAGATTTGCGCATTGGTGAACTAAAAACCTTAGCCGCCATTGCGGCAGGAGATGTTGATGAAATCTTAGATGGTTGCGAATGGATTGCGCAGATTAATGATTTACCAACGGCGCGATTGAAAGTGTATAGCTGCATTGCCGACCTTGTGCAAATTGCCCAAGACACCGAAAGCGGCGATATTGCCTTATTTGATGTTAACTTAGCGTTGATGTATGGCGAACAAACGCTGCAAAAAGCGCTGGGTTTATTCAATCAAGAAACGCAGTATTTTGGTTTGAATAACTTAGGTGTGAATTATGAAGGTAGCAAGATGCATCAACAATTATTAGCGGCTTATGAAAAAGTGAGAGCGTCACAACAGGGCTAAGTGTGTTGCAGCCTGCTCAATTAAAAACTGCACTGCACCCGCGTAATCAACATCGAGATCGTTATGATTTTGATTTGTTGATTTCGGTAAATGCTGCGCTAAAACCATTTGTGAAACCGAACAAATTTGGTGATGCATCAATCGATTTTGCTAATCCGCAAGCGGTTAAGGCATTGAATCAGGCGTTGTTAAAACAATATTATAGCCTAGCGTTTTGGGATATTCCGTCGCAGTATCTTTGTCCACCAATTCCAGGGCGGGCAGATTATGTGCATTATCTTGCCGATTTATTAGCTGAAAATCATCCTCAACAAACACCTATTCGAGTCTTAGATATCGGCGTTGGTGCCAATATGATTTATCCTCTAATTGGCCAGCATAGTTATGGTTGGCAGTTTGTGGGCGCGGATATTGATGTAACGGCGATTAACAATGCGCGACAGATAGTTGATGCTAACAGTTTAAATGGCAAGATAGAGCTGCGGTTGCAAAAGGATAAGAATCACTTCTATAGCGGCATAATTAAAAAAGATGAGCGATTTACACTCACCATGTGTAATCCGCCTTTTCATGCCTCTTTAGCTGATGCGCAAGCGGGAACACAACGCAAATGGCGTGGTCTTGGTAAAAGTGGTAAGTCTGCATTGAATTTTGGCGGGCAACATAATGAGCTGGTTTTTGACGGTGGCGAAGAGGCGTTTGTGATTGCAATGATTAAGGAAAGTAAGCAATTTGAAACACAATGTCAGTGGTTCACGACATTGATTTCTAAGGCCGCGACGTTGCCTAGCGTGTATCGTGCATTACAAAAAGTAGGCGTGCAACAGGTAAAAACAATGGATATGCAACAAGGTCAAAAACAAAGTCGGATTGTAGCGTGGACTTTTGTTGTGTCATGATGAAACAATTAAGCAAACAGAGGTAAAAAAAATGAGATTAATCATTGCAATAGGCATCATTGTCGCGTTATTGATTAGCATTAAGCTATCAACGGTATTGGTCGATAAGTCGGGATTCGGTAAATCGGTCAGTATTTATCGCATGAAATATATTAAAAAGACGATTCATATCGCTTTGCTGTTTATTTATTTAGCGATATTGGTGATGTTTTTGAGTATTGAATATTCGCAAGTATTGATTTTTATTTCGTCTATTTTTGCGGTTTTAGGAGTTGCCTTGTTTGCCCAATGGTCGATTCTCAGTAATATTACCGCCAGCTTGATTATCTTCTTTGGTTTTCCTTATCGGGTTGGCGATTATATTACCGTGGTGGATAAAGAAGCGGATATTAGTGGTGTGATAGAGGAAATTTCTCTTTTTCATGTTTTGATTAAAAGAGAAGGCCAGCTTATTTCTTATCCAAATAACATGATTTTGCAAAAGCCAGTGGTACAAAAGATTCGGGTTGAAGAAGTAATACCACCAACCGACGCGAGTTAAGATATGCGTTTTTGCAAGTATCAAAAAGATTAAGCGGTTATTAACCGGTTGACTATTTTGCGTTTGACGGGCTTCAACCCATTAGCGATTCTTAACCCAGCACTTCTCACCACACGCGCCGCGATGCGAGCATCCGCATACAGTTTGGCAATGGCATTGGTGCCAAGATGTAAAGGTAAAGTTGCGCGTTTATGTTGAAGTTCAAATTTAATCAGCGCTTCTTGCGCACCCGCATCACTGACTTGAGCAATTTGATTGGCAAGTGTTTCTGCGCCTAATAAACCTAAATTAAAACCATGTGCGGTGACAGGATGCATACCAACAGCAGCACCGCCAATTAACGCAAAGCGCTTGCCAATCAGTCGGTCTGCATAAGTAGCAACTAGTGGATAGGAAAAGCCATTACTCACTAACTGCATATTGCCCAATTTATATTGCAATCGTTGCTCAACCTCTTTGGTAAAAGCCGATGCATCCAAAGTCAGTAGTTTTTCAATTGCAGGTGTTGATAAGGCAATGACCACCGAAGAATAATTGACCGCGAGTGGTAATAGTGCAAATGTTTGCCCTATATTAAAAATTTCGTAAGCACTGTTTTCGTGCGATTGTGTATGTGAAACTCGGCATAATACGCATGAATAAAATCGGGCAGCTGGCCTTGTTTGCGTAAAAATTGTAAACACTTATCGACCATTTGATCGAGGTGTTTCCACAACAATTCTTTACGGATATATTTTTTCGGGCCAGCTTGTAGACGAATAATTCTGGTATTTTCACTTAACTGCTCTTCAGCGCGAGCATAGTCTGCATCGACAGCATCGTCATCAATTAAGCGGCTGAGTAAATCGACTTTAGCAACTTGCGGATGCTGTGCCAGTGACTTAGTGAGTTCAACCACATATTTTGTTTGCCCGCCGGTATCGGCATTAATCCCTAACTCCATATCATTCGCACGAATTAATCCGTGCACGCTAATCATTAAAATATAGAGAGAAGGTTCTTTGTCGTCATTTGGATGTGTTTGCATTAAAACCAGCTTTCAATATAAGGCAAATAAAAGTCACTTGTTTCAGGGGCAGCACCTCTGATGGTGCAAACGGCAGATGCAAAAATACTTGCACGGGTCAGCATCTCTTCCATCGACCAATGGTTTAACAAGCCCAAAATACAAATGGCGGCAAATGCATCTCCTGCGCCAACGGTGTCAACTAATGGTGCATTTAAAGGTGGCACGCTGACTTTTGTTTCTTCGCCATTATTCGATAGCGCCCATGCGCCACTTTCGCCACAGGTGACAAATAGGTGTTTTAAATCAAACTTTTTGATTAGAAATAAAGCACGTTCTTTATCATTGTTAAGATTAGGCTCAAAATAATTACAAACAATGGCTAATTCATCTTCATTGATTTTGACAATTTCAGTCCGTAATAATGAGCGCCTAATCATGTGTTTGTTATACCAAGGCTCACGCAAATTAATATCTAAAAATCGTGGGCATTTTGCGCCACTCAAGAAAGTATCTAGTGCTAAACGGGATTGAATGCCGCGCTGCGCCAACGTGCCAAAGTAGGCTAAATCAGGCTGGTTTGCCAATGTTGTTAAATGCGCCATCCCAGTATGAATTTGGTCATAAGCTTGATTAGGCTCTATCTCAAACCGATGGCTCCCATTTTCCATGTGAACGGTCACTTGGCCAGTAGGATGAATAGAGTCCAATTGAATCCCTGACTGATCAATATCAAGTCTAGTCAGTTCAGCAAACAGCGAGTGTTTGAGGGCGTCATTGCCAACTCTAGAAATTAAAATAGGATGTTGCTGGAAGGCACGCAAATGTCTGGCAACATTGTAAGGCGCGCCGCCAAGCACGGTGGCATCTGGGAAAATGTCGGCTAACACTTCTCCAAAAATAGCGATGGTAAATGGATTATTTTTTAAATGATTAGACATGTGCTTTTATTCTAACACTTAAAAAATATTTGAAAATTGTCAAAAAAATAACGAGGCTTACCGATAACGTTTACTAATATATTGTTTTATATTATTATTTTATGGTTTGAAGAGATTAAAACTCAACCATTTCAAATTCAGCTTTAGAGACACCGCATTCTGGGCACATCCAATCAGAGGGTACATCTTCCCATTTAGTTCCAGCGGCAATGCCATCTTCAGGCCAGCCTTTTTCTTCTTCATAAATTAAACCACATACAGCACACATCCAAGTTTTCATGATTTCTCCCTAAAAGTGAATACCTTATTTTAAGGTAGTTTGTGTCTATTGGTCGGATTTGGCGTGAATAACTGACAAAAAAAGCCCGCTTGCGCGGGCTAAACAGGGGAAGTACATAAATCTAAGAGGCAATATTACCCGTCAATCATGACATTAATATGTCAAATTGTATTATTCATTAGGCATGCTCAGTTAATAGTTAAACTGCCCAGAAAAATACCAACCAGTTTGATTATCTTTGTCAGCAATATTGCCTAAATAAATATAAGCGCCAGTCAGCGAAACATTTTTGTGCGGAAACTAAGTAATAAATAAATCCTTCCCATCTTCTTCTTTAAATTGGCGAATATTATCGGGTTTACTGCGATATTCCAATCCAGTTAACAAATTGTCTGTCAGCATAATCGCACTTGAAATGGAAGGTTGCAGCTGATAACTATCTTGCTTATCGCCAACATTGATTGATGAGACCTATTGTAGAAGGCTAGTACAGATTTGTATAATTGTATGTTTTGATAAATAATATTTATCAATATATGATGGTTATCATTAATCATTGGGGTAATGAAATGACATTAAATGAGCTGAAGTTTGTGGTGGCTGTTGCACAAGAGCGCAGTTTTAGAAGAGCAGCAGAAAAGTGTTTTGTTACACAACCAGCGTTAAGTTTAGGCATTAAAAAGCTTGAAGAAGAGCTAGAGGTCATTATTTTTGAACGCAGCCGTAGCGAGGTAACACCAACCGAAATAGGGGCGCAGCTTATTGAGCAAGCTAATATTGTATTATAGCAATCAAACCGTTTAAAAGAGATGGCTAAGCTGGGCACTAATCCATTAGAAGGCATGTTTAAATTGGGCATGATTTATTCCGTAGGCCCTTATTTATTGCCAGAAATCATTCCAATATTAAGAAAAAGCGTGCCCAATATGCCGTTGGAAATTGAAGAAAACTTAACGGCTAATTTAGAAGTGCAGTTAAAAAATGGGGTGATTGATGCCGCAGTAATCGCTTTGCCTTTTAATGTGCCTGGCATACAAGTGCAGACGCTTTATGATGAGGATTTCTCTGTCGTTGTGCCGTCTAATCATCATTGGGCGAATAGAAAGCTGATAAAAGCAGAAGAATTATCAGATGAAAAAGTACTATTGCTCAATAGTGGTCATTGTTTTAGTAATCAAGTGACCCAAGCGTGTCCAGAATTGTCGCGTAAAGGCGAGGTGCTGCAAGGTAACTCTTTAGAAACGATTCGCAATATGGTGGCTTCTAATTTAGGCATCACCGTGTTGCCAGCATCAGCAACGGTTGCACGATATGCCAATCCCTTATTAAAGGTCATTCCATTTGAAAAACCGGTGCCAACCAGAAGAATTGCGATTGCATGGCGAAAAAGTTATGTACGCACGCAGGCGATTGAAAAATTAGTGGAAGCAATTGTTAAGGTCAATCAAGCGCTGGTATAAGCAGGCGATAAAGCAAAAACTAGTTTAGTAAAGCAATAAAATGCGATAGCTTGCGACGCTTGGATCATCGACGTGAAATAACAGCTTAATCGTCGCAGTTTCATTGGAATCAAGGCCGTGCTTGATTTTTTCTTTAGAAACTAAATAGAGCTTAGGCGTGATTAATTTTTTAATGACAGGACGATCATCATTATCGGTCAGTGTTAGCTCTAAGCTTGGATAGGCTTGAGGATAATTGGCATTGTTTTTGATTGAACTAGAAAATTTAATCACAGATTGATAGGTGTCATCCTCTTGCATATCAGAATCACCAATGGTGATTAAATCCAAGTTTTTGGCTAGTTCAATCTTACATTTAAGTGGTACACATGCGCGTTCAAGTAGTGGTTTAATGGGCGGAAACTGCCTCGCAATTTCACTACGTAAAAAGTAAGCGCACAGCAAAACAGCTGCCATAAAAAGTAAGAAGTTTATAAAACTAATGAAAAAAGAATGCTTGCTCGTTTTTTTCTTCTCTCGACTTTTGTTGGAGAAGATTGCATCGATATTAACTGGCTCTGGTGTGTCAACTTGAGATGTCGGCTGGCTGATTGTTTCAACTTCAGGTGCTGGCGGACTAATAAAGTAATCAACATCAGTTTGTTTAGGTGATGATTCAGTTTCTACTGGTTCTGCTTGTATTGATTCAATTTGTGCTGTTTTATCTAATGTATCTTGTGAATCATCGCTGGCAATGCTACTTTCGATAATGGTAGTTTGCTCAGGAACCTCAACAATCGCGTCTTCCAAGCTCGCTTGGTATTCATCAGCACTGGTAATCTCATCGGGAACCTCGGTCAGACGATTCTTCGCATTGAATACATGTTCACAGTTACCACATTGCACTTTGCCACGATAGGCTTTAATCAGCTCATCATTTAATAAAAATTGGGTGTCACAGTTTGGACAAGCGGTTATGTAGTTCATTTTTTAATGCCAGTAAGCAGTATCCATGCATCTTTTTGTATTGGAGTATCCATTGTAAACCATTCCGAATAACGAGCAAGAAGGGCTTCAGTTTGTTCTTCCAAAATGCCAGATAATGCTATTTTACCGCCAGTTTTACAATATTTAGCCAGTGCTGGTGCAAGCACCATCAGCGCGCTGGATAAAATGTTAGCTACAACGATATCGAAGGTTTGATTGCCAAAGGCATTGGCATCATAGAAGGCAATATCTTGAGTATCATTTTGTTCTGCGTTAAACCGACTAGCCGTCACTGCTTGGTCGTCAATATCAACGCCGACAGTGGTTTTAGAACCCAGTTTTTTTGCTGCAATTGCCAAGATGCCTGAACCGCACCCATAGTCTAATACATCACCTAAACTAACTTGTTGTGTTAACCATTCTAAACATAAATGTGTGGTTGGATGGCTGCCCGTACCAAACGCAAGGCCAGGATCCAGAATGATATTAATTGCATTTTCGTTTGGGCTAGTATGCCACGTTGGCACTATCCATAAGTTATCGGTGATGTGAATCGGATCAAATTGCGCTTGCGTCGCGCGCACCCAATCTTGCTCTTCGATGGTTTCTGTGACATAACTGAACTGAGGAATCTGCGTTTCATCCTGCAGCGCTTGCAACAGCTGCGGAATATCAGCAGATTCATCCAACATCGCTGTCACAATATTTTGCTGCCAAATGCCTGGTGGCGGATCACCAGGTTCACCAAAAATAGCTTGCTCAGCGACAGTTTCTGCATGGGCATCTTCAATGCTAGCAGAAAGCGCACCTAGCGCCATTAGCGCATCGCTAATGGTGTCGGCATTTTGGTCGTTTGCTTGAATTTTAAGTAATAGCCAAGCCATTACTATTTACTCGAAATGCCAAGCTTCTCTTCGAGATAATGAATGCTAGTACCACCAAGATGGAATGCGGCATCGGCCATTAAGTCAGAGTGCAAGGCGATATTGGTTTTAATGCCTTGTACTGACATCTCAGACAGTGCAATCCGCATCCGTGCAATGGCTTGCTCACGTGTAGCACCATGCGTAATCAATTTACAAATCATTGAGTCGTAATATGGAGGAACAACATAACCACCGTAAGCATGGGTATCAATACGTACACCTGGGCCACCTGGCATATGGAAGCGATCAATCTTGCCAGGCGATGGCACAAAAGTATAAGGGTCTTCTGCATTAATACGACACTCAATGGCATGGCCGCTCAATTGCACATCTTTTTGACGTATGGTTAATTTTTCACCAGCAGCTACACGAATTTGCTGTTGCACTAAATCCATACCCGTAATCATTTCTGTCACGGTATGTTCAACTTGCAAACGGGTATTCATTTCAATAAAGAAGAATTCACCATTTTCATATAAGAACTCAAAGGTACCTACGCCGTGATATTTAATTTTACGGCAGGCTTCTGCGCAACGCTCACCAATTTTGTCTCGCAAGCGCGTGGCTAACAATGGTGATGGCGCCTCTTCAATTATTTTTTGATGACGGCGCTGCATAGAGCAATCACGATCACCTAAGAAAACAGCATTGCCAAATTTGTCGGAAAGCACTTGAATTTCGATATGTCGTGGATTTTCTAAATACTTTTCCATGTACACAACAGGATTGCCAAAAGCACTTTGTGCTTCTGCTTTGGTCATGTTCACTGCATTAATTAGCGCAGCTTCTGTGTGTACCACGCGCATACCACGCCCACCGCCACCTCCCGCCGCTTTAATAATGACTGGATAGCCGACTTTTTTAGCTGTCGCTACGATGGTCGCAGGGTCATCTGAAAGTTCGCCATCAGAGCCAGGCACACAAGGAATACCCGCTTTTTTCATGGCATCTTTAGCTGAAACCTTATCACCCATCAAACGAATCGTTTCCGCTTTAGGGCCAATAAAAGTAAAGCCGCTTTGTTCTACACGTTCCGCAAAGTCAGCATTTTCAGATAAAAAACCATAACCAGGATGAATCGCTTGCGCATCAGTGACTTCGGCAGCACTAATAACAGCTGGAATGCTGAGATAACTGAGATTAGAGGCAGCAGGGCCAATACAGACAGACTCATCTGCCAGTTTGACGTATTTTGCTTCCTTATCGGCGACGGAATGCACTGCAACCGTTTTAATACCCATTTCACGGCAAGCTCGCTGCACACGCAGTGCAATTTCACCTCTATTTGCAATTAATATTTTCTCAAACATGCGTTAACCAATCACAAATAAAGGCTCACCATATTCAACAGGTTGACCATTTTCAATTAAGATTTTTTTCACGATACCCGCTTTATCACTCTCGATTTCGTTCAGCAGTTTCATCGCTTCAATAATGCACAGGGTGTCGCCCACTTCTACTTTGTCACCCACTTCTACAAATGAACTTGCTTCAGGAGATGAGGCGCGATAGAACGTACCAACCATTGGAGACTCTACAGCATGACCTTGAATCGCTTCAGGTGCTGCTTCTGCACTTACTGGTGCGGCAGCGGGAGCGGCTGCAGCTTGTGCAGGTGCGGCCGCATATTGAACTGGTTGTGGTGCAAATGATTGTGTTGCACGGCTAATGCGTACTTTTTCTTCACCTTCAGTCAGCTCTAGTTCAGAAATGCCTGATTCCTCAACTAAATCGATTAGTTTTTTTAATTTACGTAAATCCATGGTAACTCCTCAAATAAACTGATTTTTTATAATTGGCTATTTAGTCGATTAATTGCAAAACGTAAAGCAGCGTCATACCCATCAGCACCTAAACCGCTGATTACGCCTACTGCTATATCGCTAAAATAAGAATGATGCCTAAAACTTTCACGTGTAAATACATTAGATAGGTGTACTTCGATGAATGGAATACTAACAGCTGAGATTGCATCGCGGATGGAAACCGACGTATGCGTAAATGCAGCAGGATTGATAATAATGAAATCCACTTTTTGTGTCGCTAATTGCTGAATTTTGGTGACAATATCAGCTTCAGCATTGCTTTGATACGATTCTAATGCAATCCCTGCAGCTTGTGCACTTGCCTTGAGATGTTCATTAATGCTGTCTAATGTTGCATGACCATAATGCTCTGGCTCACGCATGCCAAGCAGGTTAAGATTAGGTCCGTGCAGCACTAAAATTGATTTTGCTGCCATTTTCTATTGCCTTGCCACAAATGGATTAATATTCATAATGCGCAAGTTTGCCGAAGTTAAGCTATTTTGTCCAGCTTATTTGCAACATTTCAGCGAAGTTGAATATCCATGCTATGCACACCCTATAAGCTAAGCAATTGAATGGAATAGTGAAATTTTAAGGTATTAATTTAAGCAAAGCCTCTTCTAGCAGTGGCTTAGAAATACGTCCAAAATAGGTGTTAGCAACAGTACCATCTGGCTTAATAATAACGGTGTAAGGCAGCGCACTTTTATTATTACCAAGATTAGCGGCTAAGTTACCACCAGTATCTTCTGCCGCTAACAATGGGTAACTCATCTTGTTTTCTGCATTAAATTCTTTAATCAACGCAATTTCATCTAATGCAATGCCAATCACAATGACATTTTTATCTTGATACTCTGTATTGAGTTCGGATAACTCAGGCATCTCTTCGCGGCAAGGCGGGCACCAAGTTGCCCAAAAGTTAAGCACAATCATTTTACCCTGCCATTGGCTAAGTGCTTGCGGCACACCATTTTCATCAGGTAGCGTGGTGGCAAACAGTTCGGCAGTTGATATGTTCACGTCTTTTTTATCCATCTTTTCGGAAACAAAATAGCCAGATGCGGCAATGATGACGAATAAAACGACAGCGCCGAAAGGAGAAAGGATTTTATTTAGCATAATATTTTTGGATTCGAATTAAGTTTAAATCAACAAGTTAAATTAACAAGTAACGAGTGGGTTGCATTCATCTGCCTTTAGCGCATTGACGCGGTTTACAGTCGCTAAAAACTTAGGTGCGTTTTCATAGCCAATGACGCGAATCGGTTTAATTTCTTGGCCTGTCCGATTAAAGAAGATAATGCCAGGTGGCCCAAATAGATTAAACCGTTGCAGTAAAGCGAGGTCTTCTGGTGTATTGGCCGTCACATCCGCTTCCAATAAAACCGCCTCTTTTAGTGATGCTTGCACCGCAGGGTCGCTAAATGTTAACAACTCCATCTCTTTGCATGACGTACACCAATCAGCATAAAAATCGAGCATGACAATCTTACCCTTAGCCGCATCAATGCGCGCATCCAATTCAGCTGTATTTTTAACGCGGACAAAAGGTAAACGGTTTTCGATAGTTTTGCTATTAGATAAACTCAAGCCAGCTAATGGTTGAAGCGGCGACTTAGCACCCGACACAGCGCCAATTAACAGTGCGATGCCGACAATTAGCAGCATGATGCCAATGCCTTTCCAAAAACGCATCCACGGGTGTGATCGGCCGGTATTGATGTCCAACGGTAGACTATCTAACGCATGCAAATACACAGCAGGAATAATCAGCAATGCTGACCACAATAGCATTTCAACGCTGGTGGGAATAATGGGCGAAACAATAAAAATGGCGACCGCCAACATGATGACGCCAAACAGGTTGCGCACGGCTGTCATCCAACCGCCAGCTTTAGGTAACACATGGCCTGCAGATGCGCCGATGAGTAATAAAGGCACGCCCATACCGATTGATAGCGCAAATAATGCTACGCCGCCTAATACAACATCGCGCGTTTGACTGATATAAAGCAAAGCCCCCGCTAAAGGTGCGGCAACACATGGGCTGACAATCAAGGCAGAAATAACGCCCATGACAAACACGCCAATAAACTGACCACCTTTGAGTTTATTTGATGTTTTGACCATGCGTTCTTCAATAGTACTTGGCAAACGCAACTCGTAAAAACCAAACATCGAAAAGGATAAGACTACAAAAATCAAAGCCGTCGCCGTGAGCATCCACGGGCTTTGCAGTGCATTGCTTAATAGTTGACCCGATAAACCCGCTGCAATCCCTGCAATCGTATAGCTGAGCGCTATGCCTAATACATAAGCCAATGAGAGGTTAAAGCTATGCAGGCGGCTGGTTTCTGCTTTATGTGCTTTTTTATCCCCAACAATAATGCCCGATAAAATCGGAATCATCGGCAATACGCAAGGGGTAAAAGATAGCAATAAACCAAAACCAAAAAAGCCTGCAGCAATTAACCATAATTTACCACTTTTTAATAAGCTTGTTGCCTCGTCTTCACTGCTAGTAGAGTTGTTAGCATTGGTAACAGGCGTATTGTCAGTGGGCGCTGTCGCCGCTTGAGCCATATCAACATTCAATGTTTTCAGTTGTGGCGCATAGCAAAGCCCCTTTTCGCTACAGCCTTGAAAACGTGCATCAATTACTACATTTTGCGCGGGATTGTTGACATCAATCAGCGCCACAAAGTCATGATGATACACTTCTTGCTGCCCAAAGTTAGGGTCGTCTTTTATGTCGCCCGCTGGTAAATTAACAGCACTTATCGTACCTAAGCTTGCGTCTTTAATTTCAAACTTAATGCGGTCTTTATAAAGATAGTAACCTGGCGTAACGGTGAATTTTGCTTCTAGCGTGTTGCTATCTTTGGCGACGATATTGAGTTTAAACGCTTCATCAGGATGCAAGAATTTTTCTTCATCACTATCCGTAAACGCATTAAAACCACTATTGCCAGCGTAGCTATTGGCGGCAAAGCCAAGCACTGTAACTGCTATTAACAGCGCGCTAATGGAAACTACTAAAGCTGAAAAACGTCTTAACATCATGATCCTATTGAAAGTTGCGCATTAAGCCATTGTAAAATTAACCCATTGCAAATACGCATTATAACCACCATGTACATTGAGTACGATGATGTCAGGAAGTTCGTATGGGTGTATCTTTAAAATAAGGGCTTCCACATTTTGATAGCAATCTTGGTTTGTTTTAATGTGTAATGGAAACTCCGTTTGTGTCTCTATTGCACCTTTCCATTCATAAATGGATTGGCAAGCCGCACCAATGTTTACACAGGCTGCTAGTTTAGCTTTAATTAGGGCATTTGCAATGCGCTCAGCAACAATTTGGTCTGGCACGTGGGTGAGCACTACTATGTGGTTATTATTTTTCAGAGTATGCTCTTTTGAAAGATGATGTTCAGCCATTTTATATTTTAATCAATGTTTTCATGCGTTAAGGAACTTATGCGTTTATTTATTTTACTCATTTTACTGGCTTTTCCCATTGCAGAAATTTACCTGCTCATTGAATTAGCAGACGAATATGGCTGGTGGTTGCTCGTTTATTTAGTCGCTATTACCTATCTTGGCTTACAACTGATCAAAGGTGAAAAGCAAATGATGTCGGCCAAAATGATGCAAAGCATACAAGCAGGCGGTAATCCTTTTAAAACAATCATGGGCAGCGCACGAAATTTAGTCGCTGGTTTTTTATTGGTGATTCCAGGTGTTATTACCGATATTATCGCTGTGATTTTATTGCTTATTCCTATTCAACAACCTAAAGTTGATGCGAATGCTGGGAGTTATCAAACAGGCGGTACCGGAGCTGACAATGCTGGATTTGAAGGCAATTATCGAAAATCCAACACGCGCCCAGCTAATGATGACATTATTGAAGGTGAATACGAAGAAATAAAAGAGCCAGCTTCGGATGCAACCATCATCTCAATTGATAAAGAATCAGACAAATAGGCTAAAGATATTAGCGATAAATGAGGGAAAAAGATGACAAAAGTCACCATACAATCCAGCGGTCATGCTTTCGACGTAAAACCTAGCCAAACGGTATTAGAAGCCGCGATTGAAAACGGCATCAATTTGCCCTATGGCTGCCGCACTGGCTCGTGTGGCTCATGTAAGGGTAAGCTTGTTTCTGGCAAAGTCATGCACGATGATTATCAAGGCAGTGCCATGACCGAGGTTGAACTCGCCGCAGGTAACGCTTTATTTTGTTGCGCAAGACCATTAGAAGATCTAGTCATTGATGTACGCGAATCGATGGAAGCGGGTATTAAACCACGTATCTTGCCTGCTAGAGTGTCCAAAAAAGAATTGCTGGCACCCGATGTGATGGCGTTACACCTTCAATTGCCGAGCAGTGAGCGCTTACAATTCTTACCAGGGCAATATATCGAATTTATTTTAAGAAACGGCAAACGCCGTGCCTTCTCAATTGCCAACGCTCCGCATGCCGATTTTGGACTCGAACTCCATTTACGTTTAGTGAAAGGCGGTGAATTCACTGAATACGTGTTTAACGAGCTAACCGAAAAAGCCATCATGCGCATAGAAGCGCCATTTGGCAGCTTTCATCTAAGAGAAGAATCGAATAAACCCATTATCTTCGCCGCCACCGGCACAGGCTTCGCGCCTATCAAAGGCATTATCGAACACATGCTCTACAACGACATTCAACGCCCCATGACCTTGTACTGGGGCGGCCGTCAACCAGCCGATTTATATATGGATGATTTATGCAGACGTTGGGCAGAGCATGTGCCAACCTTTACTTATGTGCCAGTGCTGTCAAAACCTACGCCAGATTGGGCGGGTAGAACAGGTTATGTACAACAAGCCATTACAGGAGATATGCCTGATTTAAGTGGTTATGAAGCCTATGTGTGTGGATTGCCGAATATGGTGGATGATGCGCAGAAGCAATTTGCGGTTCATGGATTGGAAGAAGAAGCGTTTTTTAGTGATGCGTTTACGTTTGCGCCTTAGTGAACAGTACTCAGCAATTAAGTAATTCAATTTTGGGGTGAGTTTATCAAGAATGAGAATGCATACAATTTCCACAGATTAAATTCGATCTATAGATTAGGAAAACATATGCAAACGGAAAAAATTACAATACATTAGATGATTACGATAACGGGCAGAAAAATAAAATATGCTCGAATTGTTAAAGTCCAAGACTCTTTGATTATAGGTCAAAGTGTACTACTCCATCGGCTCAGCAAAAATCAACTAATTCGCGCAATTGGTTTAATGTAGAACCAGTAGGGCGCAATAACTAAAAGGCATTGCGCCGCATGAAATTTATTTGGAATGATCAATAAGTCGGGGGTAGCCCGACAGCTAGTCACTTTCTTTTGCTTGT
>JAHZMC010000029.1 GCA_022599515.1 Betaproteobacteria bacterium
AAATTAGCTACTTTTTCTAATAAAATAATTTCCATTGTTATTCTCCTTAGCCTGGGTGTTTATCAGTGTATGGTAACAATGCTAAGAAACGCGCACGTTTAACCGCTGAGGTTAATTGGCGTTGGTATTTAGCTTTTGTACCCGTCATACGTGCTGGGATGATTTTTGCATTTTCTGAAATAAAATCTTTCAGTAAATCCACATCTTTGTAATCAACTTCTTTAATGCCTTCTGCACTAAAACGGCAGTAACGGCGGCGTTTGTACATATCTCTTGCCATGTGTAACTCCTAATCTTTTTTCGTTTAGATATCGCTTAATTTAAGCTATATCAGTTCAATATTCTTTATATGCAATACCAGTTGTGTGCTTTTTGCGCTGCGTTTGGCTAAAAAGCCCAATGCGTTTAACTTTGCACCTAGTTGAATATCAATTTTTGCTAAATCGCCTATCGCAACCGCTTTTATTTCACATTCCACTTTACGCTTTAAGCCAGCTTCAACATTTTCTGAAGCATGACTAATTACAAAACTCAACAACGGTAAACCTGCTGGTGTATAACGTAGCGTCTCAACTTGAGTCACTTCACCGCTTATCGCCAGCTTATTCACTACTATTCTGCTGCAGCCTCTTCTTTAGCAGGCGCTTCTTTTGCTGAATCATTGCTCAACATTGATTTAGATTTCTCTTCTTTCATCATTGGGCTAGCTTCTGTAACAGCTGCTTTTGTGCTAAATGTTAAGTGGCGCAATACGGCATCATTAAACTTAAAGCCTAATTCTAGTTCTGCTAAAGTTTCTTGATCACATTCAATGTTCATTAACACATAATGTGCTTTATGGATTTTATTGATTGGGTAAGCTAATTGACGACGACCCCAATCTTCTAAACGATGGATGTTACCTTTATTACCGGTAATCAGTGTGCGATAACGCTCAATCATTGCAGGTACTTGCTCGCTTTGATCAGGATGCACAATAAATACTACTTCGTAGTGACGCATGAAATCTCCTTGTGGTTAAAGCCACCCATCGAGCCCTTTCATGTAAGGCAGCAACTAAAATAATTGCTTCGTGGTGTGGCAAGGTTTATGTAGGGGAGTGATTATAATTAAAAAACGTTTATGAATCAAATGCTTTTTAAACTTCCCTTTCAATATAAGAGAATACCATCAAAAATTAACTAAAAATTTATTTGGGCTGCGTGCAAAGGCAGTGCATAATAAACGCTCTTATTTAAGAGATAAGGCATAGTAAGCCTTATTAGATTTATTCATTTAATCAATATTTAAAAGGAATTAACATGGCAGAAGCAAAAGGTTTAGCAGTTCCAGTCAAAATGAAAAGCGAATTAGCGGCTCTATGTGGCGCAGATTCACTTCCACGTACTGAAATTACTAAAAAAATCTGGGACTACATCAAAGCCAATAAATTACAAACTAAATCTGTTAATGGCAAACCTGAAAATGCAGGCAAATACATTGTAACAGATGCTAAATTACTACCTATCTTCAAAAACACAAACTCAACAAGTAAAACAGGTAAAGTAACTAACCTAACCAACATCAAAGAAGGCGAAACTGTCGATATGATGCAAATGGCTGCTATTGTTGGTGCTAACTTAGCTTAAGTTCATCAATAAAACTTAGCGACAGACGTTGTGAATCAACGTCATGTGATAAATGAGTCATCAAGTGGTTACATGGTTAGCCACTCATGACTCATTTTCTATTTAAGAAAACCTAACGATGAACATTTCTGCAGTTCTTTTTGATATCGGTGGCGTTTTGATTGAGCTTGATGGATTGCCATCATTAGCAAAATTACTCAATAGCCAACAATCTCACGATGAGATTTATAAAAAATGGATGGCCTCACCTGCGGTGATTGCGCATGAGACTGGCCAACTTTCTAGCGATGCTTTTGCCGAACAAATAGTCAAAGAATTAAATATCGATTTAAGCCCAAATGCCTTTATGGCCAATTTTGCCACATGGATAGTCGGCACATTTCCGAATACTTTTGATTTATTAGAGGCCATTCCATCCACATTAACCGTTGCCGCGCTCAGTAATACTAGTGCAGCGCATTGGATACATGTTGAGTCAACTGGTTTAACCAAACAGTTAGACCATCTATTTTTGTCGCATGAGATTGGTCATTTAAAACCAGACCATCAAGCATTTCAAGCAGCGGTCGATGGCTTACAGCTCCCAGCCGAAGAAATTATTTTCTTTGATGACAATATCGATAATGTGCATGCTGCTAACGCATTCGGCTTAAAAGCACATCAAGCGTTCAATCCTGCACAAGCAAAACAGGTGCTCAATCAATACGGATTACTGTCAATTTAAGTCACTTGCATCCATAGCGCTGGCATATTACGCTAGTCGTCACAATAAATGACAATGCTGAGGAGCAAACAATGAAGCTTGAGTCTATCGCACTACATCATGGCTATACATCGGAAGCCACTACTAAAGCCGCTGCTGTCCCTATTTACCAAACCACTTCATACACTTTTGATAATACCCAACATGGCGCGGATTTATTCGACTTAAAAGTGCCTGGTAATATCTACACCCGCATCATGAACCCAACTACAGATGTATTAGAACAACGTGTTGCAGCGATGGAAGGCGGCATCGCAGGCTTAGCGCTTGCTTCTGGCATGGCTGCCATTACTTATGCCATTCAATGCATATGCGAAACGGGCGACAATATTTTGAGCACTAGTCAGCTCTATGGTGGTACATACAATTTATTCGCACATGCGTTGCCTAGGCAAGGCATTGAAGTACGCATGCTTTCACATGATGATTTTGCTGGGTTTGAAAAAGCAATTGATAGTAAAACCAAAGCGATTTTTTGTGAATCTATCGGCAATCCTGCGGGCAATATCGTTGATATTCAAAAACTATCAGCAATCGCGCATAAACACGGTATTCCTGTAATTGTTGATAACACAGTTGCAACACCCTATTTATGCAAACCGTTTGAGCTAGGTGCTGATATTGTGGTGCATTCGCTGACTAAATATATCGGCGGTCACGGCACATCGATTGGTGGCATGATTGTCGATTCAGGTCAATTTGATTGGGTGGCTAATAAAGAACGTTTTGCCATTTTGAATGAACCAGATCCTTCTTATCATGGCGTTGTATATACAGAAGCTTTAGGCGCTGCCGCTTATATTGGACGTTGTCGCGTTGCGCCTTTAAGAAATACTGGCGCCGCTATTTCACCAATGAATTCATTTCAAATTTTGCAAGGACTAGAAACCTTAGGTTTGCGCATGGAAAGACATTGTGAAAACGCAGAAAAGCTAGCGGATTATTTACAAAACCACCCTAAAGTAAGCTGGGTTAACTATGCCGCTTTAAAGGATAGTCCATATCATGCCAATTGCCAAAAAATCACCAATGGCAAAGCATCTGGCATTTTAAGTTTTGGCATTAAAGGTGGCGCAAAGGCGGGTGAACAATTTATTGATGCGCTTGAAATGATTTTGCGCTTAGTGAATATTGGCGATGCAAAATCATTGGCTTGTCACCCTGCTTCTACCACGCATAGACAACTTAACGAAGAGGAGCTAAAAAAAGCGGGCGTCAGTGCCGATTTAGTCAGAATCTCTGTTGGTATTGAAAATATTGAGGATATTATTGCTGATGTCAGTCAGGCGTTGGATAAAGTAGGCTAACTTTAACAAATCAATCAAGTTCGCGGTGATTATTGCAATTGCGTTAGCAATACAATAATCACCACAAACAACACAAAAGACATTGCCTTCCAAAAAGCCACCGGGTTACGCTCAATCAATGGCGCTCTAGTCTTATTTAAAAAGGCTTGATTGGGCTGTTTAAGGTCAAAAACAAACTCAGATAAAGCTTCATAGCGCTTATAAGGATCGGGGTGAACAGCCTTCATAATGGCATCATCAACCCAAACTGGAATTTCTCTTCTGTCATAACGAATTGAATCGTAAGTTAATTTATTCTGCCCTGACTTTGAGTTGGTTTTCGCCACGTTTGCGCCATAAGGCAGTTTGCCAGTCAACATCTGATAAGTAATCACGCCTAATGAAAATAAATCAGAGCGGACCGTACCCTCCTCACCTAAAAAATACTCAGGCGCGCTATATTGCGCCGTGCCTAAAATCGGATCTTGCTCGATGGGCGAAGTCATTTCAGCCAATCCTGCAACACGCGTTGAGCCAAAATCAATAATTTTCACGGTACCAGTGTTATCAATCATCACATTTGCTGGCCGTAAATCCTGGTGTAGCATTTCCAAACGGTGAAACGCACGCAATCCTTTAGCAATCTGCTCAATAATGCCTCTCACCGTTTGCAGGTCAGGTTTTGGGTTATCTAACATCCATTGCGCTAACGTCTGCCCTTCTATGTATTCTGTTGCCACATATAAATAATGCCGTTTTCGCTGATGGGTGCAAGGCTTCATCACATGCGCACTATTCATGCGTTTGGCTATCCACTCTTCTAATAAAAAACGCTCCAAATAAGCCGCATTTTCTCGCAAATCAATCGAAGGTGCTTTTAGTACAACTTGCTCTTTGGTCTCAATACCAGATGCTAAATACACATGGCTACGGCTAGACACATGAATCTCTCGAATAATCTCGTAGCCATCAAAGACCATGCGAGGCTCAAGCTGTGGCGGAAATGGTAATTCAGTTAATTGTTGATATAACTCATCTACATTTTGATTAGGCAAATCATTGACGCGCACAATTTGTAAGGTGAGATTATCATCACTGCCTTTTGCCAGCGCTTCATCCATAATGAGCTGCGCGGCCTGTTGCAAATCAGTTGAATGCTTGGCAATGGTCTCTGAGATAAATCGCTCACTGACAAACTCGTAAACGCCATCCGTTGCCAGTAAAAAAGTATCACCCTTACTTACATTAAACGCATGATAATCAATCTCTAAATGCGCTTCTATGCCTAAGCCGCGGCTAAGATAGCTCTTATCTTCAGATACCCATACGCGATGGTCTTTTGTTAGTTGTTCCAACGCGTTTTGATGTACGCGATAAATGCGCGTATCTCCTACATGTAGAATATGGGCTGTCGTCGATTTAAACACCATGGCACTAAACGTACACACGTAACCTTTATCTTTATCGTATCGGCTAATTTGATTTTGTTGCGTTTGCGAATATAACCATGAGTTGATGGCCGTTAATACACGTAAAGCGGCTGTTTTAACAGACCACATTTCTGACGTGCAAAAGTAGTCAGCTAAAAAGCCTTTCACCGCCGCCTCGCTGGCTTCTTGGCTGACATCGCTACTGCTAATACCATCGGCTAAAGCAATCGCAATGCCTTTTGCACTCAATTGTGGCTCTGGCGGCATGGTCACCGCATGAAAGTCTTGATTGACGGCTTTGCGACCTTTATCTGATACTTGTGCAACTTCAATTTGTAGGCTATTCGACATGATTATTCATCTACTTTATGCTAAAAAAGCGCTAGAGACTATCTAGCGCTTTTTAATAATAATTATCAGTCTACCAAGACTTATAACCCAAGAACTTACCATTCATGGTTACCACAACCCGATCACCTTTAGGATTCTCTTCTTTTTCAACTTCCATTGAAAAATCAATCGCACTCATAATACCATCGCCAAATTTCTCTTGAATGACTTCTTTCAACGTTGGCCCATAGACACCAATAATTTCATATAAGCGATAAATCAATGGATCTTGCGGCACAATTTTATCCCACTCTTTGGTTGGATAAGCTTCTAAGGCTGCAGCAACCTCAGTGTCTAAACCCAAATATTGGGTAATTGCGGCGGCTTGCTCTTTGCTGGCACTATTCATTCCTAAACAAGCTGAAGTTAACCAAACAGGTGATAATCCTAAGGCATCCGCAATCTTTTCCCACGTGAGCCCTTTGGCTACTTTTGCAGTCACAATCGCATCAGTCATGCTTTGTTTATTCATTCAAAATCTCCTATCGTCTTCATTTTTATTTAAACTAGAAAACCTCAGCATGCACTTAAAAAAGCTTAGTGCTGAGGCGACATATCTCAATTAAAGTGTGCGTTTTGGTTTTGTTTTAATATGTGTTGTGTAAAGTGTTAAGCCTGTAAATGCAAGGCCGCCAACCAGGTTGCCTAGTGCAGTTGGAATCTCATTCCAGATTAAGTAATCACTGATTAAGAAGTCGCCACCCATAATCATGCTGAATGGGAACAAGAACATATTGACCACTGAGTGCTCAAAACCCATAAAGAAGAACAAGAAGATAGGCATCCACATGGCAATCACTTTGCCACTGACATTGGTTGAAATCATCGCACCAACCACACCTAATGAAACCATCCAGTTACACAACATGCCGCGTACAAAAATAGTGAACCAGCCTGCAATCCCATATTTTGCATAGCCAATGGTTCGCGCTTCGCCAATGCTCGCTACTTTAGTGGCAATATCGCCACCATCGGTATTAAAGCCATAGGTAAAAATAAACGACATCATCAAGGCAACCGTTAATGCGCCCATAAAGTTGCCAACAAAAACCCAGCCCCAGTTACGTAAAATTTGTGGCCAAGTAACGCCAGGTCGTTTGTCCAACCAAGCCAATGGCGTTAGCATAAATACACCTGTCAACAAATCAAAACCCATGAGGTACAACATACAAAAACCAACTGGGAACAAGATAGAGCCTACTAAGTGAGAGCCTGTTGCAACTGCTATGCTAACCGCAAAAACAGCAGCTAACGCTAAAATGGCACCTGCCATAAAAGCCCTAATGACAGTGTCTCTTGTTGACATATAAATTTTTGATTCTCCAGCATCGACCATTTTGGTCACAAACTCAGATGGTGCTAAATAAGACATAAGTTTTCCCTCTTTTATCGTAATGTTAAATAAACTGTTTAATATCAATACAACGTACTTCAGCCTGATTCACAAGCTTTGGTTATTCAAATTCCTTTATCTAAACCCCTTATGGATAAATCGTTAACCAAATAAAAAAGGCGTCTTGAAACACAATGCTTTTGCACTGAATTTCAAGACGCCTTTGTCTTGTTTTTTGTCTAATTAATATAATTAGATTAAGCTCTTTTCTTCCCGCCCTTGGGTAAAACTGGCTTAAATGTTCTTATATATCTGTTACATATGTATACGCTTTGCGTACCATCAATCATTATTTTTTGAATTGCGCTTTATCCCTAAAATAATGATTAAACCAAAAATCTAATTGCATAAAAGCAAAGCACATGCCAACTAAATGTCAGCTGAATTAACTCATTGATTAAAATACAATATTAATTTAACAACTTAAAAGTCTAATGCGTGCTCATCTACTGCTTTTTGCACCAAACCAGTGCAAACGCACCATAAGTAATATAAAAACAGCTTTTGTTTACTTAGCCTTACCTTCTAAGCTTTTATCTTCTTTGGGCAACTCATAAGCATCTGCTACATAGCCTGGGCCCTTCATGATCATAATCAGCACGCAACCAATGGCTAACACGCCAACAAAAAACCAATAAGAAAATAGTGCGCCCAAACAAATATAAATCGTTTTGTATTGCGCTGCAGAAATCACAGCGTTTTTAAAATAAATAACGGCTGCTGGAGAAATGATGAGTAAAGTACCGATAACAAAAATAAGTGGAATCTTTTTCAAAATAGGCCACTCAATCCCTATCGGATATTGGGTAGCATTAGGTAATTTTTTAAAAAAATCAATCATCGTATTACTCTTTATCAACACCAAGGTTTCAGTGCGCACTAACTGTATATGCCACCCTATTCTTTATGCAAGTGAGATTATTTGACGCACATCAATATTTCACCTTTTAACAAGCGCCTTAAAGCTATAAAATATGCGCATGAAAGATCAAACGCGTTTTAACAATACCATTACCAGCTTTGATGCGATTAATGCGCAAGACCCAAATCAAATCAACATAGATGGCAAACCACAGCCTAAAGAACTCGTCTATGCAGCGCGATTAAGTGAAATGCTTAATCGTTACGCGCCAGAAGCTTCAGAAGCACTCAAACTCGCCGTGCGTGCGCAACATATCCAACGCTGGATATCACCGCGTAGCGACTACCCGATGACCAAGCCTGGCTATATGCAATGGCGTAGCAATCTCAAAAAGCACCATGCAGAACTTGCAAGCAAAGTGATGCAGGAACAAGGTTATGATGCAGAAACCATTGAACAAGTTGCAAGTTTATTAAAAAAAGAGAACCTAAGCACCAATGCCGATACGCAAACCTTAGAAGATGTGATTGTATTGGCGTTTTTGGAACACGATTTGGCTGATTTTGTTGAAAAATATAGCGATTACACGGAAGAAAAGTTTTTAACGATTTTGCGTAAATCTTATCTCAAAATGTCAGAACAAGGTCGTGCTGCAGCGTTGACGTTAATTACGATACCCGAAAATCTCGTCCCCGTCGTACTCAAGGCCGTTGGATAAATCAACGCTTTCAGCTGCCAATATAAATGCCAGCTTTCACCAATATGCACAACGCTTTACGTTAGCAAGAAAGCGTGCACGCCAGCACCACTTTTACCTAGGGCCTACCAATTCAGGCAAAACTTACCATGCGCTAAATGCCTTAATGGAAGCCAAAACGGGCGTCTATTTAGCCCCGTTACGCCTATTAGCCATGGAAGTGCGCGATAGATTGGTGCAAGCTGGTGTGCCTTGCAATTTAATTACGGGTGAAGAACGCCTTTATATGGATGGCGCACAGCATACCGCCTCAACCATCGAAATGATGCATAGCACAAAAGCAGTCGATGTTGCCGTGATTGATGAAATACAAATGCTACAAGATCCAGATCGCGGCCAAGCTTGGACGGCGGCGTTAATTGGCGTACCCGCTAAGCAAGTATTTATTTGTGGCTCTAATGCAGTCACAACGCTTTGCACTAAGGCGCTAGAGGCTTTAGACGAATCTTATACAATCACTTATTTGGAACGTAAAACACCACTCATTTTTGAAGAAAATAGCTTATGTGGCAAACGCTATAACAAAGCCAAACTCAAACACC
>JAHZMC010000030.1 GCA_022599515.1 Betaproteobacteria bacterium
ATCTCCTTCAAAGAATGGATACACAAAACCAACCAATATAAATGTTGCGGCAATTTGTGGATTAAATTTTGCGCGTTCCGCAATACCGCCAGAAACAATGGCAGGAATCGCCGCAGCAAAGGTTAATAGAAAAAAGAATTTCACTAAATCATAGCCACTTTTAGCTGCCAGCACTTCTGCGCCGCTAAAAAAATTAACGCCATACGCAATGCTATAACCAATAAAAAAGTAAGCGATGGTTGAAATTGAAAAGTCGACCATAATTTTAACTAAGGCATTGACTTGGTTTTTATGACGAACGGTACCAAGCTCTAAAAAGGCGAAACCTGAGTGCATTGCCAACACCATAATCGCGCCCAGCAACACAAATAAAGTATCATTTGCAGATATTAATTGTTCCATTTAACTCCCCTGTTGAATTATTTTGATGTTTTTGAAATTGCTTTAATGCGCATTATAAGTGCATATGCAAGTGCATTGCACCAATCAAGTTCGAATAGCAATCTTGTGTTACCAGTTTTATTTACTTTTTTATGATGAATAACTCGACTCATCGCTTTAGTGAAAACGACGAACGCTTTGTTTTTAAAGAATTTCAGATAAACTTGCTACGCTTATTGTTCTAGTTCTTTTATTGTCATAAGATAGCTTTTTAACGATAGTGTGACTTTACAGCCTAGCCCCAGCCAATCCCCTTTACTGAAAGCAAAACCCTTAGAAACACATATAACTATGTTCGAAATACTATTACTCATTATTATTTTATTCATCGGCTGGTTTTGGTCCGACACCATTGCTAAACGTGAAATTGCTATCTATGTTGGCCGAGAATTAGCCAGCCGTTGGAATTTACAGTTATTAGATGAAACCGTCTCCTGCAAAAAGATAAGCTTTGCGCGCAACAGCCGTGGCCAAGTACAGATTGTACGTATCTATGAATTTGAAGTGAGCGCTGATGGGCGCACTCGTTTACTTTGTAGCTTACAACTGCTCGGCAAGCAATTACAAAGCTGGGATATTCCGCCGTATTTGCAACCTGTGCATTAAACCATGACTTATGTTGGACGATTTGCACCTTCGCCGACTGGCCCTTTGCACTTTGGCTCACTCGTTGCCGCTGTAGCCAGCTATCTCGAAGCAAAAACACACAGTGGCAATTGGTTGCTGCGCATAGAAGACCTAGATACGCCGCGTGTGCAAGCTGGCGCAGCAGACCATATTATCAGCACATTAGACGCATTTGGCTTTGAGTGGGATGGCGACATTATGTACCAAAGCCAGCGCAATGATGCCTATATCAATGCGTTCAATCTACTGAAAAATAAGCAATTAATTTATCCATGTACATGTACGCGTAAAGAAATCGCGGATTCATCCTCCCAAACTGGCATCGAAGGTATTATTTATCCAGGCACGTGTTTAAGCAAACCAATTAAACCCAACGCACCGATTGCTTGGCGCATTAAAACTGAGGACAAATTAAGCAGTTTCAATGATGCTATTCAAGGTGAAATTTCTCAAAATTTAAAGCTTGATATTGCAGATTTCGTCTTAAAACGTGCCGATCATTTATTTACTTATCAATTAGCGGTAGTTGTCGATGATGCTGAGCAAGGCATTACCCATGTGGTGCGAGGTGCTGACCTGCTTAACTCAACTCCTCGCCAAATATATCTACAAACGTTGTTAAATTTCAATACACCCAACTACACACACATCCCCATCGCAACAGATAACGCTGGACAGAAACTCAGCAAACAATCGCTCGCAAAAGGTCTGAGTGCAACTGAAGCATCAACAGCTTTATTTAAAGCGCTACACTTTCTTAACCAAACACCTCCACCAGAATTAATGCATGACAGCCATGCCACTATTTGGCAATGGGCCTCAGCGCATTGGGATAGCGCCCATATTCCTACAAAAGCAACCCAAATAACTCAATAATGCGAAGTTAACTAACTTATCCAATATTAAATGTTATTGATAACAATTACCATTTAGGTTAACATTACGGCGTCAACTAAAATTTACCGTTCACCTACTCTTGGAATTGAAATGAATACAGTACGCTCTCATCAACTAAAGCAATCAACTCATCTCATGCTCCGTACGTTTGGCATCATTATTGGTGCAAGCCTTATTACAATGCCGCAATCGTCAATTGCTGAAGAAAATATGACTTTGGACATCGTTGATGTCGTTGGTAAAAAAATTAGCGACACAAAACCAGTTAAAGGTTACAACGCTAAAAAAAGCACAACCGCAACCAAAACAGATACTGAGCTGCGTGATGTGCCGCAAGCGATTACCGTTATTACGCAAGATGTGATTAAAGATCAATCCATGCAAAGTATTGCCGACACTGTTCGTTACGTGCCTGGCGTTACCGCATCGTTAGGTGAAGGCAATCGTGATGCTGTTGTCTTTCGAGGCAACCAAACAACCAGTGATTTGTTTATTGATGGCATGCGTGATGATGTCCAAGTCTATCGGGATTTATACAATACAGACCGTATTGAGGTGCTAAAAGGCCCAAATGGCATGATTTTTGGACGCGGCGGCGCTGGTGGCGTCATTAATCGCGTCACCAAAAAAGCAGGCTGGGATCCTGTTAAAGATTTAAGCCTCACTTATGGCGCTTGGAATCAAAAACGCATTTCAGGTGATTACAGCGAAGGCTTAAGCAATGAGGTTGCCTTTAGAGTAAATGCTGTTTATGAAGATGCTGACTCGTATCGTAATGGCGTTAACTTAGAGCGCTTTGGCATTACTCCAACCATCACTATTGCGCCAGATGAAAATACGACGATTTATCTATCAACAGAATACTTTAAAGATAAACGCATCAGTGACCGTGGTGTGCCGTCACTTGTGAATGCAAGTGGCGAAAAGAGAAGACCATTTAATATCGGTGATGAAGATCAATTTTTTGGCAATGCTGCGCTAAGCCCAACCGAGTCAGAAACAGTCGCTTTTAATGCCATTATTGAGCATACATTTGCTAATAAAGTTAAGATAAGAAACAATATCCGATACGCTAATTACAATAAGTTTTATCAAAATATCTATGCCAACTCCCCAGTTAGCAGTGCTGGAACATTAACGTTAAGTGGCTATCGTGACGAAACTGACCGAGCAAATATCATTAATCAGACGGATGTTACGATTCCATTTTCTACTGGCCAATTCAATCACAAATTTTTGGTTGGTGCGGAAATAGTAGAGCAAGATGATAAAAATTCGCGTTTAACCATGCCTAATGTAAACAATATTTCTGCCAGCAATCCAACCACAACAGGTAATTTTAATACGCCTGCAAGAGACCAAGAAACAGACGTGAGTAGCCGTGCTTTCTATGTGCAAGATCAAATTGAGCTATCATCAAAATGGCAAGTGGTTGCAGGTCTAAGGCGTGATATATTTGATGTCGACTATCAAGACAACAGCGGTAATTTAAATGTTAAAAGGACTGATGCTTTTTGGTCTCCTAGAGCAGGATTGATATTTAAGCCTACTGACAATACATCGCTTTATACAAGCTATAGCTTGTCTTATGCGCCAAGAGCAGGTGACCAGCTAACTGGCTTTAGGACGAGTGCGACGCAACCTGAATTATTTCAACCAGAAAAATTTATTAATAAAGAAATTGGTGTGAAATGGGATGTCAATCGTGATTTATCCTTTACTGCAGCAACTTATCTTTTAGAGAGAAAAAATTTAATCGCTAACGATCCAAATGTAGGCGGAGCAAGCGTGCTACTTGATGGTCAAGAAACCAAAGGATTAGAACTAAGCTTAGCTGGTAACCTCACTGATAAATGGTCCGCTATTGCCTCATACACTTATCAAGATGGTGAGATTACAGAAGAGCAGATAAATTCAGGAAGGCTTATCGAAAAAGGCAGTGAGCTAGCTGAAACACCTGATCATAGCTATGCATTATGGAATAAGTATCAGATCAACAGTACGTGGGCAGTTGCACTTGGTGTAGTTGGACGCTCAGAAATGTATGCCGCTATTCCAGAAGTAGGTAATAGCACTGTTTTACCAGGCTATACCCGCTACGATGCGGCAATTTTTGCCAAGCTTAGCGAAAAAGCACAGCTACAGTTTAATCTTGAAAACTTGACCAATAAAGAATATGCAATTAGCTCGCATAATAATAACAACATCATGCCAGGTTCACCAATCTCTGGCAGAGTCACTTTAAACTATAGTTTTTAATACACTATAGTTTTAAGGTGCTTATTTTATATGCCCCCTTTTAAAGCTCACATGTAAATGTGGGCTTTTTTTGTAAGCGCACGATTACGTTTCATAATGATAAAATACGCATATGAATACTCAAAAAGACTCTCTACATCATTTTCTGTTTGAAAATACCCCTATCCGCGGCAACTTAGTGCATTTAAGTGACACTTACAATGCAGCTTTAGCACATCAACAATTGCCATTAGTTGTTAAAAAGGCATTAGGTGAGCTGATGGCAGCTAGCGCCCTACTCATCTCAACTTTAAAAATGAATGGTGCATTGGTGTTGCAGATTCAAACTAAAGGGCAATTGAAGCTATTAGTAGTCGAATGTAGCTCTGATTTAGAAATGCGGGCGACTGCAAAATGGGAGGGCGAGATTGCAGATGATGCAGACTTTTTAACGCTGATTAAAGAGGGTCATTGCATCATTACTTTAGACACTAAAAATAGCGAACCGTATCAAGGCATTGTGCCGATTGAGGGTGTAAGCATTGCCGAAATGTTAGAAAACTATATGCTGCGCTCTCAACAAATTGACACCAAATTATGGCTTAGCTGCGATGGTAATAGTGCCGCAGGTTTGTTAATACAAAAGCTACCAGAGCAAGAAGCACAAGATGCTGATGCATGGAACCGCGTTACGATTTTAGCGGATACTGTGACCGAGCAAGAGCTACAAACAGAATCAGCAGAACGCATTCTGACCACACTTTTTTATGAAGAAGATGTGCGATTATTTGAAGCAAATTCCGTCAGATTTTATTGCCAATGTACCCGTGAAAATGTTGGTAAGATGCTGCAAATGTTAGGGCAAGATGAAGTCGAATCTATTTTATCTGAGCAAGAAAAAATTGAAATTAATTGCGACTTTTGCAACAAACAATACCTATTTGATGCCGTGGACGCTGCTACATTGTTTACTGAGAATGAAGTCATTAACGCAAGTAAAGCAATCCATTAAACTGACAACTATCCAATGATTGTACGCTTGCGCCAACCTAGCATTATGGCTGAATACCACTCCGTCATTGGGAACGAAGTGAAGCAATTCAGCAGTTCAAGGTACTAGAAAAGTAAATAGACTGCCGCGCTTCGCTCGCAGTGACAACTTAACTGTTTCGTTACCCTCTGGAATCAAACTGCCGCTTACGTTCAAATAAACAAATCGCTGCAGCAGCGGCAGCATTGAGTGACTCCAATTTTGGATGCATCGGAATGCTCACTTGGTGCGTCGCCGCATTAATCGCAGCGCGACTCAATCCTGCGCCTTCATTACCAATCACAAACGCCGTTGGCTGGGTTAAATCATGCTGATAAACTGCATCACCTGCTAGCGTTGTGGCGTAACTATTGCCTGCAAATTGATTAAGCATTTCTACAATATCAACACCTTCAACAATCGGTAAATAAAACTGCGCGCCCTGCCCGCCACGTAAACATTTTGGCGACCAAGCATCGGTGCAACCTTTCGACAAATACAAGGCATCAACACCTGCGCCTAAAGCCGTTCTGAGCATGCTGCCTAAATTGCCAGGATCTTGAATATCTTCCAACATTAACGCAAAACTAACGGTTTCTGGCAGCGCAATTTCAGGCGTTTTGACTAAAGCCAAAATACCTGTGCTACTCGCTACTGGCGTCAGCTCAGCAAACATCAACGTTGGAAACATGATGGTATTCACATCACCCAAATGCTGCATCAAATCCGTAGCCTCTTGCGTACTTTTTCCTTCAGGAATAATCAATAACTCAGGCTCACCAATTGCTTGCAAATAACTTTCAATTAAATGTACGCCATCCAACAATGTTTTGCCTTCTTGGGTGCGCTCGCGTTTGTTGTCTGCTAACTTTTTTAAGTGTTTAAAAATCGCATTATCGCGAGAGGTGATGTGTTTAAAAGACATAGTAAATATCTACGGTTAACAAAATTTAACTTATTTTAACTGTTACATGATTGTTCTCATAAGCTTTTAGGCGTAAATTCGCAGACCATATAAAACCACTAATTAAAAAGGGAGAATTAAATTGAATTTAACAAAACGCGCTATTGCCGAGCTTATCGGCACTTTTTGGCTAGTATTGGGCGGTTGCGGTAGTGCGGTTTTAGCCGCAGGGATTCCAGAATTGGGTTTAGGTTATTTGGGCGTATCATTTGCGTTTGGCTTAACCGTACTGACGATGGCTTATGCCATTGGTCACATTTCAGGTTGTCATTTAAACCCTGCCGTTTCCATTGGTTTAGCCGCTGGCGGTCGCTTTAAAGCAGCTGAATTACCTCACTACATCATCGCACAAGTGATTGGTGCAATTTTGGCAGCCTTACTCATTCAATGCATTGCCAGCGGTGCAGAAGGCTATGCTGGTGGTTTAGCATCAAATGGTTTCGGAGAACATTCACCACATGGCTACAGCCTATACGCAGGTTTCGTCATTGAGGTTGTGATGACCGCAATGTTCTTATTTGTCATCATGGGCGCAACCGATAAGCGTGCGCCAGCAGGCTTATCGCCGTTGGCTATTGGCTTAATGTTGACACTCATTCACATGATTAGCATCCCAGTAACGAATACTTCTGTAAACCCCGCAGTACTGGGCCAGCACTTTTAGAGGGCGGTATCGCTTTAGACCAACTATGGCTATTCTGGATTGCGCCAATTGTTGGCGCTGTCATTGGAGCGGTAATTTATAACTTCGTCAGCAAAGAAGATTAATCCATCAAGTTCCACATCAACGCCCACATTTGTGGACGTTTTTTCTAGTGCTTACACAGCGCATGTACTCCCCAGCTTTCTTCTAATCAAATATACAATCGTAAAATAATAAAGATTTCAACTCATTTTCATCATGCCCTCAGCTGGAATGGCCTTACAATATTGCTATATTCATTGATAAAAGAAAAAACACTGTTGATATGATTGATGGTTTAGTACAAATCTTTCTGTGGCAAGGCATAGGCGAGCTGGTTTCCAGATTCTTACTGCCAAGCATTCCAGGCCCCGTTATTGGTCTGATTTTATTGGTCGCATTTTTATCCATTAAAGGCGAAGTTAATCCATCGTTAGGCATGGTAGCCGATGCTTTTCGGCAACATCTGGCTTTATTGTTCGTGCCTGCATCCGTCGGCGTTATTCTATTTTTACCCGAATTAAAAACACACGCACTCGCCGTAAGCGTTGCGCTGATTGTGAGCGTTATTTTAGCTATTTCAGTGACAGCCCTCGTCCTTAAACTATTTAGTATTAAAGAGCCGGTTTACGCACATACCAAAGCTTATAAGCAAGAAATGAAAGAGCTGGATGAAGATCGACGCCTAGAAATCGAAAAGCGCAAACAAGAGCGACGCATTAAAGCCAGACAAAAAAAGGATGCACAAAAAGCAATGGGAGAGAAAAGTGACTGACAGACTTCCTATCTCTGAAATTTGGGTTTACCTCTCTGGCGACCCTTTATTTGCATTGGTGTTAACGCTAGCGACTTATCAAATTGGTTATACGCTCTATGTAAAATCCAATCGCAACCCAATATTAAATCCTGCCGCTATCTCCATTGTGCTCATTGCTGTGATTATTTCGCAGTTCGGCTTTGGCGATACTAATCGCGATGCTTATCAAAAATACTTTGAAGGTGCGAAATTTGTGCACTTCTTACTGGGTACGGCAACGGTTGCTCTAGCTGTGCCTATTTATCGCGGTTTTGCGCAAATGAAAGGCAAAATATTCCCTATCTTTGTTGCCTTAATCGCGGGTAGCATTGCCTCTATTGCTAGCGCCGTACTGATTGCCAAATATATGAATGCAGGTGACAGCATTGTTGGCAGTATGTACACCAAATCCGTTACTGCCCCAATCGCGATGGGCATTGCAGAACGAATTCAAGTTTCACCTACGCTCACTGCTGTATTTACTGTCATTACGGGTATTTTGGGCGCCATTTTAGCGCCCTATATTTTGGATATCTTCAAGATAAGACCATGGTGGATTCGCGGCACGGCCATTGGCGTTGGCGCACACGGCTTAGGCATTACCCGCGCCTTTAGCGTAAACGAACAAGCCGGTATTTTTGCCAGCATGGCAATGGGTTTAAATGGTGTATTAAGCGCGATTGTATTGCCTTATGTTTACGTCTTATTAAACGGCTAGTACTACATGGATTTAATAGGATAAAAGTGGCTAAACAAGCAAAAACAAACAACTTAGAACGCATATTGCATAACCAAGGTTTTGGCTCACGCAAACTGTGTCGCATCATGATTATTAATGAAGAAATCACGGTAAATGGTGAATTGTGCGACGACCCTAGCGCAGTATTTGAATTAGACAATTTGCACTTCACCGTGCAAGGCGAAGCATGGGATTACAAAGAAAAATCCTACCTCATGATGCATAAACCGAGCAATTACGAATGCTCACACAAAACCCAACATCACCCGACGATTTATAGCTTATTGCCCCATCCATTAGTCGAACGCGGTGTGCAGTGCATTGGGCGATTAGATGAAGATACAACAGGCTTAATTTTAATTTCGGACGATGGTCAGTTTATCCACAAAATGAGTTCGCCAAAACACAAAGTGCCTAAAGTGTACGAAGTCACTTGCAAACACCCAATTAGCGACGAGCAAATCGACCATATTCTAAAAGGCGTACAACTCATCGACGAAGATGCCCCCATCGCCGCTTTAGACTGTACTCGCCTTTCAGAAACCGTCATTCATATGACCTTAGCAGAAGGTAAATACCACCAAGTAAAACGCATGGTCGCTGCCATTAGCAACCGCGTAGAAGGCTTAAAACGCATTCAAATTGGCGAACTTAAATTGCCTGAGGATTTAGCAGTTGGAGAATGGCGATGGTTGAGTGAGAATGACATGATGGCATTAAGTAGCAAAAACACTTAAGCTTAAACAAGGTGCACTTTATTGCCTAAACTAAATATGTTAACCAATTGAATTTAATATGAAAAATAATAAATACCTATCAACTTATCCAATTAGTTATACACCGATTTCGATGTCTACTTAACGTTAGAGGTCAAAAAAAACAGTGACGCAACGGTCCCTACAGAGAATGGAGTTCTTCGAGACGTATTACTACGTCAATATCGTGCACAACATTCTCGATAACCAATTCGATTGGCTGGTGAATCTTCATCAGTGGCATGAAAATAACGCAGAAGGATTGTTTGCTACCAATTTTAAGAAATGGAGCAACCTACACGACTTCGCCGCACACGTTATTGAGAGTCTCATCTATTAAAGCAATACAGACATTATCGAGGATGCGCTCGCACATGATGTCTCGTATGAACTATGGGTAGACGAAGCGCTCCGTCAGCATGGTTTTGCTTCAGAGGGGATTCGCGAGTGGCTAAGGGAATCTGGAAAGGACGCAACAGATATATCGTCAGATGATATCTATGATTATCACAACAAACTTTTGCTGTCTGGTCATTTATCCGAATTGATTGAGCACCTTGCCAGTGAGGTTTTTTATATTCTCTTCGGGAATCGAGGCTTGCTCGCAAAATTTAACGAGTACGTGGCAGCTGCCGTAAGACAATTGGATTTGGACACATTGCCCGAGAACGCGCGAGCGAGTTTTGAAAAGCCAGGTCAACTAAAACGTGTTCATATCCCGCTTGGGCAGAGAAAGCTGTCTTCTTCAGGGATAGAGGACTCTGTACAAATTGTTTAACAGATCTTAGTGGCTTATTATCAATTGGGTTTAGTCAGCATCAAGATCACATCATTCCGCTTGCCCAAGGCGGCGTTAACGATACTACCAATCTGCAGTTGCTTTGTAGCAAGTGCAATCAAGCCAAAGGGCCAAATTTTTCGCCTGTTTCAGCCAACTATGAGGCGTGGTACAAATGACCTCTAACAAATCGTTGCAGTCATGCGGCGGACTATAAATGAGTCCGCCCTACCATGGTTAAAAGTAATTGCGCTGCATGTTAGATTAACAACTGGGCGCAATGCAAATACACCCTATTAGCTTTGGCCTATATTTTTCATTTTCCACTTGGCACATTTCATGTAATGGCTCATTATTTGGACTATTACTTATAAGCATCGTCGCACTTTTGCAGTGGTGCATAATTGCAAAGCTAATCACAAAATTTGAAGCATGGAGCAAATTAAAGAATGTTAACCCCTAACCCATCGATTAATAGCAACGCGCAAAAGCACGCGCCTTCTTACTATGCTCACTCGGCACACACCTCTCCAGAACGTCCGCCATTGCAAGGTAGCGTTGAGGCTGACGTGTGTATCGTTGGCGCAGGCTATACTGGCCTCTCTGCGGGTATTGCACTGGCTGAAGCGGGATTGAAAGTGGTAGTTTTAGAGCAAGCTCGTGTGGGCTGGGGTGCTTCAGGTCGTAACGGCGGTCAGATTGTGCACAGTTTTTCGCGCGACATTGATGTGATTGAGCGCAACTATGGCAAAGCGGTGGCGGAACCGCTGGCGGGGATGATGTTTGAAGGTGCGCAGGTTATTCGTGAGCGCGTGGCGAAATACAATATCGATTGTGATTTGAAAGACGGTGGTATTTTTGCCGCTATCAGCTCGCGTAAAGCCAAAGGCTTAGAAGAACAAAAGAAGCTATGGGAAAAATGGGGTCACCCTGGCCTGACTTTAGTCGATACCCCAAGCGATGTACGCAAATATGTAAATACCGAGCGCTACAGCGCTCTACTGATTGACCCAACTGGCGGGCATTTTCACCCACTAAACTTGGCGCTAGGCGAAGCGGCTGCGCTAGAAAGCTTGGGTGGCACAATTTATGAAAACACCGCCGTGGTGAAGATTGACCGCGGTGAACCTGCTACTGTGCACACCGAGCAAGGCCAAGTACGCGCACGCTATGTGATTGTGGCTTGCAACGCCTATATCGGCGACCTTGAGCCCAAGCTCGCCGCTAAATCCATGCCTTGCGGCACGCAGATCATTACCACTGAACCGCTCGGTGCTTTGGCCGATGAGCTCGTGCCCTCAGACCATTGCGTAGAAGATAACAACTTTCTGCTCGACTATTTCCGACTCACCGCTGACAAACGCATGCTGTTTGGCGGCGGCGTGGTTTATGGTGCACGCGACCCTAAAGAAGTGACCGCGCTCATCCGTCCGCAAATGGAAAAGGTGTTTCCGCAGCTTAAAGGCGTGAATGTCGATTTCGGTTGGACTGGCAACTTTCTACTCACCCTCTCGCGTATGCCGCAAGTCGGTACGCTCTCACCCAACATTTTTTACTCCCAAGGTTGCTCTGGCCATGGCATTACGTTTACCCATTTGATTGGACGCGTATTGAGCGAAGCGATACTTGGCAATACCACACGTTTCGATGCCTTCGCCCGTCTACCTCATCACCCCTTCCCAGGCGGGCGGATGTTCCGCGTACCATTCACAGCAATGGGTGCGCTGTGGTACCAAATGCGCGATCAATTAGGCGTTTGAGTTTGTTTTTTACTAGCGTGCTGACGGCAATAGATACCTATTGCGACGGTAATCACGAAGAAGACGCATTGACTTACTCTATGATTCACATAAAAGAAAAGTTTAATGCTTTAATACAAGTTATCCATCTCAATATTAGGATGTTCATGTCTCGATTTTTAACGCTTTTATTCATTGCTTTTAGTGTTCTATCACTAGCCGCTTGCGCTTTTAATCCAATGAAGTTAATTGCTAATAATGATTTAGAAAGTCTATCGTTCACCACGCTTGCCAACGCGAACCAAAGTAGCGCAACAGCGATTGATGTGGTGTTTATCGCTGATGCTGATGTAATTAAACAAATGCCATCCAATAGTGGCGAATGGTTTAACCAAAAGGATAAGCTATTGAATCAACACTCGCTCGGCATTATTTCGATTGAGATGGCGCCACTTACATCGCTCAACCATATTAAACTACCTAACGATCACGCATCGGCTTCGGCTATTTTTATCTATTTTAATATGCTGACTGAACAGCCGTTTATTCGTATTCCAACACAGGATAAATGCGTCAACATTACGTTGAACAAGCAAAGCGTCAGTTACAAAACCTGTGATTAGTTGCACCCTTTCAAAAGTCTTGAATATTAACTAACAAGACCAAAACCTCAAGCACAGCCATAATAAATGTGGTATTCCACTTATCAAAAATTTACATATGCTGCCAATTTAAATTCTTCTGGATAACGCTTACCACTCATTTTAAACACCTTTCTTTAATTACCATTATTACGGCTTAAAGGTGTCTAGTAAACTAGTGGCGATTCAGATCAGAAGAACCTTCTATCCTATTCAGCATTTTTTTAAAAGCAGCCCTAAATCGATAGCCTTTTTTTTGTTTGAATGCACGACAATCAGCATAGACACTCTTCAACCCTAGTTGTAAAAATGCATCATGCATTTCTCTTCCAAGCGGCACTTCTGCAATTGC
>JAHZMC010000001.1 GCA_022599515.1 Betaproteobacteria bacterium
ACATGCCTGCATGTGATGAGTTTATTATGTTTTATAGAAATATGATAAATAAAACAATTATTTACTTAATTAAAAATCCTATTGATGGGATGAATAAAGATGTTGATAAGGGATTTTTGATGCGTTTTTTGATTGCGATACTGAGTTTCGTTCTAGTAACAAGTACACCAGCCCATGAGGCAAAGCCAAATAGTACTGAAAAGCAGCTGGCGATTAGCCTTGCGACAGACGAGCAAGGTCAGTTATGGCGTGCAGAAATCATAGATGGTTTCGTGGCCGTTTCCATGAGCGAAGATTTAGGTAAAACCTTTTCCAAACCAGTATGCGTCAATTTAGAAAAGCAAAAGCTCTCTGCAAAAGGTGAGGTGCGACCTAAAATAGCACTCGGTACAAAAGGTGAAGTTTATGTGGCGTGGATGCAAAATTTAACTAAACGATTTGCAGGTTATATTTGGTTTTCGCGTTCGCTAGATGGCGGAAAAAGCTTTGAAAAGCCCATCATCGTGCATCAAGATCGTGCAGAAATTGGCCATGCATTTGAGGAGCTGTCCGTCTCTGCAGACGGTAAAGTTACTGTGTTGTGGCTAGATGCACGTGACTTAATGCGCGATAAACTGGCAGGAAAAAAGCGTAGTGGTAGTTCTATTTACTATACAACTTCATCGGATAAAGGCGACAGCTTTGCTCCAGAAGTAAAGTTGGCTGACTATTCATGCGAATGCTGCCGTATAGCAACGACCACTAAACCAGATGGCACGGTGGTTGCCATGTGGCGACACGTGTTTGATGGGGGCGAGCGTGATCATATGATGGCAGAAATTCCTCAATCAGCTGAATCGGCAGAATTGCACCGAGCAACCTTTGGCCATTGGCAGTTAGATGGTTGTCCACACCATGGTGGCGCACTTGCAATAGGCGGCGAAGATGCAAATTGGTGGGGCTATCACATGGCATATTTCGATGGTAAAGAAAAGAATCCAGGCCTTTACTACAGTCGAATGGATGGTGAAGCATGGGTGACTTCGCCAGCTAAGCAATTTGGCGACAATAACAAGCAAGCAGGTCATCCTACCTTGTTATCAAGCGGTGAAAAGGTGTGGTTGGCTTGGCAAGAAACACATGCTGGTAATGTGAAAAAAGTCATGGGTATGTCATCGAATGATGGCGGTAAGACATGGTCTGATGCAACTAACTTGCTTAGTACCAGTGCCAAAATCGATTATTCGCAATTGCTCAAATTTAAAGATGCAACTTATTTAGCCGTTAATACATCAGAGGCTTTAAAGCTGAAGATTATTCCGTAATTAAATGTATTGCATGTTGTTTTAACATTTGGTGTGCAATCAATCGATATTTGGTAGAGCGAACATGAAACCACCTATTATTATTGACATAGAAGCCTCTGGTTTTGGCGTAGGCAGTTATTATGGTTGGTAGCGTTTGCGTGTCAGCGTTAACCTAGAAGAAAATATGCGGCAATTTACAGAAATAATACAAGTTAAGGCGCAAGGTCGTAAGCTTTATGACATTACGCCGCAAGTGCTAAAGTGGGTGAATGAACAAGTGTTAACCACGGGCTTGTTAACACTCTATATTCAACATACTTCGGCTAGTCTATTGATCAATGAAAATTACGACAGCGATGTGCTGGTTGATATGGAAGCATTTTTTAATCGATTAGTACCAGATGGTGATTCACTATTTGTACATACAGTCGAAGGTCCTGACGATATGCCGGCACATGTGCGCACAGCTTTAACGCAAACAAGCCTGTCTATTCCTGTCGTTGATGGCGGCCTTGCATTGGGGCAATGGCAAGGCTTATTTTTGTTTGAACATAGGCATATGCCAGCAACCCGCCGTATTTTGATGCATTTAATTGGCGATTAGCTAAGATGACTGCTCAAGAGCGGCCACTAACCGCTGAAGAAAAACACAGTTTTAAACCTTATTTTGCAGCAAATGTCATTGCGCAAACCAGAATTATTGATGGGAATGTGCCATTTTGGCTACACAAAAAGATGTGCGCAGTGGTTTTGCAGCATCGCATCTACTTTAGGACGGGTGCTTATCACCTAAATACTCAATCTGGTATAGAATTATTGGGTCACGAACTCATGCATGTTTCTCAGTTTTTACATGGGATGAATTGGTTGACGTATTGTTGGTCATGTCGATGGGGGTATCGTAAAAGTCGATATGAAATAGATGCTTATGCCAAAGGGAGGCTGATTGCTGCAAATTTCCAACAAATGGGGTAGTCTTTTATGCAATATTTGTAAAATTGTTTTACAGGAGATTGTCAATTGACTTTAGTTTTGGTATTGTCGTAAGCGAAGTCTGGGTTTTTTTAAAAAAAGTTCTTGGGAGAAGATGAATGAAAGTAACATATAAATTATTGGTTCCTGCTTTATTAGCTGGCTTTTTACTAGCAGCATGTGCAGAAAAAGAAGCTGAAGCACCAGTAGAAGAAATGACAACTGAAGAAGCTGCACCTGCAGAAGAAATGGCAACTGAAGAAGCACCAGCAGAAGAAGCAGCTTCAGACGAGCCAGGTGGTTATGTTCCTACAGATGACGAACGTATTCCTGGTGAAACTAGATAATCATTTAGAACGCCAAAGAAATACTTAGAAAAAACGCACTTTTTAGTGCGTTTTTTTGTTTGATTGGACTTTACGACGATTATTCTTAAATAGTTATGTTAGCGTAAGGAGCTCCAAGCTAAAGGGTCAAATGGCACGCTTTTTTTACGCAACTCGTAATACAAGCCATGGCTTTTATTGCCGCCAGTGTTGCCAACAGCAGCAATCGTATCTCCGCCTTCTATGTCTTCACCAACATTTTTCAATATCGTCTGATTATTACCGTACAAACTCATGTAGCCACTACCATGATCTACGATGATAAGATTGCCAAATCCGCGCATCCATTCGGCAAATACGACGCGTCCACTAGCAACAGATTTAACTGGCGCGCCTTCATCGGCGCGGATAAATAGTCCTTTCCAGGAGAGTCCACCATCTTGTCGCTCTCGGCCAAAACGATTGGTTACTTCACCTTTCACGGGTAGTTTCAGTTTCCCTTTGAGTAACGAGAATTTTTTTCCGCTATAACGATTGTCAGGAGTCTCTTGGTTATTGGCAATGATGGTTGTTTCTTCCTTTTCTGGCTTTGCTATTTTGGAAGGAGCTACTTTAGGGCGAGCTGGTTTAGCGCGCGCTGTTAATTTAGTGACCAGTTGAGAAAGACGTTTTTCGTCTCGCTTGAGTTTGTTGATTTGTCCTCGTTGCGCTGAAATCTCTTTAGATAGTGATTTTAATACGAGTGCTTTTTCAGATTTCTGTTTTTCTAGTACTGCTCGCTCACTTTCTTGTTTAGCTTTTAATTCAGATACTTGCTGTAGTGCTTCAGTTATTTTTTTATCAAGCAGCTTAATCTCATCTAAGTTGCTCTGCATGTCGTTAATAAGTTTAGTATGCGCTTTGGCAATATAGGATTGATACTTAAGATCACGTGAAATTTTACTTGGGTTTTTACTTTGTAAAATCAGTTGCGTATAACTTTGATTACCGACGGTATAACGTTGATAGAGTAGTTTGCTCAACTGTTTTTGCTGTTGAGCAAGCTTTCCACTGATGGAGAGTGATTGTTTTTTTAGCTGATTAAGCTTGGCTTCGTTTTGCTGTTGCTCTTGTCTAATTTTATGTAAAGTTTTGTTCGCATCACTAATCGCTGTCTCTGATTTTTTTAAGGCGTCAGTGACATCATGTTGTTCTTTTTTTGTTTGATTAATCTTTTGCTCAATGGTATTAATTTTTTTTTGTATACCGCTAATATCTTTTTTTGCAGCGCCAACTTTGTCGTCAGCATGGCTCATTTGGCTCGTCATCAACAGACAAAGCATCATCAACCAAGCCAACGTTGGCATTAACAGTCGACTGATTAATAACACATTAGTCATCAAGCGCTAGTAGCAAAGGTAATCAGATTTTTCCCTGTCATTTCGGCAGGTTGAGTGACGCCCATCATATTGAGTAGTGTCGGTGCGAGATCGGACAACGCGCCATTTTCTGCTAAAGTTGCGCGACGACCGACATAGATCATCGGCACTAAATTAGTTGTATGTTGTGTATGCGGTTGATTGTTTTGATAATCGCGCATCAATTCAGCATTGCCATGATCGGCGGTAATAATCACTTCGCCACCGATTGCTTGCATGGCTGCAACCACGCGACCAATACAAACGTCTAAGGCTTCCACCGCTTTGATTGCAGCATCTAAAAAACCAGTATGACCTACCATGTCGCAATTGGCATAGTTACAAATAATGGCGTCATACTTTTTAGTTTGAATCGCTTCAATCAGCTTATCGGTCATTTCATAAGCACTCATTTCAGGTTGCAAATCATAAGTGGCGACTTTTGGAGAAGGCACCAAAATTCTATCTTCACCATTAAATATTGATTCTTCACCACCATTAAAGAAAAACGTAACATGCGGATATTTTTCTGTTTCAGCTATACGTAACTGAGTGAGCCCTAAGTTTTGTAAGTGTTCACCAAACGTATTTTTAACAGAAAAAGGTGCAAATATAGGAATCGCTTTATTCTGATTTTGATCATGTTGTGTCAGCGTAAAAAAGTGAGCTAGCTGAGGCACACGTTTTCGGGTGAAACCATCAAAGTGGTCATCTAAGATGGCGTCTGTTATTTCTCTAGCGCGGTCGCCGCGGAAGTTCATAAAGATGACACTGTCACCATCTTCTAATTTGATTGGCGCCTCGCCAGCTTGGCGGATTGTTGTACATTGTACGAACTCATCATTTTCGTCACGTGCATAAGCGTCTTCTAATGCTTGGCTGGCAGACGTTGCTGATAATGCAGCTTCACCCTCTACAATCATATTGAAGGCAGGCTCAACGCGTTCCCAACGTTTATCTCTATCCATTACATAAAAGCGACCACAAACACTGATAATCTTACCAGCGCCTAGTGATTTTATTTTTTCTTCCAGCGCTTCAATATAAGGTTTTGCGCTAATCGGTGGCGTATCGCGACCATCTAAAAAGGCATGCACATAAACTTTATTTAGCCCTTGTTTTGCTGCCATTTCCAGCATGGCGTGAATATGCGATTGATGGCTATGAACGCCGCCATCAGAAAGTAAGCCAAAGATGTGAAGGGCTTTGTCAGTCGCTTTTAATGTCTCAATTGCTTGTATTAAAACGGGCGTCTCAAAAAACTCACCAGTTTCGATGCTTTTATTGATGCGTTCAAAATCTTGAAAAACAACACGACCTGCGCCAATGTTTAAGTGACCAACTTCAGAGTTACCCATTTGACCATCTGGCAATCCGACATAGTGTTCAGAAGCATTAATCAGCGTATTCGGATAGTCACGTTTAAGCGCATCTAAGTGCGGTGTGTTTGCAAGTGATATGGCATTGTCTTGGGAATCTTCGCGATAACCAAAGCCATCTAAAATGAGTAAAATTACCGGCGTTGTTGACATATTTAATATTTCACATGAAGCGTAGGGGTAGTTACATTATAATGGTTGCCTGTGTAAAAAAAAGTAATTCATCAATAAACTTCTTGTTGCGCCTTTGTTAACCCTTGAATTAATAAGCTAAAGGCCGCATATAAATGTAAACCTAACAGAAAGCGTGAAGAAACACTGTGGAATTTATTATCGATAATGCAATCTTTATTGGACTCGCATTGGCGTCTGGTTTGGCGCTAATTTGGCCGATATTAACTAATAGCAATGCAGGCATGCCAAGCGTTACACCAAACGAAGCGGTGCTGCTGATGAATCGCGCAAAACTATTTATTTTGGATGTGCGAGATGATACCGAGTTTGCAGCGGGGCATATTCAAGGCGCAAAGCACATTCCTGTTGCCAAGCTAGAAGAGCGGATTCAGGAGCTTGCTAAGCAAAAAAACAAACCAGTGTTGGTCGTTTGCCAGCGTGGCGTGCGCTCTAACGCAGCATGCAAAGTATTAGCAAAACATGAGTTTGCGCAAGTGAGTAGTTTGGCTGGCGGTTTGGATAAATGGATAGAGGCTAAAATGCCTTTGGTAAAGGATTAATGATGGCTAATATTGTTATGTATACAACGGGTTATTGCCCATATTGCGTCAATGCAGAGCGATTATTGACAAGTAAAGGCGTGACGGATATTAATAAAATTCGTATTGATGAGGCACCAGAACTGCGCAACGAAATGATGGGAAAAACGGGGCGTCGCACAGTACCGCAAATTTACATTAATGAGCAACATATTGGTGGCTTTGATGATTTGCGTGCGCTGGATTTGGCTGGTGAACTTGAGCCTTTATTGGCTAAAGAAGCCTAAGTAAGCTTAAGTTTGGCAATATTTAGGGTGATTAAAACGTCATAAAAAGTTAAAATAATGCGTTAGAAATGTTGCAAGCTTCAATCAATTAAAAATTATTAGGAAATTTAAATGGCAAAAGATAACAACGCTGCGGCAGAAGCAGCTGGAACAGAACAAGCGCAACCAGGCTTTGCAATTGAGAAATTGTACGTAAAAGATGCTTCAATTGAGGTGCCAAATGCGCCACAAATTTTTACGAACAGAACAGCGCCGCAAGTCAGTGTTGAGCTTGGCAACAGCGCAACGCGATTAGATGATGGCGTTTTTGAGGTTGCTATTAAAGTAACAGTAACGGCAAAAGTTGAAGAGACAACTGCATTTTTGGTGGAAGTAACGCAGTCTGGTATTTTTGGTATCCGTGGTATTCCAGATGAAAATCTAGAAGTGGTATTAGCGATTACTTGTCCAAATATCTTGTTCCCTTATGCAAGAGAAGCGGTTTCTGACATGGTAACAAGAGCTGGATTTATGCCAGTTTTATTAAATCCAATCAACTTTGAAGCGTTGTATGCGCAACAAAAAATGGAACAAAACCCATCAGAAGCACCAAACTAATTAAAAGAAAGCTGAATTCATGAAATTATTATTTTCTAAATTCAACACTTTTTTATTACGGTTAAACTTTCTAGGATTAAACCCAAGTTCAGTATTGCTGAGCTTGGGTTTTTCTTTGTGTTTATCGGCACCAGTGCAAGCAGCTGATTTTCGCTCAATACTGCCTGCGAAAGCCATTGCTTATGATGCGCCTTCAGCAGAGTCAACCAAGGCTTATATCATGACGCAAGGTTATCCTGTAGAAGTGATTGTTAATCTGGGTGCTTGGGTAAAAGTGCGCGATCAGCGTGGCGGATTAAGCTGGCTAGAAGGTAAAAATTTAGATGCTAAACGAACAGTGATAGTGACGAATAATACTGAAATTAAAGCAGCAGAAAGTGCTGAGTCTGCATTGTTAGCAAGCGTAGAAAGGGACGTGGTGCTTGAGGTGTTATCTCCAAGCATTAATCAAGGTTGGGTTAAAGTTAAGCACCGTGATGGCATTGTTGGCTATATCCAAAGTAGTGCAATTTGGGGATTGTTTTGAAGAAAATTGCAGTATTAGGTGCAGGTGCATGGGGTACCGCGTTGGCCATCCATATCAGCAATCAACACCAAGTAACCTTGTGGGGGCGTAATGCTGGCCATGTCTCTGGCATGCGCAAAGCGCGCGCAAACCCTTTGTATTTGGGTGATTTTAAATTTAACGACAATCTAGAAGTTGAAGAAAATTTAGAGCAAGCGATTGCCGGTGCTGATTTAATTTTATCGGTGGTGCCAACAGCAGGTTTCCGCATCTTACTTAAAGAGCTAAAAAAGCTGGGATCCACACAGCCGCTTATTTGGGCGCATAAAGGTTTGGAGCCTATTTCTGCATTATTACCACATGAAGTAGCGATTGAAGAGTTGGGCATGAGTCAGCAGTGGGGCGTTTTGTCTGGTCCTAGTTTTGCAGCCGAATTAGTGCGCGGTTTGCCTACAGCAGTCACATTGGCAGCTAATGATTCGGCATTTGCACTAGAGGCTGCTAAATTATTGCATGGCGGTAGTTTGCGCGTTTATAACAGCGCAGATGTCATTGGCGTTTCAGTTGGCGGCGCTGTTAAAAATGTAATGGCGATTGCGGCCGGCATTTCTGATGGCATGGGCTTTGGTAATAATGCACGTGCCGCGATGATTACCCGTGGCTTAGCGGAAATTACCCGTTTTGGCGTTGCCTTGGGTGCAAAGCCTGAAACGTTTATGGGTTTAGCTGGCGCTGGTGATTTAATCCTCACTTGCACGGGACAATATTCTCGCAACAGAGAAGTTGGTTTACAGTTAGCTTCTGGTAAAGCATTGGAAGAAGTATTGAGTGGGTTAGGTCATGTTGCAGAAGGTGTTAATACGTCACGTGAAGTGATGCGCCGCGCTGAAAAAATCAATGTTGATATGCCAATTACTTATGAAGTGAATCAAGCCTTGTCTGCTGGTAAATCTGCAAAAGAAGCGGTGATGGATTTGCTTGGTCGCGAGCAGAAATCCGAAGTTATATAAATCCAAAGCTATTTAAACAGCTACAAACCACCTTCAAAATCAATTTGTCGCCAAGCTTCATATAACAATACGGCAGCAGAGTTCGATAGATTTAAACTCCTACTTTCCGCTAACATTGGCAATCGCACTCTGCGCTCTGGTGGAAAAGTGTTGCGAATTTCATCAGGCAGGCCACGCGTTTCTGGACCAAATACAAATACATCATCCGCTTGAAATTGAATATCACTGTGACGAGTGCTGCCTTTAGTCGTAATGGCAAACATTCGTTTGCCAGCTAATGCTGTTTTGCATGCTTCCCAGTTTTCATAAACCTTGAGCGTGGAAAATTCATGGTAATCAAGTCCAGCACGCTTTAATTGTTTATCTTCTAGCTTAAAACCCAATGGTTCAACCAGATGTAATTGCGCGCCAGTGTTGGCGCAGAGGCGAATGATATTACCCGTATTGGGTGGAATTTCTGGCTCAAATAAGACGATATGGAACATAGCGCGTCATTTTACCGTATCAATGCTGAGCATGGTATCAATTACTGCGTTCTGGCTAACACATAACAACTCACCTTGCGCGCACCTGCTTTTTTGATTTTTTTCGCCTGCTGCCTGTGGTCATCACATCATCAATCAATGCGATATGCTCATCTGAAAATGATTGATTACATGCAAAAGCACCTTGCATATTTTTTAAACGGCTTTTGAGTGGCAAGCTTGCTTGTGGCGGGGTATTTTTAATTCTGTGGCAACTATTACTATCAAATCTAATGTTATGTTGCTTGGCGATGATTTTTGCTAATTCTAATGACTGATTAAAACCGCGTTCTTTGATTCTGCTTGGATGTAAAGGCATCGCAATAATGACGTCTATATCTTTATCTTGCATCTTTTCGGACAGCAGCTGCGCAAAGGTTTGGCTCAGGTATAAAGCATTGTTGTATTTGTAATGTTGTAGCAATGCATCCACAGGGTAGCCATAAGCAAATAAAGCATGGGTTGCATCAAAGTGTGGTGGTTGTTTAAGGTATTTTCCACAAATATCGCCTTGCGTGCTTAAACCGCATTGAGGGCAACTTGGATGAGGCGCAAGCGGTAAATCCTGAACGCAAGCCGCACAGATGCTGAATTCGCTATTAGTTGCTGCATCGCATAAGGTGCAATTTTGCTTGAATAAATGCGTGCGGAATGGCTTGTAATTTAACCATTGATTAATTTTTAACCAGTTGTTCATGTTATTTTTATTATTACTTTACAGTTATTAATTTATTGATTAATATAG
>JAHZMC010000031.1 GCA_022599515.1 Betaproteobacteria bacterium
TGGGTTCGAGCCCCATCAGCCACCCCAACTTTCATACAATAAATCAACAAGTTGATTCCAAGGCTTTCAGCCTAACGGTCTCTACCAACGTCTTTTGTCCTTCCCTTGTCCTTTTTGGAGAAGATATGGCTACATTTCGTAAACGTTCTAATGGCTGGCAAGCTAGAATCCAGCGTAAAGGCTATCCAGGTTTAAATAAAACATTCCCTATCCGTAAAGAAGCAGATTCTTGGGCTAGAAATATTGAGTCTCAGATGGACAACGGTAACTTTGTAAGTCGAGTTGAGGCTGAGAATACAACACTTGCTGAACTATTAACGCGTTACCTCAAAGAAATTACCCCTAAAAAGAAACATCCTTCAGTCGAAATCTATCGTATTATATGCTGTATAACGCTATGATTGTGGCAGGAAAAATCCATTAATTATTGACATTATTGAATCATGAACGACAACCAACTACTACGCTATAGCCGCCATATTTTGCTACCGCAGGTGGAATATGCAGGGCAGGAAAAATTGACCACCAGCCATGCATTGATTGTTGGTGCTGGCGGATTAGGTTCGCCTGTGGCTTTATATTTGGCTGCTAGTGGTGTTGGCACTTTAACCATTTGTGATTTTGATGAGGTTGATTTAACCAACTTACAACGACAAATTATTCACACGACACAATCGGTTGGCATGAATAAAGCAATGTCCGCCCAGCAAACCATTGATGCAATTAACCCTGAAATTAAAGTTAAAACAATTGAAAAAAAATCGACGCATGCTGAAATGGAAACGTTAATTTCAGTAGCCGATGTGGTAATCGATTGTTCCGATAATTTTGCCGCGCGGTATGCATTAAATCGGCTTTGTTTTAAACAAAAGAAGCCATTAGTTTCAGGTGCTGCCGTACGTTTTGAAGGACAAATTACTGTGTTTGATTTTAGAAATGAAGCCAGTCCTTGTTATCAATGTTTGTTTCCAGATGCGGGCGATGATCAAGCGTTGCGCTGTGCAGATAGCGGTGTGTTTTCACCACTGGTAGGCATGATAGGCACGGCACAAGCAGCAGAAGCGCTGAAATGTTTAATGGGTATTGGTGAAACGTTGCAGGGTCGATTAATGCTGTTGGATGCGCTCACAGCAGAGTGGCGCACTATCAAGTTATCACTCGACCCTGCTTGTAAAGTGTGTGGTGGGTAGATGTTATTTGCCGCCAACCAAGTTTCTAACTGCGCCAATTAAATCGCCTGGCATCACTACAATTTTACTATTGCCTGAGCTAGACATTTTTTGTAGCGCTTGAATATAGCGGTCGCCCAATAAGAAGTTAGCTGAATCAATATTTTCTTTTGCTGATGCCGTAATGAATTTAATCGATTCTGCAGAGGCTTTCGCCCCAACCATTTGCGCTTCCGCATCTTTACGCGCAGCTTCCAAGCGCGCTTCTGCGTTTAAAATCAGCGCTTGTTTTGCACCTTCCGCTTCAGTCACCACCGCCACACGTTCACGTTCAGCCGCTGCTTGTCTTTCCATTGCATTTTGCATATTGATAGATGGCTTAATATCTTGAATCTCAACCGACTTAACCGTTAATCCCCAATCCAATGCCTCATCTGCCACGGCATTTTTGAGCTCTGCTTTAATACGGTCACGCGAAGTGAGTGCATGATTAAGTTCCATGCCACCAATGATTGAACGTAAATTGGTTTGCACCATATTACGCATCGCTTCACGGAAATTTTCAATGCCATACACAGCGCGTTCAATACTGCTCACCTTAATAAAGGCAACGGCATTGGCTAAAATAACGGCGTTATCAGAGGTAATCACCTCTTGTTCTGGGATTTCTAAAATAATATCTTTAGTCGTTACTTGATAGCGGACTTTACTTAAAATCGGATTGATGACATGCAGTCCTGGGGTAATGACGCCTGTAAATTTCCCTAAGCGTTCGACTACCCATTCCTCACCTTGCGGCACAATCCGTACACCTTTCACAATAGCGATAATCACCAAGAATATGATTACAATGCTGAGTTCGGTCATGATGTTTTCCTGTCTGATTAAATTGATTTAATTCTTAACGCATTGCCTTCAACGGCAACGACTTCTGCTTCTGTGTCTTTTGCGATGGTTTCGTTTGATACTGCCGTCCATTCACGTGCGCCCATCAGTCCTTGTGCAAAGCGTATTTTGCCATTTTTATTCGGGCCACAAGCGGCAATCACAATGCCAATCCTGCCGATTTCCTCACCCTGTGCCTGACCTACACGCGAGTGTGTTTCTGTTTTTTTGTAGTGAAAGCGCCAAATAGCGAGTGAAATAAGTGACAGTGCTGCAAACATGATATATTGCGCTGCAGGCGGCATCTCTGGAAACAGCCATAAGGCAACGGCAACAAAGATGGCAGCAACACCAAACCATAAAATATCAAAAGTACCAATTGCCATTTCAACCGAAAATAGAATAATGCCTAATATTGCCCAAGCCCAAACTGAGTCAATCATAATCACCTCATTTGTTGATGATATTAAGGAATACTAGCACTATTTATGGTCAATATGTAAGTCAAGATGGGCTAAATTGCTGACATCTTACTTTTTAAGAACATAACATTGTCGACGCTATTAATGACATTAAGTCTTTGCTTTGCCTGTGGTAAAATCACGCGCTATGACTACTACGCCACAAAACGATTTAAATAAAGCCTTTGACCCAGCGACCATTGAGAGTAAATGGTATGCCTTTTGGGAGAGCAAAGGCTATTACGCAGCTGGGTTTAAACAGCCAACGGAGTCTAATTCAGAAATCATAGAAAACTTCAGCATCCTATTACCACCACCGAATGTGACAGGTACGCTGCACATGGGGCATGGTTTTAATCAAACTTTAATGGATGCACTAACACGTTATCATCGTATGCGCGGCGATAACACATTATGGCAACCAGGCACAGACCACGCGGGGATTGCAACGCAGATTGTCGTTGAGCGTCAGCTTGATGCGCAAGGTGTGTCGCGTCATAATTTAGGTCGTGAAAAATTCTTAGAAAAAGTATGGGAGTGGAAAGAATTCTCGGGCGGTAGCATTACCAAACAAATGCGCCGTTTAGGCACTTCGCCGGATTGGTCGCGCGAACGCTTTACCATGGACGCTGGCTTGAATAAAGTGGTGACTGAAACCTTTGTACGTTTATATAACGAAGGGTTGATTTACCGAGGCAAGCGTTTGGTGAACTGGGATGTCAAACTCGGTACAGCGGTATCAGATTTAGAAGTGGTGCAAGAGGAAGAAGATGGCTCGATGTGGCACATAAACTACCCACTTGCAGATGGTTCAGGTCATTTAACCGTTGCTACAACTCGCCCAGAAACCATGTTGGGTGACGTGGCGGTGATGGTGCATCCAGAAGATGAGCGCTATGCACATTTGATTGGCCAAAATGTAACGTTACCATTATGTAATCGCGAAATTCCAATTATTGCTGATGATTATGTCGATAAAGAGTTTGGTACTGGCGTGGTGAAAGTAACGCCAGCGCATGACTTTAATGACTATGCGGTTGGTCAACGTCACCAATTGCCGATGATTGGCATTTTGAATTTAGATGGCTTTGTTAATGAAGAGGCACCTAAGGAATATCAGGGATTAGAGCGTTTTGCCGCCCGTAAACAGGTAGTGGTTGATTTGGAAGCGCAAGGCTATTTAGTTAAAGTTGATAAGCATAAACTCAAAGTGCCGCGTGGCGATCGTACCAATGTGGTAATTGAGCCGATGCTGACTGATCAATGGTTTGTGGCGATGAGCAAACCATCTGCAGATGGCAAGAGCATTACCGAAAAAGCTTTAGATGTTGTAGCTGATGGTCAAATTAAGTTTTACCCAGAAAATTGGGTGAATACTTATAACCAATGGCTGAATAATATTCAAGATTGGTGTATCTCTCGCCAATTATGGTGGGGTCATCAAATTCCTGCTTGGTATGGCGATAATGGACAAGTTTATGTTGCGCATGACGAAGCGGAAGCAAAAGCACTAGCAGAAAATGACGGCTATGCAGGTAATTTAAAACGAGATGACGACGTATTAGACACTTGGTACTCATCCGCATTATGGCCGTTCTCCACATTAGACTGGACAGGTGATGAGGCGATTGATGCACAAAACCAAGCCTTACAGCAATACTTGCCTTCTAGTGTGCTGGTGACAGGGTTTGATATTATCTTCTTCTGGGTGGCGCGCATGGTGATGATGACCAAGCACATCACTGGCAAAATTCCGTTTAAGCATGTATATGTGCATGGCTTGATTCGTGATGCCGAAGGTCAAAAAATGTCTAAGTCAAAGGGCAATGTACTCGACCCGATTGATTTGATTGATGGCATTGCTTTAGACAATTTAATCAAAAAACGCACGACAGGATTAATGAATCCGAGAGATGCAGAAAAAATTGAAAAGCGTACGCGCAAAGAGTTTCCAGAAGGTATTAATGCTTACGGAACAGATGCATTGCGTTTTACCTTTGCCGCTTTAGCTAGCCCAGGCCGCGATATTAAGTTTGATTTGCAGCGCTGTGATGGTTATCGTAATTTCTGTAATAAGTTGTGGAATGCAACACGTTTTGTGTTGATGAATACACAGCATGAAGATGGCACGCCTCAAGACAATGGCCTGGAACCCTGTGAGACAAAACCAGATGGCTACTTAAGCTTTAGCCAAGCCGATCGCTGGATTGTTTCTATCTTGCAAAAAACAGAAGCGGGTGTGGAAAAAGCATTTACTGACTATCGGTTTGACTTGGCGGCAAAAGCGATTTACGAATATGTGTGGGATCAATATTGTGATTGGTATTTAGAGATTGCAAAAGTACAAATTCAAGTTGGTAGCGAGGCAGAACAACGCGCAACACGGCGTACTTTATTACGCGTATTAGAAACAATATTGCGGTTAGCACATCCGATTATTCCGTTCATTACTGAAGAAATTTGGCAAACCATAGGCCCGATGAGTGGTCAACAAGGTGGCAGCATTATGTTGGAAGCATACCCAACAGCGCAGCCGAAAAAGATTGATGCAAGTGCTGAATCTTGGGTAGCGGAGCTGAAAGCTTGCGTTGATGCTTGTCGTAGTTTACGCGGTGAAATGGGTATTTCTCCATCAAGTAAAGTGCCTTTAATTGCAGCTGGTAATGTCGATATGCTTAACGGTTATGCGCCTTACTTAAAAGCGTTGGCTAAACTGGAGAGTGTAGAAGTGACGGCAGCGCTGCCCGAAGCTGATGCGCCAGTGATGTTGGTTGGTGACTTTAAATTAATGCTGAAAGTGGAAATTGATGTTGCCGCTGAAAAAGAACGTTTAGGTAAAGAGGTGGCACGTTTACAAGGTGAAATTGCCAAAGCTAATGGTAAGCTAAATAATGAAAACTTTGTTGCACGTGCACCATCGGAAGTGGTTGAGCAAGAGAAGGCACGTGTTGCCGAATTCGCAGCGAGTTTAGAAAAGTTGGAAGCGCAATTGGCTAAACTAGGATAAGTTTCTAAAGGGATGTGTGTCTAGTAGAGTAACTATCAGCAGGAGGTATCATGAGTGACAATGCGCGTCATGAGCAAAAGATTCCATTGCCTTTGAGCATGTTAGCGTTGAAATTTTTTGGCAGTGTATTAATGGCGTTGAGTCTTGCCAAAAAATTTGGTGGGATTAATTTGTGGCCAGCGGTCACACAGATTGATCAATCCGGATGGTTACTGACAGGCCTTGGTTTTTTCTGACTTTGCCATTTCTGTTTTATATCATTACTAAAGTGCGCGAAAAAGCAGAGCAACGTATCACCAAGTAAATTACTGACGCACTGACTGCAAGAAGGTTAATTTGCAATGCTTTAAGCAACCGCACCGCATTTGTGGCAAAACTTAGCAAAGGCACTTTTGCGACCATTGCAACTTCCACAACAGTCATGCAAACCGATGCCGCAATGCGGACAAAAATCATTGTCGGTATTTTTAAATCCACTGCACGTTCACAGCCTGGGCAAACATTCTTGGCTAATCTTGCTAGCGCAATGTCATAACTCATCGTCCCTCTTCTTTCTGCATTCGGCATCGCTTCTGTTAATCGCTGTTTTTCAAGATATTTATTCAGCGAAATAATGGCTTGTCGTCCAATCAAAATGGTTAACACGATGCCAACAAGATAGCGTACATAACCGCCATAACTCGGCAAATACGGCACTAATTGGACGAAGAAGGCAAAGCCAGCAAAGGTGATAAACTCCCACACGAACGGCCAATAAGGCGTTTGCCGTTTATTTTTAAACAGCCACGCGGCAATCAATAGCAATGGCAATATTAAGGCAAGACGATACAAAAAAGCACGAATATCTTGATGTTTTTGCTTTTCGTAAAGCTTGATTTGTGCGGTATCTTCAAGTGTTGAAAGTACTGTTTGTTGTGTATGAATATTCTGATTAATGGTTAATTGGTGTTGCTTTAAATTTTCAACCGCTGTTAATGCGTCGCGCTCTAAGCTTTTCAAATGATCTAAGTTTTGCGTACGTTGAATCACTTCATCATCTTGGTTAGCTTGATTAGTGACATTGTGTGTAGACACCCAATTATCAAAAGTAGTACGGGCGGCGTTGTAGTAATTGCTTCTAATGTCCAGCTGTAACTGCGCTTGATCTAATTGATCCGCTACTTTTTGTGATTGCGTATGCAATGTTTTGATCTCTTGACGAATAGGCGTTGCTGCATTTATGTCAATAAAATCGTCCAGCACATAATAGGTTTCTACTCTAGGCAAGTCGCGAATAACGGTATCGCCAAAGCCACTAGCCATAAACCACGGTTGAACCACTTTTCAGATCATCATAAACCTTTGCTCATGAGGGTTCCCCAAAATTAAGTATGAAGATTTGAGTGTTACATAAATAAGCTAATATCTGACTCGCCAGCAAACTCAAAAAAGCTTGCCGCGCCACCAAATTTAATGGCATCAATAAAATCAGTTGGTTTGAAGTCAAATAAATCAACCGTCATTTGGCAAGCAATGAGTTTTACGCCACTTTCTAAACAAGCTTCGCGTAGCTCCTCAATGCTAGCCACCCCCTTTTTGGCTATCTTTTGCTTCATCATCATGGTCGCCATGCTTTCCATGCCAGGTAGCATTTGCGCTAAATTTGGCATGGGAATCGGCATTGGCATGGCAGGGTTGCCGAGAGGTGAGACTTTTAAATCGCTAATGTCTTTTTTAAGTAGCGTTAAGCCATAAAAGGTAAAAAAGATATGTACTTCATAACCCATTGCCGCCGCAGTTGAAGCCAAAATAAATGGTGGGTAAGCCCAATCTAAACTACCTTTAGATGCAATCAGTGCTAATTTTTTAGCCATATTAGATTAAGCCATATTTTTTTAAGCAACATTGCGCTTTTTGATATAAAACGTAAACACGTTTTCTGTTTTGTCTAATTGCAATAATTCATGACCTGTTTGTTTGCAAAATGCGGCAAAATCTTTTTCTGAGCCTGGGTCAGTTGCCATGATTTTTAAGGTTTGATTACCTAACATATCGCTCAATCCTTTTTTGCAGCGCAAAATTGGCAATGGGCAGTTGAGGTTGCGTGCGTCGACTTCTTTATCAAATTCCATCATGTTTTTACGCAATCATCTACTTACAGTTTAGGAGATAGTGCGTAGCCAGCTTTTGCCCAAGCAACCACACCACCAATCAGATTCACCGCAGTAATCCCCTTTGTTGCGGCAAAATCGGCGGCATGGGCAGAACGGATGCCGCTATGACAATAAAAAACAACGGTATCTGCCTTTGCTAGCTTTTCGCATTCTAGCGGCAATAATGCTAATTGGATATGCATCGCACCCTTAATAACGCCGCGCGCGACTTCATCATTATTGCGCACATCGACCAGTAAAACATTGTTTTTAGCTAAGGTGCCAGATAGTTCGGTGACTTCAATTTCTGTATACTTTTTCATTTTTCATTCCTATTGATTGTTTATTGTACACATAAAACATTAACTTAAATAAATAGTTATCGTGATTAATTAAGCATGTCAGCACAATGCTTAGAAGCGGAAAATGGTGAAGTTGCTTATCAACTGCTCAGTGCCAATCAAGTTGATGTCATTGTCATGGTTTATCTATGCCAGGCATGGGCGGTTTAGAGTCGGCCAGGCGTATTTTGGGGCGCTATCCTGCTGTCAAAATCATCATTTTCTCGATGCATGACAATGCAACATTTGCCGCACAAGTGCTTAAAGCCGGTGTAAAAGGCTATGTGACAAAAACGGGTGCTGATAGTGATTTGCTGAAAGCGATACACGAAGTTGCCAAAGGTAAAAGCTATTTAAGCCCAGAAGTCGCCCAAAAAATTGCGCTAGAAAGCATGGTTGGCGATGAGAATCCATTAAAAATGCTGTCTGCACGTGAGTTTGAAGTGTTTCGCTTATTAACAGAAGGTGTCAGCGTTGAAGCAGTGGGCGAACGGCTCAAAATTAGTCAAAAAACCGTATCTAATTATTACACCATGATTAAGCAAAAACTGGGTGCCAATAGCCCAATCGAAATGGTGCGCATTGCGATTCGTTATGGGGTGATTGATAGTTAAAAGCTAAGTTGACGATTAATTATCAGGAAATATTCCTTACTTTTTAGGGATAAAATAACGAGCTAGAAATCGAAATCCTCGCTACACTGCAAAGTAAGTTACTTGCATGTGACGCGTAATAATGAAATAGCCACCATTGAAAAAATCATAAAACAATGGTGGCAATTTTATCCAATGGTTTATCAAATAAATTAATCAATTCGAATTGTTTCAGTTCTCATTCAATAGGTTGAAATCATCTTAACAATATTTAAATCTTATTTTTTGTCATTTCTCAGCCATTAACTCAGTCAGACTGGCTATCTTAAATGCAGAATAAAATATTTAAATAAGTTACATAATCTTGTCACAAAACTATTTTAAATTACAGGCTTAGTAAAAAAAGTCTTTTTTAAAATAGGTTGGTGAATAAATTGGAACAAGTGCTTCGTTTAGATGAAGGTAGACCATTAACGATTTGGCGATTAATTGATGGAAAGGCGGGGCATGAAAGCCAGTCCTTAGGTCTTGTACAAGCGCTTATTAAACAGGCAGATTGCCAAACCATTGATATTAAAGTGAGTAATGGTTTTGAGGCGATGGTTTGTTTGTTAACGTCCACTTGGGGTTTGGGGGCGGGTTTGCCTTTGCCTGATTTAATTATCGGGGCTGGCCATGCAACGCATTTACATCTGCTAGCCGCGCAACGTGCCTATGGCGGCAAAACCATTGTGCTGATGCAGCCAAGCTTGCCTGCTAAGTTATTTGATTTATGTTTGATTCCTGAGCATGACCAATACCAAGGTAATGCTGAGTACCTGCAAACGAGAGGCGTGCTTAACCCTATTCAACCAGAGGGTGAACATGCGAGTAATCAAGCGCTGATTATGATTGGCGGTCCGTCTAAACACTGCGATTGGGACACCTTGAAGTTAATTGCCCAAGTATATGAATTAGTTAATCATAATGCGCACATTCACTATACGTTAACAACGTCACGTCGAACGCCAAAATCATTTCTATCTGCAGTTAAACGTATTCACTTTCCTAACTTAGTTGTAGTGCCTTTTGAAGAAACCGAAAAAGGTTGGGTGGCCCAACAGTTGTCAGAAAGTGCATTTGCTTGGGTAACTGAAGACTCCGTTTCTATGGTTTATGAAGCGTTAACGGCACAAGTGGCTGTTGGTCTGCTCAACATGCCAGTGAATAAAAAAAGCCGAGTAAGCAAAGGTATTCAAAAGCTAATTAATCAAGGCATGGTTGCGCGGTTTGATTTTTTACAGACTTATCAGCAAAAACTAAAAACAGTGGTTGGCTTCGTGGAAGCGGATCGTTGTAGTCGATGGATATTACATGCTTGGATGCAGCCAACAACGACGCGTTTTCCTGCATTTGAACTGCCAATTAAAGCATAGTTAAATGCAAGTTCCTTTAACGGTAGTGCAGATACTGCCTGCATTAGATTCTGGCGGCGTGGAGCGTGGCACATTGGAAGTGGGCGCTCACTTATCTGCCAACGGTCATCGCTCTATTGTGATTTCTGCAGGTGGCCGTATGGTGAACAAGCTGGAAAAACAAAGCAGTGAACATATTACTTGGCCTATCGGTAAAAAGTCACTGTTGACGCTAAAGCTGGTGCGTCAATTGCGCCAGTTTTTTGAAAAAGAAAAAGTGGATATTGTGCATGTGCGCTCACGTTTTCCCGCGTGGATTGCTTATCTTGCTTGGAAAGAAATGAACCCTAAAACGCGTCCAGCTTTCGTGACGACAGTGCATGGTCCGTATTCAGTTAGTCGTTATAGTGAAGTGATGACTAAAGGCGAACGGGTGATTGTGATTTCAGAAATGATACGCGAGTATGTCACCAGTCAATATAAGGCTAAACCTGAGAAATTAAGATTGGTGTATCGCGGTGTCGATGCCAATGATTTTCCTTATGGTTTTCAGCCTGATAAAGCTTGGTTAAAAGAGTGGTATCACGCTTATCCGCAGACAAAAGACAAAAAACTATTGGTGTTGCCAGCGAGAATAACCAAGTGGAAAGGGCAAGCTGATTTTATTGAGTTGGCGGCACAATTAAAAAAACATAAGATACATTTTCATGCATTGATTGTGGGTGAAGCTAAAAAAGGCAAAACCAATTTTCTTAAACAATTAGAGAAAAAAGCGCAGAGTCTTGGTGTGAGTGAACATGTCACCTTCGTTGGGCATCGCGATGATTTGCGTGAGATTATGGCGATTGCTAACATTGTCTATTCATTGTCATTAGAGCCAGAAGCATTTGGACGAACCACAATAGAAGCGTTGAGTTTAGGCGTGCCGGTCATTGGTTATGCGCATGGCGGTGTGAGTGAGCAGTTGGCTGCATTATTACCTGAAGGGCGAATTGATGTAGGCAATGTGGCAGAGGCTGCGACGTTGACTTTGCGCTGGTTACATCAGCCGCCAGTTGTTGCCAATAATCAAGATTTTAGTTTAGACAATATGTTGCAAAAAACCATGGATGTCTATCAGGAGCTTGCTCAAGCACGTCAACGGAGCACACATTAATCATGTTTATTGCACAAATCATTGCCAGCCAAGGCAATGGTGGTTTGGAAAAGCATGTACGCGAGTTGAGCCAGTGTTTGGTTGCGCAAGATCATCGTGTGCTGGTGATTGGAGATCCTGCTTTTATTAAAACCTTGCCACCTGAAATTGAACGTGTTGATCTTAATATGCGATTAAGTCGATATAACCCTTGGTTGTTGTATCAGCTTTATCGATGTTTACGACGTTATCCATTTGATGTGATTCATGCGCAGGCAAATAAAGCGGCCGCTATGCTGGCAAGCATGCAATGGTTAATCAAAACGCCAATGGTCGTCACCTTACATAATATAAAGCGCCGTCTTGCATTATTTAATCGATTTAATCATGTTATTTGCGTGAGCCGCTATTTAGCAAGTCTCATTAATCATGCCGGTGCTGAAGTGATTTATAACGGCATTGATGCGCCACAAACTGTGGCCATAGATGTCAAGCAGCGCTATCAGTTACCAGCTGATAAGCCAGTCATTTGTGCCGTTGGTCGTTTAGTCTCCGCAAAAGGATTTGATGTATTGCTAGATGCGATTGATGGTTTATCGGTGAGTTTACTGATTGTCGGTGAAGGGCCGGAGCGACAAGTATTAGAGGCAAGAATTGCTTTACTAAATTCTAATACTGATGTGCGCTTGATTGGGCATCATGACAATCCAACTGTAATCATGCGCAGCGTTGATGGAGTGATTATCTCCTCTCGGCGCGAAGGCTTTTCTTATGTGTTGAACGAAGCGCTGATGTGCAGTGCCAATGTGTTATCAACCGATGTGCCTGTAGCCAATGAAGTATTACCTAGCCCGTTAATCGTGCCAGTTGGCGATGTTGCCATGTTACGTCAGCGATTAGAAGAACTTTTACAACAGCCTAAGCAATGGACAGCGCTGATGCAAGCGCCGCAACAGCTGGCACAGCAGCAAATGACGTTGAGTTATATGACAAAAGAAACCATTAATTGTTATCAACGGATGTGTGATTGAAGTAATGAAAATACAGCAATTATTAATTATTAAACACGGTGCTTTGGGTGATTTGATTCAGTCGATTGGTCTGATAACGGATATCAAAAATCACTACCCTCATCATGAAATCACTTTGTTAACAGCACCAGCCTATTGTTCACTCATGCAGCGATGTCCTGCGATTGACCATCTGATTGCTGATAATAGAGCGCCAATTTGGCGTGTCGATCAACAACTAAAACTCAAAAAGAAATTGCAAAAACAGCAGTTTGATGTGGTGATTGATTTGCAAAATTCTGACCGCTCACGCATGTATCAACAATTTTGGTTTAGCCAAACCATGTGGATAGGCCGTGATGCAGAAGCAGATGAACCAACATCTGGGCTGATTGGTTTGATTGATTTATTAAACAGCGCGGGCATTGCCACGCCGCATGTCTACCAGCCAGAATTGACATGGCTAGCCGATGATATGAGCAAGCTACGCAATGAGCGAGACATTACGGCAGGTGAATATATAGTGTTAATTCCAGGTTCATCAGCACAGCATTTGGAAAAGCGCTGGCCTCATTACGCAGATTTAGCAACAGCATTCATTGATAAAAATTACCAAGTAGTTGTGGTGCTAGGGCCAGATGAATCTGCATTAGCTAAACAGATGCCAGGACATGTTTTGCAAGTGCTTAATTGGTTTGAGTTGGCTGGTGTTTTGAATGCTGCGCGGTATGTCATTGGTAACGATACTGGGCCTAGCCATATTGCCTCTTATTTGAATAAGGCGGGCTTGGCTATTTTTGGGCCTAGCACATCAGCAGCGAGAGCAGAGATTGGTCGTCGCCAGTTTGAAGTGATAGAGGTGGATGATTTGGCCATGCTAACGGTAGCGCAAGTGCTTGAGTACTCCTTGAACAAGCTGAATAAGCAAGTTGAAAGCAATATTGGAATTTAAATCAGCTTGTTAGTGATTAATAGATTGCAGGCACATACATGTCAGCAGGCACTGGTTGGCGAATATAGTCGGCGTTGTGCACACGTGGCGGAAGTTGCACGAGCGGTTTTTCTACATTGGTATAAGGAATCTGCTGTAGTAAATGTTCAATACAATTGAGACGCGCTTTCTTTTTATTGTCGGCTTGCACAACCCACCAAGGCGCTTCTGGTGTATGGCTGCGTTCTAACATCGTTTCTTTTGCTTTTGTATAATCTTCCCAGCGGCGGCGCGATTCCAAATCCATTGGGCTTAGTTTCCATTGTTTTAATGGATCATAAATACGGCCTTGAAAGCGCATGTTTTGCTCATCATCGGTAATCGAGAACCAATATTTAATGAGCTGAATGCCAGAGTCAATCAGCATTTTTTCAAACTCGGGCACCGTTCTAAAAAATTGTTCATATTGATCATCGGTACAAAAGCCCATGACTTTTTCTACGCCCGCGCGGTTATACCAACTGCGGTCGAAAAGCACCCTTTCACCAGCGGCAGGCAGATGTGAAACATAGCGTTAAAAATACCATTGTGTGCGCTCACGCTCCGTTGGTGCAGGCAATGCCGCAACACGACAAACACGTGGATTTAAGGGTTGGGTAATGCGTTTAATGGCGCCGCCTTTGCCGGCTGCATCGCGGCCTTCAAATAAAATAACTACTTTATGCCCGCTTTCAACCACCCAATCTTGCAGCTTAACTAGCTCGGCTTGCAGGCGGAATAGTTCTCTAAAATAAGTAGGACGAAACGCCTTTTCTTCATCAGAAATATGGAAGTTTTCAGCTTCAAGAACATGCTCAAGCGTACGGTCTTCTAGCTCAAGTTCAAGCTCTTCATCATAGCTATCTAATAAATCGCTGTTTAAAGTATTCATCGTTAATGCGCTCATTTATCCTAATTTAGTAACAAGGATAATGAAGATATATTTCAAATTGATGAAATTTTGCGAGGTGGCCATGAGTTGGATATGATAGTTTTGGATTTTGTAGTTATTGAGATGGCGAGTGACCAGCCAACACCCAGCCAAACTAATGCGGCTACGCCATTATTTAAAATACTGATACCGCCTATCAGTGGCCAAAAGCTAACGCTAAGAATAGTGAAACTCAAACATGAGACAAACCATTTTTTGCTCTTAATGGGTTGAGCAAGTGCAGTAAAGTAAATACTCACTACCATGCTGAAGAATATAATTAAACCAATCAAGCCTGTTTCTGCGCCAATTTGCAGGTAAAGATTATGCGGATGCGAGCACGGTATGCCCCATTGCGGTAACAATCCCAATTGTTCACAAGCAGATTGATAGGTATGGAAGCCACTACCTATCATCAGATTTTCTTGCCAAGCCGCGATTGCTGCGCGGAAAACAAGGCCATAGTCAGAATCGACAAATTGCGACAATTTGTTAATGATGCTAAAGACCGATCGCTCCGCCATCTCGGGGTTGAATGAGATAGCGAGTGCGAATAAACCTAAGATAAATGCGAAGCCTAATAACACCTTTGCTTTATGCATTTTTTGGTCTAATACTAAGCCAATGAGGACAACAACACTCCCTGCAAGGAAAAGAATTAAAGCCATGCGCTCGCCAGTGATAAACATAAACAACAAGCCTATACATAACAAGCTGAGTGTAAACAAAATGCGCCGCGTTGCTGTTGCGAATGATGGAATCAACACTGTGATTAATAGCACAATAAATAAAACCCGCAACATCATAATGCCAGGAATCGGCCTGCTATATGGGCCAGTGAGTCGAGTTGGACCTGGTTTGGTGTGACCAAATAAATCAGTGCCAGTGATATATTGCAAGCTGGTGTCTAGTAACACAAATGCGCAGACAAGCATGAGTGTAATCAGAAAATGCTGCTGAAATTTTTTATCTTGCAATAACCAATAAGCAAGTGCGGCGGCAAATAATGGCCATCTTAAATAGAAGATGGCATGCATGAAACTATCAGCAGAATCGATGCTCAGCGGTGCATTGATGCATAATAAATACAGCCAAAACACTAGATTGAGCTTAAACCACGTTTGTTTTGTCCACGCCCAATCGTGGTATTGATAGCTGTTGAATAAAAAAGCCAGTCCAACAGCTAGCACAGTGATGTCGGCTACGGCGCGAGAAAATAACAGTAGCAATGGTAATAACCATGGTAAATAGCGAGCAAATGTATCTAAAAAAAACGGTGGATTTTTGGCGATGGATGTTTGATTCATGTGATGAGTTTGTAGCGTGCAATCATAAGCATGATTAAACATGAACAATATGAATGTTTGATGATGGTTTGATGTAATGACATAAAAAAGACACAAGCGCCCATTACAATTCACGCTATGCATCATGAAACCACTTTATTAAACATCCGCTCTTTTGCTGTTTTTAAGAAAATCAAACAGCCACAACAGGTAGAGAGAATCTTATTTGTGACGCTGTCTAATATTGGTGATGCGATATTAACCACACCATGCTTAGAAGCATTGCATCAGCTATTTCCCAATGCTGTTATTGATATTGTTTGCGACCAGCGTTCGGCTGCTCTTTTTCAATACTGTCCATATCTTGGTGAGATAATTAATAAAGAAAAGCGAGCTGGATGGCGTGGTTGGTTAAAACTAGGAATGCGCTTACGCCAACAACAATATGATATAGCAGTGGATTTAAGAACCGATGGTTTACTTTATATTGTGAAAGCAAAGGTGAAAGCGTTTAAGCGCGGCAACCAGCAAACCATGATGATGCATAGTGTACAAAAACACTATGCGGCCTTACAACCAATTGCCAATACACCGATACCAAACACCGTAATTTGGCTATCTAAGCAAGCTATCTTTAAGGCAGAAACAACCTTAAAAATAGATGCCAATAAGCGTATTTTGGCGATTGGAATTGGTGCAAATTTTAGCGGAAAAATTTGGCCTGCGACTTCTTTTGCTCGCTTTGCCAATACATTAAAAGGCCATGTTGATAGGGTGTTTATCTTTGGAGATCACAATGATATCCAGTTGTCTAATACCTTTGAAGAGCAATGTGATTTGCCGACTCAAAATTTCTGTGGCAAGTTAACGTTATTAGAAACAGCAGCATATCTTAAAAAAGCCAGTTTTTTTATCGGTAATGATTCAGGCTTGGGGCATATTGCTAGTGCTTTAGCTATGCCAACGTTTACTGTTTTTGGTGTAGGGCAGCCCAGCCGCTATAGACCTTGGGGTAAAAAGGCAATGTGGTATCAAGATCCAAACCTGGAGATTAAGCAGGTTAATCCAGAGCATATTGCCGCCATGGTATTGCCTACATTGGTTTAATGATTAACTTAATGAAATTGCTTTTGGTAAAGTTTGGCGTAGTTGCCATTGATTTGTAATAAATCGTGATGACGACCACTTTCAATGATTTTGCCTTGTTCCATTACTAAAATGCGGTCTGCATTTTCAATGGTGGATAAGCGATGGGCAATCACAATTGTCGTGCGATTTTGCATTAAAGCATCCAGCGCAGCTTGCACATGTTGCTCAGATTCCGTATCTAAGGCTGAAGTTGCTTCATCTAATAATAAAATAGGCGCATCTTTGAGAATAGCGCGTGCAATGGCAAGTCGTTGGCGCTGGCCACCAGAAAGGCGTACGCCGCGGTCGCCTATTTCGTTTTGCAAACCATTGGGAAGTTGTTGAATAAAATCCCAAGCATGTGCCGCTTTCGCTGCTTCAATCACTTGTGCTTCATTCACATTGTGCAGCGTGCCGTAAGCAATATTATTAAACACCGTGTCATTAAATAAAACGACCTCTTGGCTGACCATGCTAAATTGTTCACGTAGACTTTTGAGTGACATGGTGCGAATATCCAAGCCATCAATCAAGGCAACGCCCTGTTGCAATTCATAAAACCTTGGTAATAAATTAACCAAGGTTGTTTTGCCGCCACCAGAGCGGCCAACTAAGGCGATTTTCTCACCAGATTTAATGGTTAAATCAATATTGCTCAAGGCAGGGCGTTTAGCATTTTCATACTGTAAACTCACACTTTTAATGCTAATTTCGCCTTTGGTTTTACCAATATCTTGTTTACCTTCATCGGTTTGCGCGGGTGTATCAATCAGTGTGAAAATGCTTTGGGCTGCGGCTAAGCCAATTTGAATATCTGCATTTAAAGAAGTCAGACTTTTAATCGGCGCAATCAGCATCAACAGTGCGCCGATAAAAGCAGCAAATTCACCAGCGCTAAAACGGCCAACGGCGTAATAAACAACTAAGCCTAAAGCGAAGGCAGCGAGTAATTCAATGACCATGCTATTGAGGCTAGACACTTTGCCTAAGCGCGTCATCATTTGACGGTTTGCTTTGGTGATTGTTGCAAAACGCGCATATTCATAACGCTCACCGCCGAATATTTTCACCATGCGTTGACCGCTGGCGGCTTCTTCAATCACTTGTGTCATATCGCCCATAGATTGCTGAACTGCGGTGCTGGCAAATCGTAATTTAGGCGTCATTTTCTTCAAAAAAAACACCATCAATGGCGCAATCAAAGCAAATATTAACGTTAGTCGCCAATCCAAATACAACATATAAGCCACCATGCCAACGATGGTGAGACTATCGCGCACCATGCTCACCGTCACCTTAGTCACCGCGTTATACATTTGTTCGCTATCAAAGGTAAATTTAGAGGTAATGCTACCGACAGCGTTTGCATCAAAGAAGCTCACGGGCAACGCCATCAGTTTTAAAAAAGCATCCAACCGTATTTGCTCAATCACTTTTCGACCAACCCAGCGCATGGTGTAGGCAGAAATAAAGCCAGCCAGTGCGCGCAACGATAATAGACCAATCAGCAATAGAGGCAATAGCGCATGATTGCTTTGTTGCGTGTTCACAAAGCCTTCATCTGTGACCGTTTTAATGGTGGCTAAAAATCCGGTATTGGTTGCGGATAAAATGATTAACGCGATGATGCTTATGCTAAAGATGAGCCAATGTGGTTTGACATAATTTAGCATGCGCCAATACAGTTTTTTGGCGCTTAATGAAGGCGTTTTTTGTTGAGATTGCACGTGATAAATAACTTTGCTAGGCGTCGTGGCCAAATAAATCGCGGCTATAGACTTTTGATTTTACGTCTGCGATTTCAGGTGACATGCGGTTGGCCAAAATGATGTCAGCTTGTCGCTTAAATTGCGCTAAATCATTGACGATGCGAGAGCGAAAGAACTCAGTTTCTTGATGCATAGGCTCATAAATAATCACCTCGATACCTTTGGCTTTGATGCGCTTCATGATGCCTTGAATCGACGAAGCACGAAAATTATCAGAACCACTTTTCATGATTAAACGATGAATGCCAACTACTTTTGGTTTTTTGCGAATAATCTCGCTGGCAATAAAATCTTTGCGCGTGGTGTTTGAATCAACAATTGCATTAATCAGGTTTTGTGGCACATCACGATAATTAGCCAATAACTGTTGCGTATCTTTTGGTAAGCAATAACCGCCATAGCCAAACGACGGATTATTGTAATGAAAGCCGATGCGTGGATCTAAACAAACGCCATTAATGATTTGTTCAGTATTTAAATCATGGGTAGCCGCATAAGTGTCTAGCTCATTAAAATAAGCCACGCGCATCGCCAAATAAGTATTGGCAAATAACTTAATCGCTTCTGCCTCTGTCGCATCAGTAAATACCGTTTCGATATTTGTTTTAATCGCACCCTGCTTTAGTAAATGAGCAAAAGTTTCTGCGCGAGCAGAACGCTCGCCAACCACAATACGAGAAGGATGCAAGTTGTCGTATAGTGCTTTTCCTTCACGTAAAAATTCAGGAGAAAAAATAATATTGTTGCAATCAAATCGTTGTGTTAACTGTTTGGTATAACCAACAGGTAAAGTCGATTTAATGATAATGACGGCTTCTGTATTAATCGATAATACATCCTGAATGACGCTATCAACGGATGAGGTGTCAAAATAACCAGTATCGGGGTCATAGTCGGTTGGCGTAGATACAATCACAAAATCTGCATCGGTATACGCTAGTTTTTTATCAAGCGTGGCCGTCAGATTAAGCACTTTATTTTGCAAAAAATCTTCAATTTCTTGATCGGGAATCGGCGATTGTTTTTTATTTAATGCATCAACACGTGCTTGCGTAATATCTAGCGCAATCACCTCATTGTGTTGGGCTAATAAAACCGCATTCGCTAAGCCAACATAGCCTATCCCTGCAACAGCAATTTTCATTGTTTATCGCTCATGCGTAAAATGGGTGAGAAGAGTAAAAGCAGTCTTGCATCATATGCACGCATGCTAAAGAAGAAATAAGATGGTTTCATGAAAGTAATATGGCGGTTTTATGAAAAATTAATAATGAATTAGTATATAACAAACATTGTCCTAGTCCTTTGTCGGTGATAAAGCCACATCACATAAGACAAACTCTTTTATACTACTAGATAGCAATTAATCAAATAGAGATCGTAATGAATAAAGTTGAAACACATATAACGCCTAAAACCATTTATCTAAAAGACTATGCGCCAGCACCGTATAGGGTCGAGCATGTGCATCTGACATTTAAGTTGTTGCCAGAAAAAACCATCGTGACTTCAAGCGTGGTTTATGTGAAGAATCCCGCTCAAGTTTCAACTGATTTGGTGTTACATGGCCAAGATCAAACCATTGTTGCGGTTGAAAAAGATGGCAAGCCATTTGATGGTTATGCCATTGCGGATGACAAAATGACGATAGCCAATGCGGGTGAGCAATTCACTTTAACCATCGTTACCGAAATCGACCCAGCATCAAATACCGCCTTAGAAGGTTTATACCAATCGCAAGGCACTTATTGCACACAGTGTGAAGCAGAAGGTTTCCGCCGTATTACTTATTATCAAGATAGACCCGATGTATTGAGCTCCTTTACCGTTCGCATAGAAGGCGACAAAGCGCGTTATCCCGTGATGTTGTCGAATGGTAATTTAGCAGAAGCTGGCGCACTTGCCGATGGCCGTCACTTTACTGTTTGGCATGATCCGTTCCCTAAACCGTGTTATTTGTTTGCCTTGGTTGCAGGTGATTTGGTTCGCACAGAAGATACGTTTACCACCATGACTGGTCGCACTGTAGATTTACATATTTACGTGCGCGCTGGTGATGAAAAGCAATGCGGTCATGCCATGCAATCGCTGAAAAAAGCCATGCAATGGGATGAGGAAGTGTATGGTCGTGAATATCAATTAGACCTATTTAACATCGTTGCCGTTAGCGATTTTAATATGGGTGCGATGGAAAACACATCACTCAATGTATTCAATACGAAGTTAGTACTCGCACACCAAGAAACGGCGACCGATATGGACTTCTTAAGTGTTGAAGGCGTTATTGGGCATGAATATTTTCATAATTGGACAGGTAATCGTGTCACTTGCCGTGATTGGTTTCAGCTATCCCTTAAAGAAGGTTTAACGGTTTTTAGAGATCAAGAATTTAGCGCAGATTTAAACTCACGTGCGGTGCAGCGTATCGATGATGTTGACCGTTTACGCCGCCTACAATTTTCGGAAGATGCCAGTCCGTTAGCGCATTCGGTGCAGCCAGATAGCTTTATCGAAATTAGCAATTTCTACACTACGACCATCTACGAAAAAGGTGCAGAAATTATCCGTATGCAACACACATTGTTAGGCGATGAAACCTATCGCAAAGCAACGGATTTATATTTTGATCGTTATGTTGGCCATGCCGTGACTTGTAATGATTTTGTAGAGTGCATGGCTGATGCATCAGGTCGCAACATGGAGCAGTTTTTTCTGTGGTATAAACAAGCGGGGACACCAACCTTAACGGTTAGCAGTCACTATAATCCAACGCTGAAGAATTTCTCGCTAACCTTTAAACAATCTCAGCAAGATACCCAAGGCCAAACCAATAAAAAGCCATTACTGATTCCAATTGCTATTGGTTTGCTAGATGCACAAGGCAATGAAACGCATCCGACCCGGATTTTAGAAATGACTGAACGTGAACAAACCTTTATGTTTAAAGAGATTGCCACGCGTCCTGTGCCGTCCATCTTGCGCAGCTTTTCAGCGCCTGTGAAATTAATCACCGATTTAACCGATGATGATTTGCGCCTATTGCAATTGCACGATACCGATGGCTTTAACCAATGGGAAGCAGGACAAACCTTAGCGCTACGCACTATTCAGCGCGTGATGGCGGATAACGAGGCAGACATTAGCTTGTTTGTTGATGATTTCGGTAGCCTGATTGCCCAAGGATTAGCGGAAAAAGGCGATAAAGCCTTACTCGCACGTGCGCTGACCTTGCCTGAAATTGCAGTGATTGCACAATCGCTAGAAGAGATTAATCCAGCGGCAATCGACCAAGCGTTAACCATCATTCTCACTAAAATAAAACGCGCACATAAAGACGCATTAGTCAGTTTATATAAGGCGAATAGTAATGCAGGCACTTTCTCATTAACGCCAGCAGCGATGGGGCGCCGCGCCTTACAAAACACGGTGCTGACCTTGTTAACTGCAACTAACGGCACAGGCTGCGCTGCCCGCGCTAAAGCGCATTATGACGCTGCAGATAATATGACAGACCGCGTCGCGGCACTCGCTTGCTTAGCGGACAGTACAAAGCCAGAACGAGCTGTCGTCTTTGCTGACTTTTATCAACGCTATAAAGACTATCCATTAGTGGTAGACAAATGGTTCACACTACAAGCGATGGCCAATAGAGATAGCTTGTTTGATGATTTTACTCAATTGCGTAATCACCCCGAATTTAATATCAAAAATCCAAACCGAGTCCGCTCGCTTTACTCAGTGTTTGCGATTAATAACCCTGTTAAATTTCACGATCCAAGCGGAAAAGGCTATGCCATTCTACGCGATGCGATTATTGAACTAAATGCAATTAACCCGCAAATTGCCTCACGTTTAGTGACGCCATTAAGAGAGTGGAAGCGATATACACCTGAGCTTCAAGCCTTAATGAAAGATTCTTTACAAGCCATTCTAGATACGCCGCATCTGTCTAATGATGTATTTGAATTGGTGAATAAATGTTTAAAAGGCTAGGCGCAGAAGTCAAGAATCTAAAAAATATTGGTGAGATGTGATGACAACATAAATAACAAAAAAGCCCACATTGCTGTGGGCTTTATTTTATTTGGTGGCCCGAACTGGAATTGAACCAGTGACACGCGGATTTTTAAATACAAAAATTGGTGTTTTACTAAGCGTTAAGGGCCATCCTCACTCGCTAAGACTCGTAAAAGCGTGACAATTTTGTCACGTTTAAATTTATTTCGAAACTAGCGCTATCATTTGCTCTGGATTATCTATAAAGCCAAAATGGCCAGTATTTTTAAGTGTAGTGATGTTTGTCATTCCAAGCGCTTTCGCAGTTCTTTCTCGCTCTTCAGTTGTCGACCAGTCAGCGTCACCATAAATTAATTGTACTGGTGCTTTTACCCCAGAATATAGGCTTCTTGCTTTTCCCCATGATCGCCAGTTTGTAAAGACATTACGTTCTACGTATCTAAAACCTTTTCTGTAGCCAGCACGGTTTATCTCACTCAAAAGTGATGTGGGCATCCACCCCTTTTTCTGCAACCCACCTTTCAATACAATACCCAGGAATAGCCAATTCTCAAGTGCTGCAAAAAGAGCGCCATGTATCGGAATTGCATAGTTAGCCAACACAATATTGGCAAAGATATTTCCTCTTCGCACACCATCTGCATATCGAGTGTCATAGTCATAAACATTGGATGCTATAACTTTACTAATACGTTCTGGCAATGAGCTGGCTACTGTCAGAGCCAACACTCCACCAATTGATTCACCAACTAAAGTGACTTGTTTTAAATCAAGCTTCTCTATAAATGCAATCACAGCATTTCGTAGGTATGGTTCATCATAATTTGCACTTTTATCAATAGATGAGTATCCATGACCTGGCAAATCCAGTGCATAAACAGTGTGATTTTTTGCAAGTGCTGGAATGACTTCTTGAAAATAGTCTAATTGCGTTCGGATTGTATGCATTAATATTAGTGGGCTACCTGAACCTGCCTTTAAATATCTGAGCGTTACTTTGCTATCAATTTGAATTTCTGACACTTGCCCAATGTTGGATAAGTTTTGCATTCTTTTAACTCCTAATTAAGTTTTATTTATATTGCTATATTTGGATCGTTGATTAAATTTATGGCGCTTTAATAAGTTGATCTAACAACTTATTCACCAGCGGCGCTATTATCAAAATAGCTATAAATACAACTGGCCAAGCTATGACAAATGATGATGGCCAAAGCTGAATGAACTTACTGAAAGACATTGTGCGTAAAGCGATAACGATGGCGGATACAATCATGGATGTAAAAAATGACATGATTAACGCAAAGAGATAAACGCGATAAGTAAATGGTATTTTTTTTGCCATGCGGTTTCCTCTTTTACCAAGGTAGTGATTCAGATTCATGGAAGAATCCACCTGTGGGTCCATCATTGTCTAAAGTGGCTAATCTCAATGATGTTTTATAACTGTCAGCAATTTCCATTTGTGCATAAGGTCCGCCTAACTCAGTTTTGGCCCAACCAGGATGTGCGGAATTAACTTTAATTTTGGTGTCTTTTAACGCATGTGCCAAATGTATTGTGTAAGCATTTAATGCGGTTTTTGAAGCGTTATATGCAAATGCCTTAGCTGGGTCAATTGGAGAGTTTTCCATGTTATGTAGCGTTAATGAACCAACGACGCTAGAAAGGTTAACAATCCGACCTGCAACTGAACTCTTAATCAAAGGCAGCAATTTTTGTGTAAGCGCAATAACTGAGAAAAGATTCACTTGGAAAGTATTTTGCAGAACAGGTTGACTAACAGTGCTACTTGAATTGCTACCAATTAAGTCCTCAGCAATCATGCCTGCATTGTTAATTAGAATGTCTAACTTACCATATTTCTTTTCGATATGTTGATAAACAGCATCAGCCGAATTGGCATCATTGGCATTATAAGCAATTGCTTCTGCTGTAAATCCAAGCGCCTGTAGTTCCTTTGCCGCAGCCTCGCCTTTACTGATATCTCGGCATCCTATGATTAACTGAATATTTAATGCACCTAGTGCTTTAGCAGTTTCAAAGCCAATCCCACGATTAGCTCCCGTAATTAATGCAACTTTACTCATTTATTTCTCCTAAATTGGCTTACAATTTAATAATTATGTAATACTGATTACATTATTATTCTTTATCGCTTATCTTGTCAA
>JAHZMC010000032.1 GCA_022599515.1 Betaproteobacteria bacterium
GGTGGCAGCCCTGTCCAAGCAGGTATCATCAACGAGGAAATTAAACGTCAGAAAAAACTACATCCAGATATTCCTGTTTATGCCGTGGTTGAAGATATTTGCGCTTCGGGTGGTTATTATATTGCGGCTGCTGCGGATAAAATCTATGTGGACAAGGCGAGTATCGTTGGTTCAATTGGTGTATTAATGGATGGTTATGGTTTTACAGGCGTGATGGAAAAAATCGGTGTAGAACGTCGCTTATTAACGGCAGGTAAAAATAAAGCCATGTTAGACCCGTTCTCTCCTGTTAATCCTGAGCATGAAGCTTTTGCGCAAAATATGTTAAACGAGATTCATGAGCAATTTAAAGCGGTTGTGCGTGAAGGTCGTGGGGATCGCTTAAAAGAAACGCCAGATACCTTTAGTGGTCTATTTTGGAGCGGTGAAGAAAGTATCAATATTGGTTTAGCTGATGCGTTGGGTAGTACAGATTATGTGGCTAGAGAAGTGATTAAGCAAAAAGAAATCGTCGATTTTACTTACCGTGAAAACTTTGCAGATCGGTTTGCTAAGCGTTTAGGTGCTAGCATCGCTAAAAACATTGGTTTTGATATTGAATCAACGGGTATTAAATTACGCTAAGTTTTGGATTTACGTTCTTAGTTTTACTTAGAAACAAAAAAAGCTGGGGTTTCCCAGCTTTTTTGTTGAGTAACGTTAATTAACCACTACGCTTTCGCTTTTGTATAGTTAATCAAGCCATTGGTTGAACTGTCATAGTTGGTTACCACTTCATCGTTGGTGAGCTGCGGTAAGATTTGACTGGCAATTTGTTTGCCATACTCAACGCCCCATTGATCATAGCTATTAATGTCCCAAATAATGCCTTGTACAAAAATCTTATGCTCATACAAAGCAATCAGTCTGCCCAATGTGTTTGGGGTTAGCTTATCAAATAGAATCGATGTAGTAGGGCGATTGCCTTCAAAAATCTTGTGCGGCAACAATTTTTCTAATGCCTCACCTGATAAGCCTTGTTTTTCTAACTCTACTCTTGCTTCTTCTTTTGTTTTACCTAACATCAGCGCTTGTGTTTGCGCCAAGAAGTTAGCTAGTAAAATTTTATGATGCTCATTGCCGTTAGTGCCCACTGCATAATGACTATGGATAGGCATTAAAAAGTCAGCAGGTACCACTGGTGTGCCTTGGTGAATTAACTGGTAAAACGCATGTTGGCCGTTAGTACCAGCCTCACCCCAAATCACAGGTCCTGTTTTGTAATGTACGCGTTTACCATCGCGGCACATAAACTTACCATTACTTTCCATATCGGCTTGTTGCATATACGCAGGAAAGCGCGCCATGCCTTGATCGTATGGCAAAATAGCATGCGAATCAGCATGGAAGAAATTGTTATACCAGATGCCAATCAGTGCCATAATCACTGGCATATTTTGTTCTAGTGGCGCCGTTTTGAAATGGTTATCCATTTCATGGCCGCCAGCCAATAAATCTTCAAAATTATCCATGCCTACATATAGGGCGATTGATAAGCCAATCGCAGACCATAAAGAATAACGACCACCGACCCAGTCCCAAAATTCAAACATATTCGCGCCATCAACACCAAAGGCTGTTACTGCTTTGGCGTTGGTAGACAAGGCAACAAAGTGTTTGGCAATGTGTGCTTCATCTTTTGCACTATCTAGGAACCATGCGCGAGCTGAGCGTGCATTGGTCATGGTTTCTTGTGTGGTGAATGTTTTTGATGCAACAATCACCAAGGTTGTTTCTGGATTGCATTTCTCTAATGCACGCATTAAATGCGCACCATCAATATTAGAGACAAAATGTACGTTTAAGTCAGGGCGTGCGTATGGTTTTAATGCGTCACAAACCATCACTGGGCCTAAATCTGAACCACCAATACCAATGTTGATAATGTCGGTAATGGCCTTGCCTGTGTAGCCTTTCCATTCGCCACTGCGTACTTTTTCAGAGAATGTACGCATTTGTGCTAACACAGCATTGACATCAGGCATCACATCATGGCCATCAACATAGACTGGCGCATTGCTACGGTTGCGTAAGGCTGTATGTAATACAGCACGGTCCTCCGTGATATTGATTTTTTCACCCGCAAACATACGATCACGCCATGATTCGATTTTAGCTTCGCGCGCGATTTGAAAGAGTAGCTCTAAGGTTTCTTCTGTAATGCGATTCTTTGAATAATCTAACAATAAATCATCTAGTTTTAAACTAAAGGTTTCAAAACGTTTTGGATCCGCTTCAAACAAGTTGCGCATATGCAACGCTGAAATCGTTTCTTGATGTTTACAAAGTGTTTTCCAGCTAGGGTGTTGAGTTAGTATTGCCATTTATCAATATATTTTTCTAGTAAATTAAAGGTATTCTATTTAAAGTTATTCTAACGGTTTATTATTAAATTAATGTGATTACAATGCCAGCCAATGGTGGAATCGTTACGCTGATAGAATGGTGTTGATTCATCCATCCGACATTTTCAGACTGTATATGGTTACCATTGCTAATATTGCTGCCACTGTAATAACTTGCATCTGTGTTTAATATTTCTTTGTATTGGCCTGAAACTGGCACACCAATACGCTGTGCCTCTCTTGGGACAGGTGTAAAGTTGAGCACTATTATAGCAAAACTATTGTGCATGCCGCGTCTGATGAAGCTAAGTGTCGATTGATCCGCATCTTGACACTCTAACCACTCAAAACCAGCAGGTTCAAAGTCTAGTTCATGCAATGCAGCCTGTGATTGATATAAATCATTCAAATCACGATTTAACTGCTGGATGCCACGGTGATAGTGGTGGCTTGGATTAGCATCATTCAGCAAGTGCCAATCTAAACTTGCATTCACATTCCACTCACTTGTTTGACCAAACTCATTGCCCATAAAGTTTAGTTTTTTGCCGGGCGAAGTGGTTTGTAAGCACATCAACAGACGTAAGTTAGCAAACTTCTGCCACTCATCCCCAGGCATTTTATTGAGTAAAGACTTCTTGCCATGCACAACTTCATCATGTGAAAACGGTAACACAAAGTTTTCACTATAAGCATAGAGTTGTCCAAACGTTAGTTTGTTATGCTGGTATTTACGATGAACAGGATCTTCTTCCATATAAGCAAGCGTATCGTTCATCCAGCCCATATTCCACTTCATGCTAAAGCCTAATCCGCCAGCATAAACAGGTCTGGAAACACCAGGCCATGCCGTTGACTCTTCTGCAATCGTGAGCGCGCCAGGGAAATCTTCACCGACCATCATATTCAGTTGTTTAAAAAACTCAATGACATCAAGATTCTCTCGACCGCCGTATTTATTCGGTAGCCATTGGTCAGCTTTGCGTGAGTAATCTAAATACAACATTGACGCGACTGCATCAACGCGCAATCCATCAAAATGAAACTCATTTAACCAAAAGTAAGCATTACTAATCAAAAAGTTACGCACTTCGTTGCGACCGTAATTGAAAATATAAGTGCCCCAATCTTGATGCTCGCCCAGTCTTGGATCTTCGTGTTCATATAACGCGGTGCCATCAAAGCGTGCAAGTGCCCAATCGTCTTTAGGGAAATGGCCAGGCACCCAATCTAAAATAACGCCAATATTCGCTTGGTGAAAAGCGTCAATTAAAAAGCGTAAATCGTCAGGCGACCCAAATCGATTAGTGACGCCAAAGTAGCCAGTTGTTTGATAGCCCCAAGATTCGTTTAAAGGGTGCTCTGTAATGGGTAATAGTTCAACATGGGTATAACCCATTTCCACCACGTGCGGCACTAGCTTTTCTGCCAGTTCACGGTAGTTAAGAAAGTGACCTTGCGCATTACGCTGCCAGCTGCCTAGATGAACCTCATAACAATTGAAGGGCGCGTGTAGCCAATCACGTGCTTGTCTGTTTTTTAACCAAGTAGCATCGCCCCACTGATGTGTGCTTTGACTAATTTTACTAGCAGTGCCAGGACGTTGTTCATATTCAAATCCATAAGGGTCAGTTTTAACTAATATATGCCCAGTATGACGATTGCGAATTTCAAATTTATACAAATCATTCGTAGTCAAATGTGGAATAAATAGCTCCCATACGCCACTACCGCCGAGAGAACGCATACTGTGTATGCGGCCATCCCAATCATTAAAACTACCAACAACACTCACTCGTTCCGCATTAGGGGACCAAACAGCGAACCTGACACCTGCAACACCTTGCACCGTCATGCTTTGTGCGCCAAGCATTTTGTAGGCTTTTTTTAGTGTACCTTCGCCGAATAAATACAAGTCATCTTGGCTGATGCTATTGCTAAAAGTATAAGGATCATAAATTTCGAAGCTATGCTGATCAACTTCAACTTTAAGTAAGCAAGGCGTTTGAATAGCCGTTTTACTGTCCAGTTCAAATAATGGTTTATTAATGACTTGCTTCAGCGGCAACCATTTTGTGCCAACTTTTAATTGAATATTGCTGGCGCGAGGGTGGAATACTCTGAGCACATGGTTTTCATTAATTTGATGCACACCTAAAAAATTAAAAGGGTCGTGATGTTGCGCATCCACAATTCGTTGTAAATGTTGCTCATCACTGCTTGTCATGGCGTTTGATTTTTTCACAGGCAAATATTTTTTCCAAGAATTTTCAAATAATCAGTGTTAAAATGGATTGTATTAATGTAATGTGATTATAAAGCAGAAGTGGTTCATCTTGCTGCTTAATTGCCAGCTTTGTTAGGAATTTCCATGTCGAATCAACAATACAAAAGTCGTCAAAAAGTGAATGCTGGGCCTGGGCCTCAAGCCGATCGCTTTATTAGTAATTTAACAAAAAATACAGTCGCTATTATTCTTGCTGGTGGTCGTGGTAGCCGACTGAAAAACTTAACAGATTGGCGTGCGAAGCCTGCCGTCCAGTTTGGTGGTAAGTTTAGAATCATTGATTTTCCGCTATCTAATTGCATTAACTCTGGCATTCGTCGCATCAATGTTGCCACGCAATATAAAGCGCAAAGTCTGATTCAACACATTCAACGCGGCTGGGGTTTCTTACGTGGTGAGTTTAATGAGTACGTCAATATTATTCCTGCACAGCAACGACTGTCTGAGCAATGGTACAAAGGAACAGCGGATGCTGTTTATCAAAATCTTGATTTGTTGAGAGAAAATGGTGGCGACTACATATTGGTTTTAGCAGGTGACCATATCTATAAAATGGATTACGGCAAAATGCTTGCTACCCATGCAAACAGCAATGCAGATATGACAATTGCTTGTATCAATGTGCCATTAGAAGAAGCTAAAGGTTTTGGCGTTGTCGGTGTGAATGAGACTGATCGTGTGGTTGGTTTTTCAGAAAAACCAGCTAACCCAGATTCGCTACCAGATGATCCGACACAAGCTTTTGCTAGCATGGGTATTTATATTTTTAATGCAAAATTTTTATTTGAGCAACTGATTAGAGATGCTGATGATCCAAAATCATCACACGACTTTGGCGCCGATATTATTCCACATGTGATTAAAAAATATCATGTGCAAGCCCATCGTTTTACTGATAGTTGCGTTGGTCAAAACAACAATTATTACTGGCGAGATGTTGGAACGATTGATGCTTATTGGGAAGCCAATATGGAGTTGACCAAGGTGATTCCTGAATTGAACTTATATGATATGGAATGGCCAATATGGACGTATCAAGAGCAGTTGCCGCCAGCTAAATTTGTGTTTACAGATGAAGGGCGAACAGGCAAAGCAACAGACTCATTAGTTTCAGGCGGTTGCCTCATTAGTGGCTCATGCGTCACTAATTCAGTTTTGTTTTCTGATGTGCATGTGGATGATTATTGTGTCGTAGAAAATGCAGTGATTCTGCCGAAATCAACTATTAATAGTAATGTCGTACTAAAAAATGTTGTCATTGATCGTGGCTGCTACATTCCAGAAGGTATGCAAATAGGCGTAGACCTAGCATTGGATGCAAAGCGTTTTTATGTTTCAGAGAAGGGGATTGTTCTGGTTACACCAGACATGTTGGGGCAAGATTTGTATAGAGTTATTTAATAAAAAACATAGCTTTATGCAAATAATTTAAAGTTATTTGTTAGGAATATTTATGGCTATACAACCGCCCAAGCTCCACCTGAACTTGTATTGGCACATGCATCAACCAGACTACCGTGATTTGAGTACTGGTGAATATGTGTTGCCTTGGACTTACCTGCACGCGATTAAAGACTATAGTGATATGGTTTTTCATTTAGAGCAGCATCCAAAAGCTCGCGTTACTTTTAACTTTGTACCAATTTTGGTCGAGCAGTTATTAGACTATACGGAACAGCTAAATAAGGGTGAGATTCGCGATCCTTTATTAGCTTTGCTCATAGAGCCAAACTTAGCTGGCATCAATGAACAGCAGTGTCGTTTGATTGTGGAAAGTTGCTTTAAAGCGCACCACGAAAAAATGTTAAGTCCTTTCCCACACTACCAACGCTTGCTAAATATTTACCAGCAAGTTGAAGCTATTATGGTCGATGGTTATGACTTTCATTATTTATCAGCCCAGTACAAGGTCGATTTATTGGTTTGGTATCATTTGGCTTGGTGTGGCGAAAGTATGCGCCATAAAAGCAAAGTCATTCAAGCATTAATGCAAAAAGGCGTATTGTTTACCCTTGAGGACCGTCAACTACTGTTCGCAGAAATTAAAAACACCATCAGCGGCCTTATTCCACGATACAAAACATTAATGCAGCGTGGTCAAATTGAGATAACAACAACGCCTTACTACCATCCTATTCTGCCATTGTTGATTGATTTTTCTTCAACAAAAGATGCCATGCCTGATGCCCCATTACCAGAACATCCTCAATATGCAGGTGGTGCCAGTCGTGCA
>JAHZMC010000033.1 GCA_022599515.1 Betaproteobacteria bacterium
AACAAAAAAGCCCACATTGCTGTGAGCCTTATTCTGTTTGGTGGCCCGAACTGGAATTGAACCAGTGACACGCGGATTTTCAATCCGCTGCTCTACCAACTGAGCTATCGGGCCATTTGCGACTAATGAATTAATTGCAGTCGCGCATTATAGCAAATATTATTCGACTGGGAACACTTAATGATATTTAATATTTGAAAAGTAGTAAAAAAAAATAGTTTTGACATAAGATTGTGGCGTCGATTGAACTCGCTAGTGTGAAGCTGGCAACATTTAACAATGTAAAAAAAGGAGAAGAAAATGGGTTTGTTTTCATTTATTAAAGATGCTGGTGAGAACTATTAGGTATCGGTGAAGCGAAGGCTGCAGAGGAGGCGCAGGTAACTGCAGATAAAGCAGAAAAAACAGCCGCTGCGAATAAAGCGGCGGCAGATGCGATTAAAGGTTATGTGACTAAGATGGGTTTGGGCGCAGAAAACTTAGAGATTGGTTTTGATGGTAAAACGGCAGCGGTGAGCGTTGCGGGTATCGTCGAGACACAAGCGGATAAGGAAAAGATTTTGTTATGTTGCGGCAATGTTAAAGGTGTTGAAAGCGTTGAAGATAATATAACGGTAACGAACGTTGATTCGCATGCGCAATTCCATACAGTGGTAAGTGGCGATACCTTGTCTAAAATTGCTAAAAAATTTTATGGTAATGATTATATGAAGATTTTTGAAGTAAACAAACCGATGTTAAGCCATCCAGATAAAATTTATCCAGGTCAAATGTTACGTATTCCTGCTTAAATTTTTTGCAGAGACGCTTTTTATTAAGTGCATTAAAAAAGAAGCCGCGAAGTGAGTACTTTGCGGCTTTTTTATTTGTGGTTTTTCTTACATTTAAGCTATAGTCATGTCGTATGACGATGACGACTTATCACACGCCGATTGACTCAATCAATACGGATATTGCAGCTTCATTGCAGCACTTAATCAATAGTAAAACCAAACCGATTGGCGCTTTAGGGGCTTTAGAGTCGGTTGCGTTACAAGTTGGGCAAATCCAAAACTCCTTAAAGCCAGTGTTAAATCGACCTGCTATACTTGTTTTTGCAGGTGATCATGGCATTGTGGAGGCAGGTGTGAGTCCTTATCCGCAAGCTGTTACGGCACAAATGATGTTTAATTTTTTTGCGGGTGGTGCGGCGATTAATGTGTTCGCAAGACAACATAATGTGGCGTTGCGCGTTGTTGATAGTGGCGTTAATGCAGAATTTGAACCCACTGAACAATTAACGCACGCTAAGATTGCACGCGGCACAAATAATTTTTTAAATGGCACGGCTATGACATTGGCACAATGTGAGCAAGCGCTTACTACTGGAGCTGAAATTGCGTATGAAGAGGCAGGCGCTGGCAGTAATGTGATTGGCTTTGGTGAAATGGGTATTGGTAACACGTCATCAGCCAGTTGTTTGATGAGTATTTTGTGTGATATTCCAATTACAAACTGCGTTGGGCGTGGAACAGGTTTAGATGATGCAGGCGTACAACGTAAAGGAGCTATTTTAGAAAAGGCATTGGCGTATCACCATTTAGATAACAGCGAGCCAATTAAGGTGTTAGCGGCATTTGGTGGTTTTGAAATTGCGATGATGGTTGGCGCGATGTTAGGTGCTGCACAGCGGAATTGTGTGTTATTAATTGATGGTTTTATTGCGAGCTCCGCATTACTGGTTGCAGCTAAAATGCAGCCAACGATTTTGCAGTATTGTATTTTTTCTCATTGTTCAGATGAAGTAGGGCATCAATTAATGTTGAATCATTTGCATGCGAAGCCATTATTAAATTTAAGTTTGCGTTTAGGTGAGGGCACAGGCGCAGTACTGGCCTATCCATTGGTGCAATCGGCAGTGAATTTTTTAAATGAAATGGCAAGCTTCGCAGAAGCTGGCGTGAGTGAGCAATCCAATGCTAGTTAAAGAGTGGCGCTATTTTTTATTAGCACTTGGGTTTTTTACCCGTATTCCTGTACCGCAATTTGCCAATTTCCAAGAAGATGATCTTAATCATTCAGCTAAATATTTTCCTTTAATTGGCGTGATTGTTGGTTTGTGTGGTGCAGCAGCTTTTATGATTAGTGCTATTTTTTTGCCGCAACATATTGCTGTGCTAATCAGCATGGCAACTACAATCTATTTAACAGGTGCATTTCATGAAGATGGTTTAGCGGATAGCGCGGATGGATTTGGTGGCGGATGGCAACGCGAGCAAATACTCACTATCATGCAAGATTCACGCTTAGGTACTTATGGTGCTGCCGCACTTTTTTTTATTTTATTTAGCAAGTTCCAGTTATTAAATGTATTAAGCGCAGACCTTATTCCACTGGTTTTAATTGCCGCACATGCGATTAGTCGTTTGGCTGCTGTTTGGGTGATGGCAACATTGCCCTATGCAAAGCCAGTAGGCAAAGCAAAACCACTCGCAACGCATATTAGTGGCCGCGCATTATGGTTAGCGAATCTATTAGGGCTGCTTCCTTATCTCGGCATCATCGGGCTATTACTGTTAAACCATCCTGTGATTTTAGTAGTTAAGTTAGTAGCGTTGACATTAGTACCAATGTTATTGGCTTGGTTATGGTGGCGTAAAAAAATGAACCGCTGGTTAAATGGTTATACGGGAGACGCTTTAGGTGCTATGCAGCAAATCACTGAGCTGGCGTTTTATCTAGGCTTGGTGTTATGGAGTGTTAACGCATGAAAATGACTTTGGTGCGTCATACCAGTTTACAGATTCCAGCAGGGGTTTGTTATGGACAGACCGATGTGGATGTGGCTGTGAGCTTTATGCAAGAAGCGGCGGTGACTAAAGAAAAAATTCAACATTTACCATTGAACGCTGTCTTTACTAGCCCTTTGCAACGCTGTGTAAAGCTAGCGCATGCATTAGGCTTGAAAGAGATTAGCCATGATGAACGCTTAAAAGAGCTGCATTTTGGTGATTGGGAAATGCAAGCTTGGGACGATATTCCACGCGATTACTTTGATGAATGGGCGCAGAATTATGCGCATATGGCGCCGCCTAATGGGGAAACATTTGGCGAGTTACAAGTGCGTGGGGTAGCCTTTATTGATGAGCTGCTGCATCAATACCGCAATCAGCATGTGTTGGTCGTCACGCATGGCGGAATGATTCGGGCAATGGTGGCGCATGTGTTGAATATGCAGCTCAAAGGATTATTTAGAATTAATATTGATTATGGTAGTGTGACGCAACTTGAGTTTGGCGAGGAAATGTCGAAAATTAATTTTGTGAATCGATAGTTGATGACGATAGCGCCTATTGATTCAGGGATAAAAGATATACAGCCGCTAAAAGTCATTGTGCCGCTGTTGCCTCATATAGCAAACCAAGCCGATTTTGAGGTGTTGCGTTTACATCCGAATGTTGATTTTCAGTTGATTCAACTAGGTGATTATATTCCTAGAGCTGATTTAATGATTTTGCCAGATAGTGAAAATGTGCGGAAAGACTTGCAGCATTTAAAAGACTTTAAATGGGAGCGAGCGCTCACACGTCAGTTACGCTACGGTGGAAAATTACTCGGAATTGGTGCTGGGTTTCAAATACTTGGTAATGCCATTCATGACCCAGACGGTATTGCAGAAGTGGCAGGAAGCGATGATGCGTTTGGTTGGCTATTGATGGAAACGAGATTGGCAGTAAAACAACAACCAAAACAAGTCAGTGGAAAACTGAGTTTTGTCGATGCGAATATCACAGGATATGAAACGGATATGGGTGTGAGTGTTGGCGATGCTTTTTCACGGCCTGCTTTGTGGATAGACGATAACGGCACTAAACGAGCAGAAGGAGCTATTTCAATGGATAATCAAGTCGCTGGAACGACGGTATCTGGATTATTGAATCATGCAGAAGCTTGTGCCGCATTGCTTAAATGGGCTGGTGGCTTTTAATAGAAATTTATCAATCGACTTCTAGATTAATCGCTGACTGCGGCAACCACTTTTACTTGTTGCCCTAAACATTCAACGATTTGACCAGCGCGAATTTTGGCCGTTTTACGTAACTCTATTTCGCCATCTACCGTCACAATACCCTCAGCAACCATCGCCTTACCTTGGCCGCCGCTATCTGCAATGCCTTCAGCTTTTAATAAATCGCATAAGGCGATATATTCGCTTTTAAGTGTAAATTCAATCATGATTATCCTTTTAATTTAAGTGGCAAGCCTGCGGCGATAAAACTGACTTTATCAGCCAACTTGGCGACTGATTGATTGAGCCGACCTTGTTCATCTTGAAATTGACGATTAATTTCACCCAGCGGCACAATGCCCATGCCTACCTCGTTACTCACTAAGATGATTGACCCTTTAAGGCTAGATAATACGTTTAAAAAATCAGTACGTTCTTGCTCCCAGCTAACGTTTTCAGGCCGCTCACAATCTGGGCAAATGCATTGTGCTAGCCACAAGGTAAGACAATCAACAATGACCACTGTATTTTCTTTTACTTGGGTCTTTAAAGTCGTCGCTAGATTGAATGGCGATTCAATCAGTTGCCAGTCTTTAGGTCGTCGTTCTTGGTGGTGAGCGATACGATTTGCAAACTCATCGTCATACACTTGCGCAGTCGCAATATAAGTGACTGCCAATTCACTTGCTGAAGCCAGTTGCTCTGCGTAAGCGCTTTTGCCCGAGCGTGCACCACCTAATATTACATGCACTGCCATATTATTGTGTCTTTCTCCATTGTTGCATAATCGCTTCTAATTGCTTTAACCCATGTGTAAATACTGATGGGCCAGGTTGTAGAATATCGGCTGATTTTATTTCAAACAACATATTATTTTTGACTGCAGGCATAGCAGACCAACCTTCGCGTGCCTTGACTTCTTCTGGCTGAAATTTCTTACCACACCATGAGCCAATAATGATGTCTGGCATGCGCTCCAAGACTTGTGCTCGTGTGATGATGCGTTCACTCGCGCTGTGAAATTGAGTCAACTCGGGAAAAGAATCCTCTCCGCCAGCAATCTCAATCAGCTCAGCCACCCAACGAATGCTACACATCATCGGTTCATTCCACTCTTCAAAATAAACCTTAGGTTTTCGCGGTAATCCACTCGCCGTTTTGCGCACAGCAGCAATTTCTGTTTGTAATGCTTTTACAATATTTTCGGCTTTTTTAGTCGCGCCAACCAAACGGCCAGTGGTGATAATCATGCGCAGAATATCATCTACTGAGCGCTGATTAAAAACATGCACTTCAATACCGGCTTTAATCAGTGCAGCTGCTATATCGGCTTGTAAGTTAGAAAACCCTAAAATTAAATCTGGTTTTAAGTCGATAATTTTATCGATTTTTGCTGTTGTAAATGCAGAGACTTTAGACTTCTCTTTACGTGCAATAGCGGGGCGTGTGGTATAGCCAGAAATGCCAACAATGCGGTCTTGCTCGCCCAATAGGTAAAGCACTTCTACGGTTTCAGTGGTCAAGCAAATAATGCGTTGCGGTAGGCTATTCATTTCTTCTTCGATTCACTTTCGCTTTCATTTCCCCAGTGGTTCTCCATTAGCATATCAGCCAATGGTTTTTCTGTTGCCCAACCTTCTTCAACTAACATGGGTTCTTTATAAAAGCTATTCACATAACCTAAACATAAAATAGCAATTGGCTTTGCACCTTTAGGTATTTTTAATAGCGTGGCGAGTTTTTCTGGATCAAACAAACTCACCCAACCCATGCCAATCCCTTCAGCTCTTGCCGCCAACCAAATGTTTTGAATGGCACAACTAACAGAAGCCAAATCCATTTCTGGTAAAGTGCGGCGGCCGAAAACATGTTTCTCTCTATCATCGCATAGCGTAGCAACCAGCAACTCACCACAATCTAAAATACCTTCAACTTTTAAGCGCATAAACTCTGCCATGCGCGCAGTTGTTTCATATTCCCCAATCGCTTCTGCGGTTTTAATACGTTCATCATTCACCTGCTGATGAATTTTTTTACGCAGCCCAATATCAGTAACTCTAATAAACCGCCAAGGCTGCATCAGGCCAACGCTGGGCGCGTGATGCGCTGCATGTAATAACTTGGTCAGCAGTTCAGATGCAATAGGGTTAGGCAGAAAGTGGCGCATATCGCGGCGTTCCGCGATGACTTTATATATCGCTGCTTTTTCCAAATCCGAATAGCTGTGGTTGTTCATGGTTTCTTTGTTAAAAAGCCGCGTTAGAAATTGTTCCTAACGCGGCCTACTTTTCAAAAATATAAGTTGTTTATGAAGTCGTTACTGGAGCACACAAATTGAGGGTTGGCAATGCTTTAGCAACTGCCCAAAATGCAGCTAGATACATCACGGTGTAACCCATATAGCTTGGTAGATATTCCCAACCATGTTTTAGCGATTCAATCACGCCTTCGGCAGGAAAGCGACCTGAGAATAGATAATAGGTTTGGGTTGAAATGACAAAAGCGAGAAATGTCGCTAATACGCCAGCAGAGACATATTTCAATACATCATACGGCTCGGCTTGCTTACCTAACCAAACACCTGCTAACCACATCACTGCGTAAGTTGGCAACATGCCCCAATAACCATCAGTTAAGCAAAACGCTTGAAAGCTATCAATCGCCGCCGCACCAAAATCAATGACGGTTGCTAGCGCAACAAAAAAAGCAAACCATACCGCTCTTTTTAAGCAAAGACCGCCAATGAGTAATAACGCTAAACTGGCATCAGGTAGTGATACATGCGTCATGACATGACTGCCACGGGTGAGTAACATTAAAAAAGCCAAGATAGCTGCAATAATGAGTGGTTTGTTGATTTGTGATGTATTCATAACTGTCTCCATTTTTATGGTTGGTATCATACCATTTTTTTAAAAATCTGCCTTCATGCCAACTCGCCAAGCCCTGACAAAACCGACGGGAAGCTTCAGCAATTGGCATAGTTTATTTACTTACTGAGGTTGCCAGCGCAGGCTAACAAACAAATTTGAGCCTGGTGTATTGTATACATAGCCAGTTGTATTAGGATTGCCGTCATATGCTAGTGCATAATCTTTATCAAACACATTATTGAGGCGAGCCATTGCCTTCCAGTCTTTATTAATTTGATAATCTGTCGTTAAATTAAACACTGTATAACCTGCAATTGAAATGTTGTTTGCTGCATCGTTGTAACGCTTAGATGAAGTATTGCTCTCTAAGCCAAAGCGCCAGTCTCCTGTTGTATAGCTTAAGTTGGCTTTTGCATGTCTATTAGCGCGACGCACTAGTAAGTTCTTTGTAGCTTCATCACGAGGAGACTGTATGTCAACACTGCCATTTAACTGCCAATTATTCCAATCTTGTGAGGCTGCTAAAGTCATGCCTTGTATTTTTGCTTTATTGACGTTAAAAGGAATAAAGTTTGAGTCAAGCGCAATTAAATTTATAACTTTATTTTCGTAAATAGTTACTGAAGCATTTGTATGTTCTTGTTGAAAACGTAGGCTTGCCTCAATGTTGTCTGATTTTTCTGGGTCTAAATTTGGATTGCTAGTTGCGAATCCAAATGAGTCAGGGAAGTATAAATCATTGAAGGTAGGCGCTTTGAAGGCGCTGCCATAGCTTGCAGTTGCACGCCAGCTATCATTAAATTGATAGCCATAGGCAATGCCGCCAGTATCGTTATTCCCAAAACGCGAGTTATGATCAGATCTGTAATTGAGTTGTAAGGTATGTTGATCAACTGTAACTAAATACCCAGCATAATAGCCATCGTTATTGCGAGTAGTATTGCTAAAGTTTGTTGTAGATTTCACGCGCTCTTCTAACCTGTCGTAGGCTAAAGTTAATATACCCACAGGCAAATTGATATCATTTTGCCATGAGAGTTGACGTTGTTTAGTTCTAAACAAGCTACGACCAAAGCTTTGAAAAGTAACTGATTCATCCACGCCTTCACCTAATCGTAAAGTCGATAACCAGATAGGTAAAAATTTATTTTTGCTCGTCAGTGAGTAGCTAAGTTGAGATATATGTGCATTGTCCGAAAAGTTGATAGTCGCTGGAGGATTAAATAAATTGAATTTGTTATCAAATTTAGCATGGCCTTCACTACTTAACAGCTGAAAACTAAGTTCATGCCCATCGGCAATCTTTTGTGATAATGAACCCGCAAATGACAAGTTGCGGTAACCATCTTTATCATTTAAGTTAGGGTTATTCGTTTTTAGCGCTGAAAATCCATCAGTATCTAGGCTAGACACCCCTAGTGCAAAGCTTGTGTCATTAATGGAACCATGCACGCTAGCTTCAGCTGTTTTTGTGTTGTATGTGCCATAGCCGATACCTGCATAAAACTTAGGGTCGCCATGACCTTTTTTAGTGAATATTTGAATGACACCACCAATGGCATCTTGTCCGTATAGACTTGTAGCTGGGCCACGTAGAATTTCTATTCTGTCGATTAATGCGACAGGTAAGTTTTCAAAAGTAGTAGTACCAAGTGTGGCGGAGTTTACTCTTACACCATCAATTAATACCAGTACGTGATTAGAACTAGTGCCGCGCATAAATATGCCTGATGCTTTACCCGCGCCACCAGTGTTTGTTATTTCTATGCCAGGTTGTGTTTGCAAAACTTCAACTAAAGTTGATTGCCCAGCTTGCTCGATTTGTTCACGTTCAATTACGGAAACATCTGCAAGAACACTTGCTTTCGATTGCTCCATACGGCTCGCAGTAACAACAATATCTGCTAATGCAATGTGTTCAGCCGAATTGGATGATGGTGACAATGCCAGCCCGACAAGGCTAGCGATGATGGTTTTTTTCATTATCTTTTCCCTAAACATGCGACCCCGCATGTGAATGATTAAAACCAGGGAGTACAGAAAGGTAAAAGACAAAAAATGCACTCTAAAATGGCAGAGTATCAGCTTTTTTGTACCGACACCCCGCGGCATTTCCTAGCGTGCCTAAATATTAGGCTGATTGTTGCGAGGCCGGTCTCCGGGCTTGTGAGCATTGATATTACGCCTTCCCAAGCGATTAATGCTCAGTGGCTGATTGCAATTCATTAAAGCTCACTTACCGTTGCGGGGGCAGCATAGGACTTATTAAAATAAAATTTAATGCACCTATTTCCCAGTTTCACCTTGTTACTTGAAAAGCAACGCAGGCACCTAACAACAGTGCGAATTATAAGCGATATGTTACAGAAAACAACGAAAACTTGAAAACAACAGAATGTTTAAATATGTTAAATTACTTTGAATAGCGCTTGTTAGCTATTGACTGATATGAATTTTTTAAATTATAGTTGGACTATGGATGCGGATATAAAAGAGTTGGAAGTGAAACTGGCTAAGCTAGTTGGTTTGTGCGCATCTTTGCGCGAAGAAAATGCACAATTGCGTGAGAAATCAGATGCGCTAAAAAATAAGATGGCGCAAGCCAGTATCAAGCTTGAAGGCTTGTTAGAGAAATTACCGCAAGGCGAAGAGGCCGCATGAGTACAGCAAAATCAGTAGATGTACAAATTATGGGGCGTGAGTTTACCGTCTCTTGCACAGATGAAGAGCGTCAAGGATTGATGGATGCTGTTGCGTATTTAGATAAAAAAATGCGCGACATTCGCGATTCTGGCAAGATTGTTGGTGTTGAGCGTATCGCTATTATGGCGGCGTTAAATTTGTCTCATGAAGTGCTGAATACCAAGGCTGGCGATATTGACATCGGCGACTATAAGCGTAGGATTAGTGCGATGCAGAATCAAATAGATGATGCGATTGCGGAACAAAATAAACTGCTTTAATTATCAAAACCACACAATCTGTCATACTTCTGATTTATCATCCCTTTGTTTTCTCTGGTGTTGCTTGGGTCTAATATTCCTTGAACTAGCTTTTGTTATAGGTTTCGGCTCATCAAGTTGCGGTGCGATCGCTCTAAGTTGGGTTCACTTTTAAGTGACCCTTGGCGAGTGAACCTAATGCGCTTTAGGCTGTTACCACCTGAACTTTTTTGGTTCAGGATTAACGGCCCAGGCAACACCAGAGTAAACAAATTTTAATTTTATTAACACAATTGCTACGTTATATCACCTTGTCGTACTAAATGTACTCTCTGCGGTTCGATGCTTTGATACTGCGTCAACAAACTCAAATTGATTGATTAACGCAATTCGTGATATTTCAAATCTGCCAGGCTCACAACATCTAAACAGCGTTCATGACAAGCTTCTAAGATAACAGGCGGTGCAAAGCCGGCTTCGCTGGCATCAAGCCATCTGGCGGCGCAAACACACCAACGATCGCCAGCCTGCAATCCTTCAAAGTCAAACTCAGGGCGAGGGGTGCTTAAGTCGTTGCCTTGCGATTTGGAAAAAGCTAAAAATTCATCGGTCACTTGTACGCAAACGGTGTGGCTACCCAAATCTTCTGGCCCTGTTTCGCAACATCCATTGCGTGTAAATCCTGTTAGTGGGGTTAAGCCACAAAGCTGTAATTGTGTTCCTAAAACGTTACGTGCCATGATTTCCTAATAGTAAATAAAACGTTATTGATGATACCGAAAAAAGTGAAACAAACGTTATTTATTCAGCAAACAAAAAAATAGGCACCTATCAAAAGATGCCTATTTACGTAAAATATTGTTATTAAAGCTTGGCGGCTAAACTGCCCATGGCTTTAGGGTAGGTTACAACGCCCCAAGGCATGCCAGGGATTGGCAGTTCTTTTATTACTTCTTGTTTTTCAGTATCGATAACAAAGACGGCATCTGATTTACCGCAAGCTAGCAAAATTTGTTTCTCATTTGGAGTAAAGCTAAAGTGCCAGCAACGGTTACCTGTTGGAATATCTTTAATCTTTTCGTAGGTTTTTGCATCAAATACTTGCAATGCTTTTTCTTTATTGGCAGCCACATAGATGTGATCGCCTGATGCATCAAACGCAACGCCATAAGGTACATTGCCAGTATCTACTGTGCGGACAAGATTAAAATCTTTATCTAGCACCATGAGTTTATTGCCGTATTCTAGGGTTGCAATATAGGTTTTTCCATCTGGAGAGACTTTAATACCACGAGGACGATCGCCATATTCATGGGTGCTGATGGTTTTAACTAATTCACCAGTTTCGATATTATGGACAGTGATTGTGTTATCGGCCTCATTCGTAATCACAATGTTATTGCCATCAGCTGAAAATTCGATGCCTTCAGTTTCTGGGCCACCAACGATGTCTTTAATTTTCTCACCTTTGGCTAAATCAACAATAGCAATACGTGCTGGTACTTTGTCATCATCATCATCATCTTCAGCCTCTTTTGAACCTGGTTTTGGTGGTGGGCCACCAACTGCACTTGGCTCTGATGAAATAAAAGCAAAGTTGCCACGAATGCGAACAAACTCTGGGTTTTTGCCGACATTGATTTGTTCAGTCACGTCGCCAGTCGCAGTATCGATAACCGAGATACTTTCATTTTCACGGGTTGCAACAATTAATTTTTTGCCGTCATCCGTTACGCCTAAACCGCGCGGACCTTCAGCTTTGACATCGATGGTTTTGATGACTTCCATAGACTCTAAATCAATGACACTCACGCCAGCATCTTGGCTGGTCACGTAAGCAACGCCAGCATCATTCGCCAGCACTTCAGCCGTCTCAGGTTGAACTGCTTCCGCTGCTTCTTCAACTTTTTGTTGATTACAAGCGCTTAGACTTGTTATTAGTGCCATTAAAATCAAGCTTATTCGCGTTTTATTAAACGCTGAAATGTGTTTCATCCCACTTCTCCATTGTTGTCATTTAAATCTATTCATATCAAGTATTGGTGTTAATACTGATGCAAAAATACTATAAAAGTTCTGGCTGTATTATAAAGCAACCAGCATCATGCAGATTAAGCCTAGCCTATGGCAAACGATATCCATCTAAGTAAAAGCCTTAATTTACCCTAGGAATAAAGCATATGCTGGGTTGTCGGACTCATCCCAGTAGGGATAACCTAAGTTATTTAAAAAAGCATAAAATAAATTCAATTCATGTGGCGGCACTTGCATGCCGACCAAAACGCGACCGAAATCAGCGCCATGATTGCGATAATGAAATAGGCTGATATTCCAATCATGTTGCATCGCGTTTAGGAAATTTCTCAATGCACCTGGTCTTTCGGGAAACTCAAATCTAAACAGTACTTCGTGTTCTGCTTGCGGCGCTTTACCACCAACTAAATGGCGTAGATGCAATTTCGCTAGTTCGTTATCGGTTAAATCTAAAGTGGCTAAATTTTCCGTTTCAAGATGCTGAATTAATGTTTTTGTTTCCATGGTGTCATGCACGGCAAGACCAACGTAGATATGCGCCGCGGCTGGGTCAGCATAACGGTAGTTAAATTCGGTAATATTATGATTACCTAATAGTGCACAAAATGCTTTAAATGCGCCTGGCGTTTCAGGAATCGTGACGGCTAAAACAGCTTCTCTTTTTTCGCCGATTTCTGCCCGTTCAGCAATAAAGCGTAATCGGTCAAAGTTTACATTGGCGCCTGAAGCAATGCCAATGAGGGTTTTACCTGTGATGTTATGTTGTTCGGCATAGGCTTTTAGTCCAGCCGTAGCCAGCGCGCCTGCAGGCTCTAAAATACTACGCGTATCTTCATAAACATCTTTAATCGCCGCGCAAATTGCATCGTTATCGACCACAATCATGTCATCTACATAATCTTGGCAAAGCGCAAAAGTATGCTCGCCAACTTGTTTGACAGCAGCGCCATCAGCAAATAAACCAACTTGCTCCAGTGTTACCCGATGTTGCGCTGTTAACGATTGTGTCATTGCTTCAGCATCTTTTGCCTCAACGCCAATGATTTTGATTTCTGGTCGTTTTGCTTTCACATAAGCCGCTATACCAGCAATTAAACCGCCCCCACCAACGCAGCAGAATATGGCTTCAATTGGCTCAGGATACGCATCTAAAATTTCCATCGCAATCGTGCCTTGGCCTGCAATCACATCAGGGTCATCATACGGATGGACGAAAGTCAGCTGTTCAGCTTGCTCTAATGTAAGCGCATGGATATACGCATCCGAGTAACTATCACCGATTAAAATGACTTCTGCACCTCGACTTTTCACCGCATTAATTTTAATCTGCGGCGTTGTTGTTGGCATGACGATGACTGCACGACAATTTAATTTTTGAGCAGCCAATGCAACGCCTTGTGCGTGGTTACCTGCGCTAGCGGCAATCACGCCGCGACTGAGTTGCTCGGCAGATAGCTTTGCCATTTTGTTATAAGCGCCGCGCAACTTAAATGAAAATACAGGTTGCATATCCTCACGTTTTAATAGGACGCGATTAGCAATGCGCTCAGATAAAATGGGTTGAAAATCTAACGGCGTGTTAATCGCGACATCATAAACATGCGTGTTTTCAATATTGTGAAGATAATCTTGTTGGGTTTGTTTTGGCATGTGTAAATTTTGTAGAGCAGTGTATAGTTATGCTTTGGTTACATTATAAAGACTTTGTTAAGGATTTACTTAAAATGGCATATACGCAAGATGAATTAAAACAACAAGTTGCTAAAGCAGCGGTTGAATATGTAAAAGAGGGCATTATTGGGGTTGGAACTGGCTCTACGGCAAACTTCTTTATTGAAGAGTTAGCCAAAGTAAAACACAAAATTGAAGGTGCTGTTGCGAGCTCTGAAGCAACGGCTGAGCGTTTGCGCGGTCACGGTATTGAAGTGTTTGATTTGAATAACATTGATGGCATGGATATTTATGTCGATGGTGCGGATGAAATTACTGAGCACATGCATATGCTTAAAGGTGGTGGCGGTGCATTAACACGTGAAAAAATCGTGGCAGCAGTGGCAAAACAATTTATCTGCATTTGCGATGAGACTAAATATGTGCCAGTGTTAGGCAAGTTTCCATTGCCAGTAGAAGTGTTGCCAATGGCGCGTTCACAAGTGGCACGTGAGTTGGTGAAATTAGGCGGCCAGCCAAAATTACGTGACTTTACAACGGATAATGGCAACCTTATTTTGGATGTGCATAATCTAAACATTGAAGATCCTGTTGCGATGGAAGCTAAAATTAATCAAATCGTTGGCGTTGTGACTAATGGTTTATTCGCGGCGCGTCCGGCTAATATTTTATTATTGGCGACAGCGGATGGCGTTAAAACGTACAAGTAAAGCAGCCCAGTAACGCAATAAAAAAACCCGCAATTAGCGGGTTTTTTTATTGCTTATATGCATTACATTAAATTCAGTGCACTCAACACATGCTTGGTATTTTTGATATCGTAACCATAAATAATCGTGCCTTTAATGTCGAGTACGGGAACACCTTTTGCATTGAGCGCCGCATGTTGCTGGCGCGCTTGTTCTGACTTTTCAATATCGTGTTCGATGTATTGAATCTGATTATCATCTAAAAACTGCCGTGTTTTTTCGCAATAGCCACACCAATCCGTGGCATACAATATAACGTCATCATGTTTAACCGCGCTGACTTCTATGGTTTGTGGTTGATAAAACCGTTGAAACAAAAAGAACGCAACCAGTAAGAAGATAACTTTTTTCACATGTCTCTCACAGATTTTTACAGGTATCTTAGGCGTTTATTTATTTTCAGGCACATAACCTTCAGCCACATCAGCGCCTTCTCCAAAGAAATACTTTTCTGTTTGCTCTTTTAAATATTGGCGTGCCGTTGGGTCAGCTAAGCTTAGACGATTTTCATTGACCAACATGGTTTGTTGTTTTAACCAAGTTGCCCACGCCTCTTTAGAAACCTGCAAATAAATGCGTTTACCTAAGTCGCCTGGGTATGGAGGAAAGTCCATGCCTTCAGCTTCTTTACCTAATTTGATGCAATTTACCATGCGTGCCATGTCACAAAACCTTTACTATTTATTAATTCAATAAAACAACATAATAACGCATGTTAAAATGCAACGAACATTTTTTGGTGATAAATACATGAACGACTTTGACTCAAACTCGCAAGTACATGAAGAAAGCCCATTTAAGGGTAAAACAGGTATGCGCCGTTTAATGAATGCTTTTGGTTATTCTTTAGAAGGCTTTAAAGCCGCTTTTAAACATGAAGATGCATTTAGACAAGAAGTATTTTTATCGTTGATATTAATCCCGCTAGCTTTCTTTTTAGAATCTGAAGCGCTACACCGTATTTTGATGATAGGCAGCGTATTTTTAGTCTTAATCGTTGAACTACTTAACTCTGCGGTAGAAGCGGTCGTTGATCGTGTTTCAATTGAACGCCATGCTTTAGCTAAACGCGCTAAAGATATCGGTAGTGCAGCTGTGTTCGTAGCGCTAGCCAATATGGTAATGACTTGGGGTTTAATTCTGTTTGCATAAAAAAGGTCGGCAATGCCGACCTTTTTTAATTTGGATTTAAGGCTGAGTTAAAAGTCTGCTCTTGCGCCTACCAACAGTGAGCGCTCACCTGCTACTGAAATGTCTTTTAAGAACGAAGCATGTTCTCTGATTTCTTGATTCAACAGATTATTGGCTTTCGCAAATAATTCAACATGGGTTTTGGTTGGTAATTTGTATGTTACCAATGCGCTCACATTGGTATAACCATCCGTCGCCAATTCATTTTGTGCCGTATTGCTTTGATTAAAAGCATGCAGCACATCGACTTTGGCTCCCCATTGGGTGTGTTGATATTCCAATCCTGCCCCGAAACGTAATGGTGAAATGCGCGGTAAATAAACGTTATTACGATTGTCTTTTGCATGCACATAATCACCGCGAACAGAAAGGGTGAACTGGTCAGATAATACAAATTTACCTTCAGCTTCTAAGCCTTTAAAGGTGGCAGGCACTGCTTGAAAGGCAGCAATTGGCAATCCTGATGGAATGTCGATGTTCCCAGTATCGAATAACCCAATAAAATTTTGAAAGCGCGTGTAATAAGTGCCAAAGTTGAAATGGTGTTTGCCATTATTCCAACGGATTTGTACATCTATCCCATTCGATTTCTCTTTTTCAAAATTACTGTTACCCACTTCAAATTGACCAGTAGCAACATGTTCGCCATTCGCATATAGCTCAAAATAACTTGGCGCACGCTCATTATGAGAAAGATTGCTCGCCAATGACCATTGGTCATTGATGTTGTAAATGCCACCTAATGCAAAGCTATTTGGATTAAAGCTGTTACTTTGACCTGCACCAAAGTTAACACTATCTTTAGAGTCAACCGTAGTATGTCCAAAGCGGCTGCCAAAAGTGATTTTATGTGGCTTGTTGCCCTTAGCTGTAATTGGTAGTTCTTCATATAAATACAACGCTTTATTTTGCGTATTCACATTCGGTACAAATGCTTCATCGCCTAAGGCCTCAAAATTGCTATTGCTAAATTGATAGCCAATCACACCAGTTAAGTTGCCAATCGGCGCATGTCCTGCTTCAAAGCTTCCTTCTAAGCCACGATTTTTGAATGTAGTGCCAACTTCGCCGCCCTCTAGCTCTTGATGCTCATAGTCAGTATGCGCTAAACGGAATTTTACGCGACTAATCACACTGCCTAAATCAGAAAATTCACTGGCAATATCCCATCGATCGCTTTTCATATCGATACGCACATCTTCTTCTGCTACAACACCATAATTATTATCAAGTGTTGAAAATGACGCGCCAATGTAACCATGATCAAATGTTAATGATGCTCCTAATGCGCCGCCATCGCTTTCAGCATCACTATTCACTAATTTACCTTTGTTTTCACGCGGCGTGCCATCGGCCTCGCTTTTACGACGAGAAACAGCAAAGCCTGGAATATTTAAATCATTAGTTTTGCGTTTATAAGCATCTGCATGAATGGCGAATCTTCCGTTGCCAATATCAATTACCGCAGCACCATTACGTTGATCATTAGCGCCACCAAATCTTGCCTCTGCGCGGCCAATAATCCCTTCGACAGCTTCAGTCGGAATACGGTGGTCAATCGCATTAACAACGCCGCCAACAGCGCTACCACCATACAACAAAGCAGCAGGTCCGCGCACCACATCAATTTGCTCAATAATCAACGGGTCTATGCCTACAGCATGGTCAAAGCTCAGGCTGGAAGCATCTAAAATGCCGACTCCATTTTGCATTATTCTAACGCGCTCAGCATCTAATCCGCGAATCACGGGACGTGATGCATTAGGACCGAATTGTGTCGCAGTAACGCCTGGAACCCCATTGAGCGTTTCTCCTAAGGTGCTTTCTCGACGCAAACTCAGTTCCCGACCGTTGAGCACAGACACAGGAACAACGAGCTCATCAGATCCGACGCCTAGTGGATTGCCAGTTACGGCAACTGGAGCGACATTAATTTTGCTTTTTTCAGTCGAATTGGTTTCTGCGGCAAAGCTAGTTGTGCTAGTTATGATGCAACTGGCAAAAGCAGAAGTGATTGCAATGAAAAGTTTATTATATTGAACAGCAGGTTTAGTCGCGTAAATGCGCGACAATTGTCTATTAGACAGCATTATGTATCCTCACAAAAAATCAATAAAAGCTAATGCAGCCAGCGGCTGGATTAGCGTCATGTATTAAGTTTGCGAGGTGGTTGGTGGCGCGCGTGCGCTGTAAAAGGACGTTGCAACTGAGAAGCTGCTAGCGAACACGCTAGCAGTAAATATCTGTTCAACGGGTGTGACATGGAACGTGAAAACAGGCGTGATATCGGCGACGGCCGCATGCCCATAGCTAAGACATTGCTCGCATTGGTTTTGATGATTATTCTGGTCTTGCTGATGCTGAGTATTACCGTCAGTTAAGTGACTAATTTCATGCGTAGCAACGCCCATTTGCGTGAACGCAAATAGGACTATTAAACTTAAATGAATGACTAACCGTTGCAACATTTGCTCATGTTACCATAATTTTTTGGCAATTTAATTGCGCAAAGTTAGGATTTAGCCGCAACTGCATCCATGCGATTAATGTTTAACGCAGGCGCTGATCCATTTTGATCGACGCCAGGATAGATAGTGACATGCGGAAATGGAATCTCAATACCTTTCTTATCAAAAGCGACTTTTAATCGTTTGAAATACTCACGTTTAATACTCCATTGTGCCAGCGGAATTACTTTAAAACGGCAACGAATCATAACGGCTGAATCTGCCAGTTGGTCAACGCCAGCCATTTCTAAGTCATCTAATATTTTGAGTTTAAATGCTTCGTCTTTTCTTAACGTTTTTCCGACCGATTGCATTACCTTCATTACTTCTTCAATGTTTTCACGATAAGCTACGCCAATATCAATCACTGCAAAGGCAAACTCTCGACTCATATTGGTAACCGTAGTAATAGTGCCGTTAGGTACATAATGCACGTTGCCGCCATAGTCGCGCATTTTAATATAGCGTAGGGTAACTTCTTCTACAAAGCCACTTTTACTACCAACTTCTACTACATCGCCTTGTCTTACTTGGTTTTCAAGCAACAGAACGAAGCCAGTAAAATAGTCTTTAACCAAGCTTTGCGCACCAAAACCAATTGCGACACCAACGATACCAGCGGCGGCTAAAACTGGCGCGATAGAAATGCCTAATTCGTTCAGAATTTGAATCACAGCAATCACTGAGATGACGATGGTTGCGATATAACGAAAAACCCTACCTAAAGTATCAATCCGCTTATATTCTTCTAAATTATCTTCAGCTTTAATTTTTAAGTAGCTTTTAAGGTTAGTAATTAATCGGCCAGCGACCATTTTAATGATAAACGCGACCACTACGATGATGGCAATACGTAGACCTGTTTTTGTTAGATTTAACAATTCGCTACTATCGGTTAACCCGATAGAAACTAAAAAATCATGCATAAATTTCCTCCGAAATAATGAATAGGTAACGCGGAAAGCTTAAATAAAATAGCTAAGCTTCGTGCTGATTCTCTTGTGTGTTTATGTTGATACGCATAACTAATTGCTAGGCTATCAATGGAATAATATTGATGATGAAACGGTTAGTGACTGGGAGAATATTGCGCTTTAATATATCGACAATGGTTGTTCTGAAAGGTTTAACAAATTTTATTACTACTGCTTAATTAATGAATACAATTGCGATGCGCATTAAAAAAGCCAAGTAAAAATACTTGGCTTTTTTGTCACTCAATGCAAAGATTAAGCGGCAAAGTTTGCGCTTGCAAAATCCCAGTTGACTAAACTTGTTAAAAATGTCTCAACAAATTTAGGACGCGCATTGCGGTAATCGATGTAGTAGGCATGTTCCCAGACATCAATGCAAAGCAAAGCGGTGTCGCCAGTTGTTAACGGAGTGCCAGCAGCGCCCATATTCACAATATCCACTGAACCGTCAGCTTTTTTCACTAACCATGTCCAGCCAGAACCAAAGTTGCCAACAGCTGATGCTTGGAAAGCTGCTTTAAAGTCATCGTATGATCCCCATTTTGCCGCAATTGCATCCGCTAATGCGCCAGTAGGTGCGCCGCCGCCGTTTGGCTTCATGCAATTCCAGAAAAAAGTATGATTCCAAATTTGTGCTGCATTGTTGTAAACACCACCAGAAGCTTTTTTGATGATGTCTTCTAATGCTGCATTTTCAAACTCAGTGCCAACGATTAGTTTATTTAAATTGCCGACATAAGCATTGTGATGTTTGCCATAGTGAAACTCTAATGTTTCAGCTGAAAGGTGTGGTGCTAATGCATCTTGTGCATAAGGTAATGCTGGTAATGTATGTTCCATGGTGTGGTCCTTATTTTGTGAACGATTGATATTATGTTTTATGGTGCTTATTTTGCCATAATTAGTGCGACATAAAAACCATGATTTGGTTGCGGTTTAATTGTGATGTGACGCGATTAAACTAGAAGTGAATCGTTATTTTTTCTTTGCTCTAGGGTGCGCAGTATCATAGACTTTGGTTAAATGTTGATAGTCTAAATGGGTGTAAACCTGCGTCGTGCTGATATTGGCATGACCTAGCATTTCCTGTACCGCTCGCAAGTCACCGCTAGATTGTAAAACGTGCGAGGCAAAACTATGTCGTAACATATGTGGATGAACGGAAGAGTCTAGGCCTTGCTTAATTGCCCAATCTTTAAGGCGATATTGCACATTACGCGCAGTCATCCGTTTGCCTTGTTTGCCGATGAACACCGCTTTTTCTTGAGGATGTTGATTCAGTAAACTTGACCGCAATTTGAGCCATTGTTGAATAGCTGTAACCGCGTGATTGCCTAATGGAACAATGCGGGTTTTATTGCCTTTACCTGTGACCGTAATCGTGCCTTCAGTAAAATCCAATTCATCTATATTCAGGTTAATAAGTTCACTTAAGCGCAATCCAGAAGAATAAAATAACTCTAAAATTGCATGATCTCTAACACTTAATAAATCATCTTCCTTGACATCAACCAGTTTAATGGCTTGTTCTATCGAGAGCGCTTGCGGCAATGTTTTGGCTGATTTTGGTGCACGCAAACCTTTTGCTGGATTGTTTGGATAGCCATGACGCTGCATTAAATAATCAAAAAAGCCACGCCAGCTGGATAGCATGCGCGCAATACTTTTTCCACCTAAGCCTTTGCTATGCAAGTTGGCAATATAACGGCGAATATGCGTGGTTTGTAGTGAATCTAAGGCAATATCATCACTTAGAGTGAAGAGTTGCTGAATGTCACGCGCATAATTTTCTCTAGTGAGCGAGCTTAAGCCGCGTTCAAAATGGAGAAACTTAAGATATTCAGTTAATAAATCCACACGATTAATGATGATATGACGATATTATTTTAAATAGTCATGCACTAAGATATCGAGAGAGTGCGGCGCTGATATGATTGCCCAGCTTTTGTAAAAAATCGGTGCCCATACCAAGGTAAAAGCGTTTTTCTTGATCACTAGCCAGTGCTAAATAACCGTAAACGCCTGCATGCCTAAGCGGTAGTACTGCAATCGATTGCGCGGGCACCATAAACCAATCATCGATATTAATACTAGAGGGCGTTTCGCCACAATACACGTTATGGATGTCACTTACCCAAGTTTTGATCGCGTCATCTGTTGTTGAAAACACCAAGTTTCCAGCATCTTTACGTTCAACTGGATTTGCCCAGATGCGTAAACAAGTATCCGTAATATTAAAATCTTCTGCTAAATTGTGACTGATTAACTGTTCAACAGCATCAAAATTTTTGGCCTGTTGCAACCGCACAAAAAATTGATGCATTTTATTAGTTGTTTTGTCATTTTCTTGTGCATTTTGCACTAGCTCAGCATAGCGCTCTTCTAGTGCGGTAATTTTGTCACGTTGAGCAAGTTGTTGACGTTCAGCTAAGGAAATGGTGCCATTGCCATGAGGGCTTGGGAGATGAATGTCGGCAAGTAAACTCGCATTTTTTTCAAAAAAATCTGGATGGTCTTTTAAATAGTTTGCAATTTCATTTTCTTGCATTGTTAATCCTAATGTTTTTAATAATCAATGTTTTTAATCTATAAAGATTTTAAAACAAAAAAGTGCTTAATATTCTAAGGTTAGCTAGAGCGCTATTTCACCTTCAAATACAATGGTTGCAGGCCCTGTCATCATCACGGATGATGATGCGCCATCCCAACTAATCTGTAGTTGACCGCCACGTGTATTGACAAGCACGGGTGATTGTAGCAAATTTAATTGCATGCCACTGACCACCGCAGCACATGCGCCAGTGCCACAGGCTAAGGTTTCACCACTGCCGCGCTCAAACACACGTAAATTAATTTCATGTGGATTAACGACTTGCATAAAGCCCGCATTTACATGCTGAGGAAACTGTTGATGTGACTCTATTTGCGGCCCTAGTTCATGCACTGGCGCAATGTTTACATCCTCAACGACTACAACTGCATGTGGGTTGCCCATAGAGACAGCAGAGATAGGCAAGGTGGTTTTGTCTAACGTCAGCGGATATTGTAATTGCTGCTTATCTGCCAGAAAAGGCAGCGCTTGCGGATTAAAGTTTGGAGGCCCCATATTGACTGTCACCTCACCGTTATCCTCTAATGTTAAGGTAATAATGCCGCTCGCGGTTTCAACGTTAATGGTGGACTTGTCGGTTAAGCCTTTATCAACCACAAAGCGAACAAAGCAACGCGCGCCATTGCCGCATTGTTGGACTTCGCCGCCATCCGCATTAAAAATACGGTAACGAAAATCGACATTAGGTGTATTGGTTTTTTCCACCATGAGTAATTGATCACAACCTACGCCAAAATAGCGGTTGGCAATGTGCTGAATTTGCGCTGTCGTCAATTGGAGTGGCGCTGTATAACTGTCAATCACGACAAAGTCATTGCCAGCGCCCTGCATTTTGGTGAATTTTAGTGTCATCGTACTTGCTTTCATGATGCTGAAGATAATACTGCATCGCAGCAGCTTTTAGTACCCAGATAGTAAAATTTGTGTATGGATAGCACTTATTTTCATCTACAATGCCAAATAGGTTGGTTTGATGCTCTGGCTTTAGCCTTTAGTTAGCGCGTCATTTCTTCATTTTTATCAACTTTAAAGTTTTCAAGGCATACAATGAATAAATTTCTTTTTACTTCAGAATCCGTTTCTGAAGGCCATCCTGATAAGTTAGCAGATCAGGTTTCCGACAGTATTTTAGATGCAATTTTAGAGCAAGATCCAACTGCGCGCGTAGCGGCTGAAACCTTAGCTAACACGGGTTTAATTGTGTTGGCTGGTGAAATTACAACCACAGCGAATGTCGACTATATTAAAGTCGCACGCGAAGCCGTTAAGCGTATTGGCTATGATAATGGTGATTTCGGGATTGATTATAAATCTTGTGCGGTCATGGTCGCTTATGACAAGCAATCGCCTGATATTGCACAAGGCGTCGATAACGCAAATGATGACCCACTCGATCAAGGTGCGGGCGATCAAGGCTTGATGTTTGGTTATGCAGTGAATGAAACACCGCAACTGATGCCGTTACCGATTTGGTTGAGCCATCGCATTATGGAGCGTCAAGCGCAATTGCGTAAAGATGGTCGTTTACCATGGTTGCGTCCAGATGCAAAAGCGCAAGTGACTTTGCAATATGTAGATGGTAAACCTTATAAAATTGATACGGTTTTAGTGTCAACTCAACATGCGCCAGAAATGACGTTAGCTGCGATTCGGGAAGCAACGATTGAAGAAATTATTAAACCGTTGTTGCCACAAGAGCTAATCAAAGGTGACATTAAGTATTTAGTCAATCCAACAGGCCGTTTTGTTGTTGGTGGCCCGCAAGGCGATTGCGGTTTAACAGGTCGCAAGATTATTGTGGATACCTACGGTGGCGCTGCACCACATGGTGGCGGTGCATTCTCAGGTAAAGATCCATCAAAAGTTGATCGCTCTGCCGCTTATGCAGGTCGTTATGTGGCGAAGAATATTGTTGCTGCTGGTTTGGCCGATAAATGTATGGTGCAAATGAGTTATGCCATTGGCGTTGCTCAACCAACTTCTATCATGATTGATACTTATGGCACAGGTAAGATTGCTGATGATAAGTTAACTGCTTTGGTGCGCGAGCATTTCGATTTGCGTCCAAAAGGCATTGTGCAAATGTTAGATTTGTTACGTCCTATCTATACTAAAACAGCGGCCTATGGCCATTTTGGGCGTGATGAACCAGAGTTTACGTGGGAAACAACAGATAAAGCGGCAGCCTTAAAAGCAGCAGCTGGACTATAAAAGTAAGTTAGTGAATTGTTGAGTAATTTAAAAGAGGGCATTTATGCCCTCTTTTTTTGATTTTAATAAACGCATTTTTTGCAATAATGTGCTTATATGCTTAAAACAATAAAGACAAAACAAGTCAGACTTGGTATGTATATCCATGCACTTAAAGGTGCTTGGATTCATCACCCTTTTTGGAAGACAGAGTTCGTGCTTGAGAATCCAAAAGATTTGCAAAAACTATTTGCGAGTGTAGTTAAAGAAGTGGAAATTGACACCAGTAAGGGCTTAGACGTCGACGAAGTTAAAGCAGTTGAAACTCAACTAGTTATTGAATCACCTGCTCCAGCAGAAGCATCAGCTGGAAATGTAAAAAAAACAAAAAAGATTAATGCTTCTCAAGAAATGAAGAATGCTAAAGGCCTCATCAATGCCTCCAAGAAGGCAGTCACTGTTATGTTCAATGATGCCCGTCTGGGTAAAGTGGTTAATCCTGAAACAATGATGCCCTTAGTTGAAGGTATAGCGGCATCAATAGATCGCAATAGAGCGGCATTAATTAGTTTGGCACGATTAAAATCGCAAGATGATTATACTTACATGCATAGTGTTGCAGTGTGCGCAATGATGACCGCGCTAGCTAAAGAGCTGAAATTATCTGATTTAGAGGTCAAACAGGCGGGTTTGGCAGGGTTGCTCCATGATATCGGTAAAATGGCCGTGCCGTTAGAAGTCTTAAATAAGCCTGGTGCGTTAACAGATGAGGAGTTTCTCATGATTAAACAGCACCCTACCAAAGGACATGCTTTATTAATGAAGGCTGGCATTAAAGATACAGTGGCTTTGGATGTTTGTTTGCATAATCATGAAAAGGTGGATGGTACAGGCTATCCTGAAAAGTTGGCCGGCAGTAATATTAGTTTGTTTGCTAAGATGGGGGCTATTTGTGATGTATATGATGCAATTACATCCAATCGCCCCTATAAGGCTGGCTGGGAACCAAGTGTTTCCCTCAAGAGAATGGCACAGTGGCAAGGACATTTTGATGAAGAGGTGTTTAAGGCATTTGTAAAAAGCGTTGGCATTTACCCTGTGGGCTCTGTGGTGTTGCTTAAGTCTAAGCGTTTAGCTGTTGTTGTAGATCAGTCGGAGAAAAGCTTATTAAAGCCTATCGTGAAAGTATTTTTCTCGACTAAATCAAAAGAGCGTATCCCAGTTGAAGAAGTAGATTTGTCCAAGCCATCTGTTCATGATGAGATTGCAGGGCCAGAGACTACAGTAGCATGGGGAATCGATAATGTAGATGAACTATGGGCAGAACTTTAAGCCGAAGCATGTGTCTGTTTTTTTTGCATTAAATTGATTTAACGATATAATGCTACCCTTCTGAGGAACGCTGCGAGATTTTTTTCTAAAATTCCCAGGCTCAGAGATGTTTTAACTGCGTTCACTTTTTACTGTGCGAGCACGGAATATAAAAGGTGAGCGATAGCCTTCAAAGATTTATTTCCTTGCTCAGTTTTCATTTATTAAAGGAAGAATATGAATACTGTAGCTGATATTAAAGACTATGTGATTGCGGATATTAATTTAGCCGCTTTTGGCCGTAAAGAAATTGCAATTGCCGAAAATGAAATGCCTGGTTTGATGGCGATTCGTGAAGAGTTTGCTAAGGCGCAACCACTAAAGGGTGCGCGTATTACTGGCTCACTTCACATGACGATTCAAACGGCAGTTTTGATTGAAACATTGAAAGATTTAGGCGCAGAAGTGCGTTGGGCATCTTGCAATATTTACTCTACACAAGACCACGCTGCTGCTGCCATTGCTGCGGGTGGTACGCCAGTTTTTGCCATCAAAGGCGAAACCTTAACTGAATATTGGGATTACACCCACCGCATTTTTGAATGGACTGACGGTGGCTACTCAAACATGATTTTAGATGATGGTGGCGATGCTACATTGTTATTGCATTTGGGTACACGCGCAGAAAAAGATTTATCTGTGGTAGCGAATCCAAGTTCTGAAGAAGAAACTTGCCTATTTGCGGCGATTAAAGAAAAGCTGAAAGTTGATCCAACTTGGTATTCAACCCGTTTAGCACACATTAAAGGCGTAACAGAAGAAACAACTACTGGTGTACACCGTTTATATCAAATGCATAAAGAAGGTAAATTGGCTTTCCCAGCAATTAACGTTAACGATTCAGTGACCAAATCAAAATTTGATAATTTATATGGCTGTCGTGAGTCATTAGTAGACGCGATTAAACGCGCAACCGATGTCATGATTGCAGGTAAAGTGGCAGTTGTGATTGGTTATGGTGATGTAGGTAAAGGATCTGCTCAAGCGTTGCGCGCATTATCTGCGCAGGTATGGGTTACAGAGATTGATCCAATTTGTGCATTGCAAGCGGCGATGGAAGGTTATCGTGTGGTAACAATGGATTACGCATGTGAGCATGCTGATATTTTTGTTACAACAACAGGTAATTACCACGTCATTACGCACGACCATATGGTGAAAATGAAGAATGAAGCCATTGTATGTAATATCGGTCACTTTGATAATGAAATCGATGTTGCTTCACTAGAAAAATACGAATGGGATGAAATTAAGCCACAAGTTGACCATGTGATTTTCCCAGATGGTAAGCGCATTACGTTATTAGCTAAAGGTCGTCTGGTTAACTTAGGTTGCGGTACTGGCCATCCAAGCTACGTCATGAGTTCTAGTTTTGCTAATCAAACGATTGCGCAAATTGAGTTATTTACGAAAACAAAAGACTATCCAGTTGGCGTTTATACCTTACCTAAACACTTGGATGAAAAAGTAGCTAGATTACAATTAAAAACGCTTAATGCACAGTTGACTGAATTAACACCACAACAAGCTGATTATATTGGTGTTGATGTTAAAGGCCCATATAAGCCTGAGCATTATCGTTATTAATTTATTGTATTAATTGACTATTTGGAGTCGGGAATGAGGTTTTTGCTGAGTTGGTTGCTAAATGCGCTGGCATTATTAGCGGTTGCATATCTCCTTCCTGATATCCACGTCACTGGTTTGGACGTGGCGTTGATTGCGGCGGTTGTGATTGGATTAGTTAATATGTTGATTCGACCACTATTGGTTGTATTGACGCTACCAATTACCATATTGACACTGGGTTTGTTTATCTTAGTCATTAACGGCGTTCTGTTTTGGGGTGTCGGGCGCTACCTACAAGGGTTCGAGGTAAGCACAATTCTTGCAGGTATTATTGGTGCATTAGCCTACAGTTTTATTTCTTGGTTATTGGCGAGCCTAGTGCTTGGTAATAAGTCTTCTTAAAGACATTTGATTGAGCAAAAATATGAAAAATAGCGCATTAAGCTTTGAATTCTTTCCTCCAAAAACAGCTGATGGCATTGCTAATTTGCGTGAGACGCGCAAAAAGTTAGCCACTTTTAATCCTGAGTTTTTTTCAGTCACCTTCGGTGCTGGCGGCTCTACCCGTGACCGCACAATGGATACTGTGTTTGAGATTCAAGATGAAGGTTTTGACGCCGCACCACATATTTCGTGTATTTCATCCAGTAAAGCAGAAATTATTGACTTACTAAAAGCTTATCAAGATAAAGGTATTAAGCGTTTAGTGGTGTTACGCGGGGATGTGCCATCAGGCGAAGTCAGCGCAGGCGACTTTAAATACGCGGTCGATTTGGTGGCTTTTATCCGTCAACAAACAGGCGATTGGTTCCATATTGAAGTAGCAGCTTATCCAGAGTTTCATCCAGAGTCGCTGTCTGCGGCTAAAGATATCGATAACTTTAAACGCAAAGTTGATGCAGGCGCTAACTCGGCAATTACCCAATATTTTTATAATGTTGAGGCTTATTTTCAGTTTCTAGAAAGTTGTTATAAAGCTGGTATTCGCACCTCCATCGTTCCAGGCATTATGCCTATCTATAATTACACACAGTTAGCGCGCTTTTCAGGTATTTGTGGCGCAGAAATTCCACGCTGGTTGCGTTTACGCTTAGAAGCTTATGGTGATGATTTGACTTCATTGCGTGCTTTTGGCGCGGATGTTGTGAGCGAGCTTTGCGAAAAGTTATTGTTAGTTGGCGTACCTAGCTTTCACTTCTATACCTTGAACCAAGCAGATACCATTAGTAAGATTATTAATAATGTAGGCTTAGACGCTGAAGATTAATTATTGCAGTGTTGAGCCGCGCGGATTGAACAACGCATCCTCAACAAAAGAGTAATCTTTATCGCGCCCTTGGCTCCACAAAGCCATCATGGTAATCCAGCGCATTTCCTCAATGCCTAAGCTGGTATTGAGTGCCATCGCGCGATCAACAATCAAATCACGCTCCACGTCATTAATCACTTTGGCCTGTTGTAAGAAAATTAAAAAACCTAAGCTATCGGTATTGATGATTTTGGTTTCGCTTGGCGTGAAAACGCGAATAGCTGTTTTTTCATGCGAGTAATCAAATGCTGGTGTAGAGAACATAGACTTCATTTCATTAAACCAGCCAAAAGCGCCTAAAATATCATCTTGTTCGAATCCCGCTGCCGATAACTCTTGCTCCATAGCGACATCATCTAAAGTAGCATCATCTAGCATGTCTTGGTTAGTAAAGTAATTTTTGAACATAAACACTAAGACTTCAAACATATCGTTTCCTTACTCAATTAAACGTTGATAATTGCCGCCAGCTAGCGTTGTTACTTTACCTTCTAACTCTAGTATCATAAGCATGGACGAAAGTGCCTCTGTCGTCAATCCTGATAATTCAAGTAATGTTTCAAAACTAATCGCCTCAAACCCCATTATGTTTAGAAGTGCATCAGCTTCGGATGGTATTTCACCATTATTGACACTGGTACTTGATGGTGCAGTTGGCATTAAAGGCTGTAACTCTTCTAAAATATCTGTCGAGCTTTCGACTAATTTGGCGCCCTGTTTGATTAAAGAATGACAGCCCTTAGAAACGGGGGAATGAATGGAGCTTGGAATGGCAAACACTTCACGTCCTTGTTCTGTTGCTAAGCGCGCTGTAATCATCGAGCCACTATCAATATTTGCTTCTACGACCAAACAACCAAGGCTTAACCCGCTAATTAAACGATTGCGCCGTGGAAAGTTGCCTGCCTTTGATGGTGTGCCAAGCGGAAACTCGGAAAGAATAAGACCTCGCTCGGCAATTTGATGGGCAAGCGCACGATGTTTTGCTGGGTAAACAATATCCAAACCCGTGCCCACTACCGCAATGGTACTGCCATTACTTTTGAGTGCGCCTCGATGTGCAGCGCCGTCAATACCTAATGCCATACCACTCACAACACAGAGACCTTGATTGCATAAATTTTCTGCAAAGTTTTCTGCATTTCTTTCACCTTGTGGCGTTGCGTTGCGGCTACCAACAATCGCAATGGCAGGATGGTTTAGCCAGGGCAAATGGCCAATCGCATATAACACAGCAGGTGGATTACTAATTTGCAATAGTGCTTGAGGGTAAGTTGCATCAGCTAGTGTAATGAGGTGGTTATTGTCTTTTTGTAGCCAGTCTAACGTTGGTTGAATCGCTTCAAGCATTATCCCTTGCATGATTTTGCTAGCAATTGCCTCGCCGACAATCTCTTTAAGCTGTTGGAGGTTAGTACTGAAAATGTTAGCTGGAGAGCCAAATTTAGCCAATAGTTGGCAAAGAGCGGCATTACTAAGTCCTTGAATCTGACTCAGTGCAATCCACGATTTTGCGTCACTCGCGTCTTCAGACACGAATTTTTTTGTTTCCATTTATTGTTATTAAGAGATGGTTTGAATGGACTCTTTTGCTAACTCTTCTACCCGTGCAGTTGGTTCTAATTTAACGGTTTCATGCAATAAGCGAAGCCTTGGATCGCCGCCACTTAAATCTAGAATGACAACATCGCCTGGATAAATTAAATGTGGGTTTCTAATCTCATCACGATTCATGCCCCATAGTTTTGGCCACAACCATGGATCTTTTAAGAATTTGCCAGAAATATCCCAAAGTGTGTCGCCTTTAACAACAACATGACGGTGCGGATGGTCTTTTTTTAACTGAATTTCATCAGCAAAAACGTTATGGCTTAAGCAAGTAAATGCAAGCAGCGTTATAATGGCGTGATGCAGCTTTTTTTTATACATTGAGTCATCTCAGTCAAATGGCGGAATCTATCCGCGAAGTTGCATTAAACTTATCATGTAATTCATTAAGAAATCAAGCTTTTTTGGCAAAATACGTAACGATATGGCAACCTTAACAATATTAAATTATCCAGACCCACGTTTACATAAAGTGGCACAGCCTATTTTAGAGGTGAACGA
>JAHZMC010000034.1 GCA_022599515.1 Betaproteobacteria bacterium
AATTCTATGATGAAGTATCTTCTACACTCACCTATCTCATCGCTGATGATGTAACAAAAGAGGCGGTGATGATTGATCCTGTAAATGCGTATATTAATGACTATGTATCTGTCATTCAGCAGCATGGTTTAAAGCTTAAATATGCGTTAGAAACGCATGTGCATGCAGATCATATAACTGCAGGTGGTGAACTTAGAAATCAGTTAGGTGCTCAAGTTGCTGTAGGTGAACAGTGCGGCGCAGCCTGTGCTGATGTGCAGTTAAACGATGGAGATGTTCTTTACTTTGGGCAAGAGAAAGTGACAGTCATTGCAACGCCAGGACATACGGCAGGTAGTTTGTCATTCAGATGGCAAGATAAGTTATTTACAGGTGATGCTTTATTAATCAATGGTTGCGGTCGCACTGATTTTCAGAACGGAAATGCAAGTACCCTTTTTGATAGCATCGTTAATCAATTATTTACTTTTGCGGATGAAACATTAGTTTATCCTGGGCATGATTACCAAGGGCATCGGGTGAGCAGTATTGGGCAAGAGAAGTTAATTAATCCACGGTTAGCAAATAAATCCAGAAATGAGTTTATCGAAATAATGGCTAATTTGAATTTAGCAAAGCCTCAATTAATTGATGTGGCTGTGCCTGCAAATCGATTTTGTGGCATGCCTGAGAGTTGCGCTTTACAAGGATAATTTCAACTTATTTATTTAGCGCTACAATCACTGCACGGTAAAACCACTAAACTGTAAAATCACTACGCTATAAACTGGAGTGTTAAATGCAAACAGTAGTAAATAATTTGGATTGGCTAACCGCTTTTCCTGATTTGGTTGGTCTTGAGCCATCCGCTAAAGAGATTTTATTAAAATATGCGCGTATGGTAGAGGCGCCAATTGGTACAGTTGGTTATCGTGAAGGCGGTCCTTGTGGTGCTTATGTGATGCGGTTAGCAGGTCGGTCACGTGTGTTTAAAATGTCTTCTAGCGGTCGTGAAATATTACTTTATAGAGTCAATGCGGGGGAAACCTGTGTGATTACGACGACTTGTTTATTGGGCAATAGTGATTACCCCGCTTCAACCGTGGTCGAGGAGGCGATTAAAGATGTGATTGTGCCTTCTGCTGCTTTTAATCAGTTGATGATCGATTCAAAAGTATTCCGCACGTTTGTCATGACTAACTATGGCGCGTTGATTAGCGATTTAATTGTGTTGCTAGATGAGGTCGCCTTCCATAATTTAGATGCGCGTTTGGCTAAATTATTATTAGAAGCAGGTAGTGACAGTGTGAAAAGAACGCATCAACAAATTGCCGATGAGTTGGGAACGGCACGCGAAGTTGTCAGTCGGCAAGTTAAACGCTTTGAACAAAAGCAATGGGTGACACTCGGACGCGGCCAAGTGGAAATTCTTGACCGCGCTGCGTTAACTAAGTTAGCGCAAAGCTAAATTTAATTTGTATCACATCGTACAGCCTGGTTTATTTTGACTTGACGTGTTGCTCGCGCTCACTTTTACCACCGTTTTAGATTCAAGCTGTACAACGCAGTTGTTGCACTTACCTTTTACTTTATCAAAACCTTTCACGCTATCTAAGCCGATTACATCTTTAAAGTTAGCATTATCAACATCAGCATCAGTTAAATCTGCACCTGTTAAATCTGCGCCAGTTAAATCTGCTGATACTAAATCAGCACGATGTAAGTTGGTATTGCGTAAGTTTGCGCCTCTCAAGTTGCCAAAAGTAAAAGCGGCGATGTTTAAATCCGCGCCTTCAAAATTCGCGCCTTCAAAGTTGCCGCCAACAGAATCAAACTTCATTTGCCCCATTGGTTGGTTACCAATATCTAAGCCGAAGCGACCTTTTCTGCCATCAATGCCGCTCATGTCAACTTTGCCTAACGTGCCAATCACGCGTGCGTTCGTTAGGTTGGCATTTTTAAAGCTGGTATTGCTAAAAATGGGTTGAAAAATCGTCGCATTACTTAAGTCAGAACCGCTAAAATCGGCTTCTTCAATCCGCGCTAAGTTTAAATAAGCGTTGCGTAAATTCGCATTTTTTAACTTAGCGCCCATTAATTCCGCACCAAAAAAGCTCACATTTTGCATATTGCAATGGCTTAAATCCATGCCGTTAAAAATTAAATAACCTGCATCGCGATTGCTTAAATCGCATGATTTGCTATTGATTTGCGCAATTGCATCGGCTTGGCTAATTTTGATTCTGGCGACTTCTGCTTTATTTTCATAAAAAGTTTTTGCCGCGCTAATCATATTGTCAGAATCGAGCAAAAACGAATCTTTGGATGACGCTAGTGCAAAGCAATATTTCTGCCCTTTATATACTTCGTTAATCGAGCAATCTGTTTTTTTGTAAACGCCTTTAGATAGAGCATAAGTGCAATGATTATCAAACGCGCCAGATTCTGCTGTGTACGAAATTGTACTAAACAGTAATACCACTACCATTGCAATTGCCTTTAAAAAAAACATGCTCGTCTCCAGTCAGTCCCAAAAATACATCAATTAAAATATGGCTATCTTTGTAGCGCTTAATATCAGTATAGGCGCAAAAAAGCGCAATACTGTAACTATGGTCACAAAGCCAATCAATCCTGCGTAATAAACGACACAAGTCGCGCTAATGAAAATCATGAATCAGCATTAACTAGTCTCAATTCAGTCAGCTAACTTTTTTCATGGGCGTTAATCGACTATCTGCAAAGCAAAAGCAGAAAAATGCCAAAAGGAGAATTTAAATGGTGAGTAAAAAGTTAAATCAGATTTTATTAGTTGGTGCAGTGTTTGCTACAGCTTCAATGAGTGCAACAGCAGGACACGATTATGATGATCGCGCCCGTGTTATTTCAGCTACGCCTCAAGTAGAACGCATCAACACGCCAGTACAAGAGTGTCGTACAGAATATGTGCGTGAAAGCGTCTATGAAAACAGAAGTAACTCAAATGGTGGCGCTATCGTTGGCACTATCGCTGGCGGCGTAATTGGTAGTCGGTTCGGAGGGGGCAGTGGTCGCTTGATTGCGACAGCCGTCGGTGCTGGTTTAGGTGCTGTAATCGGTGATCGTCATGATAATCGCTACAACCAACCAACAGAGCGTGTCGTTACGCGACCTGTTGATCGATGTGTGACGGTTGATCGTTGGGATACCGTTAATCGCGGCTATTTAGTTGAGTACGAATACAACGGCCGTCGCTATACAACCGAAACCGCAGAGCATCCAGGTCGCTATATTAATGTAGATGTCGCTGTGCGTCCAAGCGGTTATGTTGACAATATTGACTATCGTTATGATAAACACGATAGAAAACACAATCGCGGACACGATAACAAAAACTATCGTCGTCATTATTAATTAGGTAGGTAATAATAAAAAAAGCCGCTTGTTAGCGGCTTTTTTATTGTCAGTGATATTGCCTCAGCTGTTCTATAATTCCAAAATAATTAAATAAATAGGAAACACATTGCTAAAAGCAATCTATCAAAAAATCAGCGCATTATTCTCCAAGCCTGAAATGAATGCTGCGCAAAGTTGGCACTTACACGGTGGTGAAGCAAAGCATCCCTTTTGGTTATTCGCAACGCCAGTGAATATGCTGTTGGGGCGCGATAGTTACTTTTTAACTGACCCTGACACGACGCCAATCAGTAACGAAGAGAGTGTGGCATTCATTGAAAGTTTAAATGCACATTTTGATGGTTTTGGTGTGTGCTTTTATCTAGTCAACGACATTTGGTTTTTAGGTTTGGATAAAGATCCTGAAATCACCACGACCAATATTGAGTTGGTGAAAAATCAAGATATTGCAGACTATTTTCCGCAAGGCGAAGGTGCATTGGCTTGGCATCAATTGCAAAATGAGATTCAAATGCTGTTGTTTAGCCATCCCGTCAATCAAGCGCGTGAAGCACAAGGCTTACTTGTGATTAATAGCCTGTGGTGTTATGGCTTGGGAGCTTCTGACCAATAATATGCGTAAAACAATTATAAAAAGACAAGTTGATGATGTGATTGTTACTAAGCTGATTGAGGCAGGGGTTTCACCTTTGTTGGCGCGACTTTATGCAGCGCGCGGCGTAAAAGACGCTGATGCATTAAGTGCTTCGCTCAATCATATTATTCCGCCCAATCAATTAACTAATAGTGCTGCAATGGCGAAGTTATTAGCGGATGCAATTGCGGATAAAAAGAAGATTTTAATCGTCGGTGACTATGATGCTGATGGGGCAACTGCGACGGCTGTTGCGGTAAAAGGCTTGCTCAGCATGGGTGCGCAAGTTGATTTTTTAGTGCCTAATCGGTTTGAATATGGTTATGGATTAACGCCTAAAATCGTGCAATTGGCTGCGACTATGCAACCTGATGTGATTGTGACCGTTGATAACGGCATTGCCAGCGTTGATGGTGTTTTTGAAGCGAATAAATTAGGTATTCAAGTGCTGATTACTGACCACCATTTGCCGAGTGATGAAACACCGCAAGCAGCTTGTATTGTTAATCCGAATCAACATGGTTGTGACTTCCCCAGTAAAAATTTAGCTGGCGTTGGGGTAATGTTTTATGTGTTGTTGGCTTTGCGTGCAGAATTGCGCGAGCGCGGCATATTTGCTAAAGAACAAGAGCCCAATTTAACGGAATTGCTGGATTTAGTGGCTTTAGGTACTGTAGCGGATTTGGTTAAATTAGATGCTAATAACCGTATTTTAGTTGAGCAAGGTTTACGTCGTATTCGCGCAGGGGCTTGTTGTGCAGGGATTAGCGCTTTATTGAAAGTAGCAGGGCGCAATGAATCGCAAGTGGGTGCGCAAGATTTGGGTTTTTATGTTGGACCTCGACTGAATGCGGCAGGGCGTTTAGATGATATGCGTTTGGGTATTCAATGCTTATTAGCTAGTGAAGCAGAAGCGCTGGACATTGCACAATCGTTGCATGATTTAAATGCTGAGCGCCGCAGTATTGAATCCAGCATGCAAGACGAAGCGTTGGCCAGCTTAGATAATATCAACGTGGGGGATCAGTATAGTATCAGCTTGTTTGAATCGAGCTGGCATCAAGGTGTGGTCGGCATTTTAGCTTCACGGATTAAAGAGCAATATCACCGACCCGTGATTGCGTTTGCTGAGAGCGATGATGGTTTGCTAAAAGGCTCTGGCCGTTCTATTGCAGGCTTGCATTTACGCGATGCGCTCGATATGGTCACTAAGCGCCATCCTAATTTAATTGTCACGTTTGGCGGTCATGCGATGGCGGCTGGTTTGACCATTAATCAGGACAAGTTTTTTGAGTTTCAGCAGGCATTTGAGGATGTAGTGCGCGAATTGTTAACGCCAGCCGATTTGCAAGCAGTGATTGAAACGGATGGTGGTTTTGCCGCCGATGAAATGAATTTGTATAACGCGCAACTCTTAGCTAATCAGGTATGGGGACAAGGTTTTGCGCCACCATTATTTAGCGATACCTTTTCCGTGATTAATCAACGCATTGTTGGTGCCAAACACTTGAAAGTCTTATTAGAAAAGCAGGGTAAGCGCTTTGATGCCATTTATTTTGGTCAAACAGAGTCGTTACCCGTGCAAGTAGAAGCGGTTTATCAGTTGCAAGTGAATAGTTATAATGGCGTGCAATCGGTGCAGTTGCAGTTATTGCATACAGCTTAGTGTGAAGTGTTGACGCATCAATCTTAAGACGCAATCGCGTTTGCCTGCTATATAATGTCGCCAGATATGAAAAAAACCGCACAAAAATTTGTGATTGCCAATTGGAAAATGCATGGCAATTTTGAACAAAATCAAGCCTTATTAAATGCTTACGTGAGCAAACTAAATGGTCTTAAAGATACCCAAGTCGTCGTTTGTGTGCCTTATCCTTATTTAGCGCAAGCGCAAAGTTTGTTGCAAGGTACCGATATTGCTTGGGGCGCACAGAATTTAGCTAAAAATGAAAACGGACCGTTTACAGGCGAAGTAAGCGCACAAATGCTACGCGATTTTGGTTGTGAATATGTCATCTTAGGACATTCAGAACGCGCAACCGCTTATTGCGAATCGGATGAAAATATCGCGCAAAAATTTATGGTTGCTAAACAGCATGGTATTACGCCAATATTGTGTGTGGGCGAGACGTTGATTGAACGTGAAGCTGGCGTGATGGAATTAAAAGTCGGCAAGCAGTTGGATACGATTATTGATTTATACGGTGCTGATGTATTTAACGATGCGATTGTATCTTATGAGCCGATTTGGGCGATTGGTACAGGCTTGGCGGCCTCTCCAGAACAGGCAAAAGCAATGCATAAATTCATTTTTGATAAGTTAACGCAAGCGAACGGTGCGCAAAAAAATAGTGTAAAAATCCTCTACGGAGGGAGCGTAAATCCGCAAAATGCGTTACAATTATTCGCAGTTGAAAATATAGATGGCGGGCTAATCGGCAAGTGTTCGCTTAGCGCGCAAGAATTTGAAGGTATCTGTCAAGCAGCAGAATCATCTGTTGGTTGATTTTTTTTGTGCTTGGCAGAGAATTTTATAGGTAAAAAATGGAAAACATTATCACAGTCGTGCATGTATTAGCCGCGGCAAGTTTAATCGGATTGATCTTATTGCAGCACGGTAAAGGTGCTGATATGGGCGCTGCTTTTGGTAGCGGTGCATCTGGCAGTTTATTTGGCGTGAGTGGCTCGTCAAACTTTTTAAGTCGCGCAACATCACTCAGTGTAATCGTGTTCTTTTCAACAAGTTTGGCGCTAGCCTATATTGCTAGCCATAAATCAAGCTCTGGCAGTGTTATTCAAGTACCAACGACAACGATTGAAACACAGTCCACTGATGCTGTTGGTGCTGAATCAGTTCCGACTGAAACGGTTCCGTCTGCTGGTACTGCGCAGGATGTGCCTAACTAAATTTAGGATAACCTCCTAAATAAAACATGCCGTCGTGGTGGAATTGGTAGACACGCTATCTTGAGGGGGTAGTGACGAAAGTCGTGAGAGTTCGAGTCTCTCCGTCGGCACCAATGCTGTTGTTTGCGTCAGTGATAACTAATGCAAAATATCATTGTTAATAGTGATATTAAAGTAATAAGCCTAATATATTAAAGTGAACGTAGATTCACAGTGGTTCTCTGGGGAGTGAGCTGTTTAAATAAGGTAAGAATGTTGTGCTAGACGTTTGTACGTTTAGTGGTTCAATGATGTAATAAAGCTCAGGGACAGGACTTTTGCTAGAAAACTACTTTCCAATTTTGATGTTCATATTAGTCGGCTTAGGCGTTGGTCTAGGGCCACTTATCCTCGGTAAACTGGTTTCGCCTCATAAACCAGATGCTGAAAAAAATTCACCTTATGAGTGTGGCTTCGAAGCTTTTGAAGACGCACGCATGAAGTTTGATGTGCGCTATTATTTAGTCGCCATTCTGTTTATTCTCTTTGATTTAGAAATCGCATTTTTATTCCCTTGGGCCGTTGTCTTAAAAGACATCGGGCTATTTGGATTTTTAGCCATGCTGGTGTTCTTATTTGTGCTGGTGGTCGGGTTTATTTACGAGTGGAAAAAAGGTGCGCTAGAGTGGGATTAAGCGCGAATATTAAATTGCTTTTTAATTTTGTATCGGGACTAATTTAAGTGGGCATTGAAGGTGTATTAGAAAAAGGGTTTGTCACCACGTCACTAGATACGGTGATTAATTACACACGAACAGGTTCTATGTGGCCGATGACTTTCGGCTTGGCTTGTTGTGCTGTAGAAATGATGCACGCAGGTGCAGCCCGTTATGACCTTGACCGCTTTGGTATCGTGTTCCGTCCTAGTCCGCGCCAGTCTGATGTGATGATTGTGGCAGGAACGTTAGTGAACAAAATGGCACCAGCCTTACGCAAAGTGTACGACCAAATGGCTGAGCCGCGCTGGGTAATTTCGATGGGTAGCTGCGCTAATGGCGGTGGTTACTATCATTACTCTTATGCGGTTGTGCGCGGTTGTGATCGCATTGTTCCAGTAGATGTTTATGTGCCAGGTTGCCCGCCAACGGCAGAAGCCTTGTTGTTTGGCATTATTCAATTGCAGAAGAAAATCAAACGTACGAATACCATTGCACGCTAAATAGTAGAAAATATGTCAATTAAGTTAAATGAATTGTCCGCGCAGTTAAAGTTAGCCCTCAACGCAGGGCTGGTTAAGCTGACCGAAGATTTAAACGAAATTACCATTGAGTGTAAAGCGAAAGACTTGCTCGATGTTTGTGCGCGACTGCGCGATCATGGTGAGTTGAAGTTTGAGCAGTTAATTGATTTGTGTGGTGTGGATTATAGTGAGTATGAAGATGGATTATGGGAAGGTCCTCGTTATGCCGTGGTGCTTCACTTATTATCTGTTTCGCTCAATCAACGCGTGCGTTTACGCGTGTTTGCAACAGATGATGACTTCCCTGTCTTACCAACGCTCATTGATGTATGGCCAGTAGCTAATTGGTTCGAGCGTGAAGCCTTTGATTTGTTTGGTATTATGTTTGAAAATCATCCTGATTTGCGTCGCATTTTGACTGACTATGGTTTTGTAGGTCATCCTTTCCGCAAAGATTTCCCCATGATTGGCAATGTCGAAATGCGTTACGACCCTGAGCAACAGCGTGTGGTTTACCAACCTGTCTCTATAGAATTGCGTAATAACGTGCCGCGTGTGATTCGTGATGAAGGAGTGCACAATGGCTGAAATTCATAATTACACGATGAACTTTGGGCCGCAGCATCCTGCGGCGCATGGCGTGTTGCGTTTAGTTTTGGAGTTAGATGGCGAAGTGATTCAACGTGCTGATCCACATATTGGTTTGCTGCATCGTGCAACGGAAAAACTGGCTGAAAATCGTACTTATCTACAATCAGTACCTTACATGGATAGGCTTGATTATGTGTCGATGATGTCGAACGAGCATGCTTATGTGATGGCGATTGAAAAAATGCTCGGATTAGAAGTGCCGATTCGTGCGCAATATATCCGTGTCATGTTTGATGAAATTACGCGTATTTTGAATCATTTGCTTTGGATTGGTGCGCACGGCATTGATTTGGGTGCGATGACCATGTTTATCTACGCTTTCCGTGAGCGTGAAGATTTATTTGATATGTATGAGGCAGTTTCTGGGGCGCGTATGCATGCGGCCTATTATCGACCGGGCGGCGTTTATCGCGATTTACCTAACCGCATGCCACAACATGAAACAACCAAATTCCGTAGTAAAGCACAAATTAACAAGCTCAATGAGAGCCGCCAAGGTTCCTTGCTTGACTTCATTGAAGACTTTACCAATCGTTTTCCTAAGCATGTGGATGAGTATGAAACCTTGCTGACGGATAATCGTATTTGGAAACAACGTACGGTTGGCATTGGTGTTGTTTCACCAGAGCGTGCTTTGGCACTAGGTTTTACTGGCCCAATGTTACGTGGTTCAGGTGTTGAGTGGGATTTGCGTCGCAAGCAACCGTATGAGGTTTATGATAAATTAGATTTTGATATTCCAGTTGGTGTGAATGGCGATAGCTATGACCGTTACTTGGTGCGCATGGAGGAATTCCGTCAGTCTAATCACATTATTAAACAATGTGTGGATTGGTTACGCAAGAATCCAGGTCCAGTCATTACTAGTGATAATAAAGTTGCACCGCCTAATCGTGAAGGCATGAAAACCAATATGGAAGATATGATTCACCACTTCAAGTTGTTTACTGAAGGCTTTCATGTGCCAAAAAGTGAAGCTTATGCGGCAGTTGAGCATCCAAAAGGTGAGTTTGGTATTTATATGATTTCTGACGGGGCCAATAAACCTTATCGTTTAAAAATTAGAGCGCCAGGTTTCGCGCATATTTCAGCGATGGATGAAATGTGTCGCGGCCACATGCTGGCTGACTTAGTGGCGATTATTGGAACGCAAGATATTGTGTTTGGAGAAATTGATCGATGATGATGCAAATGGATGTAGTGCGCATTGCATTTGCAATCGATATTGAGAAGGTTGTTTAATGTTATCAGTTGAAGCTATCGAAAAAATTGAATACGAGCTGACGAAGTATCCAATAGATCAACGTCAAGCGGCAGTGATGTCTGCTTTGCGCATTGTGCAAACAGAGCGTGGTTGGTTATCGCAAGAAAGTATCAGTGAAGTGGCGGCTTATCTAGGTATTCCTGATATTGCAGCATTGGAAGTGGCGACTTTTTACAATATGTACGATACCGAGCCAGTCGGCAAATACAAAATTACGGTGTGTACCAATATCTCATGCATGTTGCGCGATAGCGATAGCATTGTGCATCACTTGCAAGAAAAGCTTGGCATTGGTTTTAATGAAATCACTGCTGATGGTCAGTTCTGCCTTAAAGAAGGTGAATGTATGGGCGCTTGTGGTGGCGCGCCTTTGATGAGCGTGAATAACGCAACCATGCATGAAAATCTGACTACTGATAGAGTCGATGAAATTTTGAAGGAGCTGAAATAATGGCGACATCAAAAACGACGACATCAAAAATGACGGCCCCAGTCATGACAGATTTAAAAGGTCAAACCTTAGTTACCTTGCAAACGCTGAAGGAAAAAAATCCTGCATCGTTAGCCACTTATGAAAAGCTTGGCGGCTACCAACAATTAAAGCGTTTAGTCACTGATAAAGTGAAAGCCATTGAGGTGATTAACGAAGTTAAAGTTTCTGGCTTGCGCGGCCGTGGCGGCGCTGGCTTCCCAACTGGGCTTAAGTGGAGCTTTATGCCGCGTTATTTCGATGGCACTAAATATTTGGTGTGTAACACTGATGAAGGTGAGCCAGGCACATTTAAAGACAGAGACATCATTCGATACAATCCGCATCAATTAATTGAAGGGATGGCGATTGCCGCTTACACCTTAGGTGCTGGTGTTGGGTACAACTATATTCATGGTGAAATTTGGCGTGAATACGAAATATTTGAAGAAGCGTTAGCTGAAGCAAGAGCGGCTGGGTACATCGGCAAAAACTTATTTGGCACTAACTTTAGTTTTGAGTTATATGCCGTGCATGGCTACGGTGCCTATATCTGCGGTGAAGAAACGGCATTGATTGAGTCAATTGAAGGTAAAAAAGGCCAGCCGCGATTTAAACCACCATTTCCTGCCAGTTATGGTGTGTTTGGTAAGCCAACCAATGTAAATAATACCGAAAGCTATACCAGTATTCCTTGGATTTTGCAGTACGGCGGTCAAGCGTTTGCTGACTTGGGCGTGGCTGGTTCAGGTGGTAGTAAATTATTCTCAGTATCAGGGCATGTAGAAAAGCCAGGTAATTATGAAGTGAATATGGGTATGCCATTTGCTGAGTTGTTGGAAATGGCTGGCGGTATCTGGAAAGGGCGCAAGCTAAAAGCAGTGATTCCAGGCGGCCCTTCGACGGCAGTAATGCCTGCTGAAGCAATTTTAGGCGCCACCATGGATTACAACGGCTTAAGCAAAGCAGGTTCTAGTTTAGGTGCGGGTTCCATGATAGTAATGGATGAAACAACCTGCATGGTCAAAACGCTTAAACGCTTAAGTTACTTTTTCTATGAAGAAAGCTGTGGGCAATGCACGCCATGTCGGGAAGGCACTGGCTGGGTATACCGTGTGATTAAACGTATTACCGATGGCAACGGAAAAATGGAAGATTTAGATTTGCTAACGGATGTGAGTAATAATATATCTGGTCGCACAATTTGCGCGCTGGGCGATGCTGCTGCTACGCCAGTATTAAGCTTTATTAAGCATTTCCGTCCAGAGTTTGAATATTATATTCAACATGGCAAAAGCATGGTTGATGGAAAATAGCATATGTTAAAAATTGAAATTGATGGTAAAGCAGTAGAAGTCGACCACGGGACGACCATTATCGACGCCGCTGATAAGTTGGGCGTTGCGATTCCGCGTTTCTGTTATCACAAAAAATTATCGGTAGCTGCAAACTGCCGTATGTGTTTAGTCGATGTAGAAAAATTTGGTAAGCCTTTGCCAGCTTGTGCGACACCAGTTGCAGAAGGCATGAAGATTTTCACACGTAGCAAAGCGGCCGTTGAAGCGCAAAATAGTGTGATGGACTTTTTACTGATTAACCATCCGCTAGATTGCCCGATTTGCGATCAAGGTGGCGAATGTGATTTGCAAGACATCGCGGTTGGTTATGGTGCAAGTGGTTCACGCTATACAGAAGAAAAGCGCGTTGTATTTAATAAAAATATTGGCCCTTTGATTAGTACCGACATGACACGTTGTATTCAATGTACCCGTTGTGTTCGCTTCTTAAAAGAAGTTGGTGGTATGCAAGAGTTGGGAATGGTTGGTCGTGGTGAACATGCGGAAATTACTGCCTATGTTGATCAAAGTGTGAATTCTGAATTATCAGGTAACATCATTGATTTATGCCCTGTTGGCGCATTAACCAACAAACCATTTAGATACTCAGCACGAAGCTGGGAGTTAACACGGCGACCATCTATTGCACCGCATGATAGTTTAGGTTCGCACATTGAAGTGCATGTCAAAGACAATAAAGTCATGCGCGTACTGCCGCGTGAAAAAGAAAGTATTAACGAATGCTGGTTATCTGACCGCGATCGTTTTTCGTACGAAGGTTTAAATAGTCCCGACCGTCTTAAAGTGCCGATGATTAAACACCATGGCGAATGGCAAGAAACCGATTGGAAAACAGCTTTAGAGTATGCGGCTGGGCAACTAAAAGACATCACCAATGAACATAGTAGCGATGCTTTAGGCGCATTGGTTTCTCCCAATAGCACCATGGAAGAAGGCTATTTAATCAAAGAGTTGGTGCATGGTTTAGGCTGTGGAAATATTGATTATCGCTTACGTCAAACTGATTTTAGATTAGATGGTAAACGAGTTGGTACGCCATGGATGGGTTGTAATATTGATGAAATCGAGAAGTTGGATCGCATCTTAATCATCGGTTCAAACTTAAGAAATGAACATCCATTATTAGCGCAACGTTTCCGTAAAGCAGTCGATAATGGCGCTGAATTGTCGATTATTAGTCCGTTAGATAACAATCCGCTGATGGATATTGCCCATAAGATTATCGTGACACCAAACGATATTGTGAACGTATTGGCGCAGATATTAAAAGCCATGTCTAAGTTGCAAAAATTGTCTTTATGTTTGCCACCTACTTTAAGTGCATTGCTCGAGCAGATTCACGTTCGCCCCAATACGGAAGCGATGGCGGAAAGTTTGGCTGGTTTAGGTAGAAACGTAAACTTGATTGCACCTCGTGTTGGTATTTTCTTAGGGAATATGGCATTAAGTGCACCACGATTTACTGAAATGTATAGCTTGGCGGAAGCCATTGGCGGCGTTTCTGGCGCAAAAGGTGGTATTTTGCCAGCAGCGGCGAACAGTACGGGCATGCATTTGGTTGGTGTGATGCCTTCTGCAACGGGCATGCATGCGCGCGCGATGTTAGAAGTGCCACGTAAAGCTTATTTATTATTGAATATTGAGCCAGAGTTAGATTGTCAGCATGCAGCACTTGCGAGTGCTGCGATGAAAAAAGCCGATTGCGTTGTTGCATTAACCGCTTATAAATCAAAAGCTTTAGATAACGCAACGGTATTACTACCAATTGCGCCATTTACTGAAACTTCTGGTACGTTTATGAGTATGGAAGGGCGTATTCAAAGCTTTAAAGCAGTTGTGAAACCGCTCGGTGAATGTCGTCCAGCTTGGAAAGTGTTGCGCGTGTTAGCCAATACCTTAGGCTTACAAGGGTTTGATTTTGACAGTAGTGAAGAAGTAAAAGATAAAATTTTCGATGGTGAAAAACCATCTGATTATGCATGGCGTCACTTGAACAACAACATGAAAGAACTGGTTGAGATTGAGACGAAAATTAAATCGCCAGGTTTGCAACGGGTAGGCGAAGTGCCGCAATATGAAGCGGACCCTATCGTGCGACGTTCTGAGCCATTAAGAAAAACAAAATACAACATCAAACGACTTGTTCGCATCCATCCTGATGAAATGCGTTTGCATGAGTTAATCGAGGGCGATTTGGTGTTGGTGAAGCAAGACAAAGGGAGCGCAATATTGCCAGTTAGAAGTGACACGCATGTTGCCATGGGTTGTGTTCGCGTAGCGGCAGCGCATGAAGATACGCTAGGTTTAGGTGATTTAATGGGGGATATTTCAATTGAAAAAATCTCTCAAGAACAAGCAGATGCGATTAAAGCTAACGAAATGGAAGCGCTAAGCTAATGGAATGGTTCGCACAATTATTCGGGGATTATTGGCCAAATGTTGAGTTGGTTGGTCGGACATTAATTAAAATTGTTGCCATCGTTGGCCCTTTGATGATTGCCGTGGCTTACCTGACTTATGCAGAGCGTAAAGTGATTGGCTATATGCAAGTGCGTATTGGACCGAATCGTGTTGGGATTTTTGGTTTGCTGCAACCTGTTGCAGATGGCGTTAAGTTGCTGTTTAAAGAAATTATTTTACCAACAGCATCTAACAAGGGGCTGTTCATGTTAGGGCCTGTGTTAACCATTGCACCAGCGTTTGCTGCATGGGCGGTCATTCCATTTGATGGTACAAAAGTATTGGCGAATATTGATGCAGGCCTTTTATATGTGCTAGCAATGACGTCGATTGCGGTATATGGCGTCATTATTGCAGGTTGGGCATCTAATTCTAAGTATGCATTTTTAGGCAGTTTGCGCTCTGCGGCACAAATTGTTTCTTATGAAATCGCTATGGGCTTTTCACTCGTAGGTGTACTAATGTGTGCTAATAGCTTGAACTTAGGTACTATCGTTTTAGGACAAGAGGGTGGTTTTTGGCACTGGTATTTCATTCCATTGTTTCCATTGTTTATTGTTTATTTTATTAGTGCCGTTGCAGAAACGAACCGCGCCCCGTTCGATGTGGCGGAAGGTGAGTCTGAAATTGTGGCTGGTTTCCACGTGGAATATTCAGGCATGGCATTTGCGATATTCTTCTTAGCTGAATATGCCAATATTTGGTTGGTATGCACCTTGGCTGCATTGATGTTTATGGGTGGTTGGTTATCTCCATTGCCATTATTGCCAGACAGTATTTTATGGTTATTTGCAAAGATGGCGGCGTTGGTATTCTTCTTCTTGTGGTTTAGAGCGACTTTCCCAAGATATCGTTATGACCAGATTATGCGTCTAGGTTGGAAAGTATTTATTCCAATTACCATTGTTTGGATTGTGTTTGTGGGTGCGATGATGCAGACAAAATTTGACTACTTATTTCATTAAGGTATTTGAGTAAGACTCATTATGTTTAAACAAATTAAAAATACACTGGGCAGTTTAATGCTGATTGAGTTGCTGAAAGGCATGGCCGTGACAGGGCGATACTTTTTTGCGCGCAAAATCACCATTCAATACCCAGAAGAGCGTACGCCGCAATCTAATCGATTTCGCGGATTACACGCTTTGCGTCGTTATCCGAATGGTGAAGAGCGTTGCATTGCTTGTAAATTATGCGAGGCGGTTTGTCCTGCGATGGCGATTACCATTGAATCAGAACAGCGCGAAGACAATACGCGCCGTACAACCCGTTATGATATTGATTTAACCAAATGTATTTTTTGCGGTTTATGTGAAGAGTCATGCCCTGTGGATTCGATTGTAGAAACCCGTGTATTTGATTATCACGGTGAACAGCGTGGCGACTTGCTATACACCAAAGAGATGTTGCTTGCTGTGGGTGATAAGCATGAGAAACAAATTGCGGCCGATCGCGCGCAAGATAAGAATTATAGATAACGCTTAATTAGTTAATGACAAATATGGTATTTACTGACTTTATATTTTACGTGCTAGCGGCTATTTTGCTGTTTTCAGCATCGCGGGTGATTACGGCGCGCAATCCCGTGCAGGCAGCTTTGTTCTTGGTGCTGTCATTTTTTACCGCTGCTGGCATATGGTTATTATTACAAGCAGAATTCTTAGCTATTGTTTTAGTATTAGTTTATGTCGGTGCTGTGATGGTATTGTTTTTGTTTGTGGTGATGATGCTAGATATTAATATCGATAAGTTGCGAGAAGGCTTTTGGAGCTATCTCCCTTTGGCTGGCACCATTGGTGCGTTAATGGCAGTAGAAATGGCCATGATATTGGGTAATAAATATTTTATGGCAGCTGAAAGTGTCAGTCACCCAGCAGCTTATAGCGATACAGCTGCTATCGGTAAAGTCATGTATACCCAATATTTGCTACCGTTTGAACTAGCCTCTGTTGTACTGCTGGTTGCTATTGTTGCGGCAATTGCGTTAACGCTGAGAGAAAAACGTGAAAGCAAATCGATCAACCCTGCAGAACAAGTGACTGTGCGCAAACAAGATCGTATTCGCATGGTAAAAATGAAGTCAGAAACGCAACCAAAACCAGATGATGTCGACCAAGGAGAAACCTCATGAGTGTAGGTCTTTCTCACTATTTGATACTCGGCGCATTGCTTTTTGCAATCAGCGTTGTTGGTATCTTTTTAAATCGTCGTAACGTCATCATTGTATTGATGGCGATTGAGTTAATGTTGCTTGCTGTGAACCTCAACTTTATTGCGTTTTCACATTATTTACAGGACATTGCAGGACAAGTTTTTGTGTTCTTTATTTTGACAGTTGCAGCAGCAGAGTCGGCAATTGGTTTGGCAATTTTGGTTGTGCTATTCCGTAATTTACGCACGATTGATGTTGAAGATTTGGATTCACTTAAGGGCTAACAAAAAATCATGACAGAACAGCTTCTCATTTGGATTCCAGTATTACCTTTGATTGCAGCCGCAGTTGTTGGTTTGTTTGGTAATCGCTTACCGCGTAGCGCGGCACATTTGCTGACCATCGCAGGTGTAGGTGCGGCATTTGTGTTATCCGCCATTGTGTTTAAGGCAACGCTAGCAGGCTTCACTCACAATGCAGATTTATATACTTGGTTAGTGTCTGGCGACATTCGCTTTAGCGTAGGCTTTTTAATCGACAATCTGACTGCCATGATGATGGTTGTCGTCACTTTTGTTTCATTGATGGTGCACATTTATACCATTGGTTATATGCACGAAGACCCAGGTTATAGTCGCTTCTTTAGTTATATTTCATTGTTTACTTTCGCTATGTTGATGTTGGTGATGTCCAACAACTTTATGCAATTGTTTTTTGGTTGGGAAGCTGTTGGCTTGGTTTCTTATTTGCTGATTGGCTTTTGGTATACCAGACCTACGGCGATTTATGCCAACTTAAAAGCATTTTTGGTTAACCGTGTTGGTGACTTTGGCTTTTTACTGGGCATTGGCTTAGTGCTCGCTTACACAGGTAGCTTAGATTATGCAGAAGTGTTCAACGCTTCACCTGCGTTAGCTGATACACAAATTAACTTGTTCTCCAATACCGCATGGTCATTGATGACCGTGACTTGCATCTTGTTATTTGTCGGTGCAATGGGTAAATCTGCACAAGTGCCACTGCACGTTTGGTTGCCAGATTCAATGGAAGGTCCAACGCCTATCTCTGCATTAATCCATGCGGCAACCATGGTAACCGCTGGCATCTTCATGGTGGCGCGTATGTCACCATTATTTGAAATGTCTACCACAGCACTTTCTTTTGTGATGACGATTGGCGCAATTACTGCGTTATTTATGGGTCTATTGGGCATTATTCAAAATGATATTAAACGCGTGGTTGCGTACTCAACATTGTCTCAATTAGGCTATATGACGGTGGCATTAGGCGCATCTGCTTATTCAGTGGCGATCTTCCATTTAATGACGCATGCCTTCTTTAAAGCGTTGCTGTTCTTAGGCGCAGGTTCAGTCATTATGGGCATGCATCATGATCAAGATATCCGTAACATGGGTAATTTGAAAAAATACTTCCCAGTGACGTGGATTACGTCATTAATCGGTTCTTTAGCCTTGATTGGAACACCTTTCTTTGCGGGCTTCTACTCAAAAGATAGCATTATTGAAGCAGTGAAATTCTCACATATTCCAGGTAGTGGATTTGCTTACTTTGCGGTGATGGCAGGCGTGTTTATTACTGCGTTTTATTCATTCAGACTCTATTTCTTGGTTTTTCATGGTAAAGAAAAATGGCGAGAAGCAAAACCACATGCACATCATGACCATGATCATGGACACCATCATGGCTTAGCACCTGACCAAGATCCGCATGAGCCTGGTTGGGTCGTGAAGCTACCTCTAATTTTATTAGCTATTCCATCCGTTATCATTGGCTATATTGCTATTGAACCGATGCTATTTGGCGATTTCTTTAATGGCGTCATCACAGTTAATGCCGAAGCCCATCCATCGATGGAACATCTGACACACCATTTCCATGAGTTACTACATACCCCAGCGGGTATGGCATTACATGGCTTCTTGACGCTACCGTTTGCATTGGCGTTAGCTGGCGTTGTGTTGTCATGGTTTTTCTATATGAAACGTCCAGATATTCCAGCCGCTATTCAACAGCGCTTTAGTCTGATTAATCGCATATTAGAAAATAAATATGGCTTTGATAGTTTTAATGAACGCTTCTTTGCGGGTGGTTCTCGATTGATTGGCGACAAATTGTGGCAAATTGCTGATGTAAAAATGATTGATGGTGCCATCGTTAATGGCACAGCCAAATTGATTGGCACGCTGTCAGGTGTCGTGCGTCAAGTACAGTCTGGCATGCTTTATCACTATGCTTTTGCCATGATTATTGGAGCCTTCTTACTGCTGAATAAGAACTTCTTAATATCAATCAAGACTTTATTTATTACATTTTTGAGTAAGATTTTTTAATGCTAACTGATTACATTTTAAGTTTATCTATTTGGGTGCCAATTTTAGCGGGTGTGCTCGTATTGGCGCTCGGCCATGATAACCGCGCAAGTATGACACGCTGGATTGCGCTATTTGGCGCGCTTGCAGGCCTTTTGGTTACATTGCCTTTATATACCCAATTTAACTTTGCAGAGGGTGGTTTTCAGTTTCAAGAAGTCGCTTATTGGATTCCAGCTTTTCAGATTTTTTATCATTTAGGAGCAGATGGTATTTCTGTGCCACTGATTCTGTTGACAAGCTTCACTACGGTGATTTGTGTCGTTGCTTCGTGGGAAGTGATTACTAAAAATATCGCACAGTATATGGCGTGCTTTTTAATCATGAGTGGTTTAATGATTGGTGTGTTTAGTGCCTTAGATAGCATTTTATACTACGTATTTTGGGAGGCGATGCTGATTCCAATGTTCTTAGTCATTGGTATTTGGGGCGGGCCTAACCGCGTGTATGCCACCATTAAATTTTTCTTATATACCTTGCTTGGTTCATTATTGATGTTGGTTGCTTTTATCTACCTATTTCACGAAACAGGTAGTTTCAATATTGCCAAATACCACAACGTTGTGTTGCCACTCAATGTACAAATCTTTATTTTCATTGCGTTTTTCATGGCGTTTGCCGTCAAAATTCCAATGTGGCCAGTGCATACTTGGCTGCCAGACGCGCACGTAGAGGCGCCAACAGCAGGTTCAGTTGTGTTAGCGGCGGTGATGTTGAAATTGGGTGGTTATAGCTTTTTACGCTTTGCCATGCCAATTGCTCCCGATGCGGCGCATTACTTATCAGGCTTTATGATTGTCTTATCACTGATTGCTATCTTGTACATCGCACTGGTGGCGTTAGTGCAAAAAGACATGAAGAAGCTAATTGCTTATTCATCGATTTCTCATATGGGTTTTGTTACGCTTGGTTTCTTCCTGTTCAGCCAATTAGGGCTTGAAGGCGCGATGGTGCAAATGATTTCGCATGGCTTTATTTCAGCGGCGATGTTCTTGTGTGTTGGTGTCTTATATGATCGCATGCATAGTCGAGCCATTGCTGATTACGGCGGTGTCGCCAATACCATGCCGATGTTTGCTGGTTTTGCTGTGTTATTTGCAATGGCGAATAGTGGCTTACCAGGTACTAGTGGATTTGTTGGTGAGTTTATGGTGATTTTAGCCAGTGTTAAATATGACTTCTGGATTGCTTTTATTGCGGCGACAACTTTAATTTTTGGCGCTTCTTACACGCTATGGATGGTTAAACGTGTATTTTACGGTGAGGTGGCGAATAAAAAAGTAGCGGCATTAAAAGACTTAACGCGCCGTGAATTTGCATTATTAACCGTGTTGGCGCTATTAACGATAGGTATTGGCGTTTACCCACAAGTAATTACCGAAATGACACAAGCAACCTCAATGCGATTTTTAGATCACATGGCAACTAGTAAATTACCGACGGCAGGAATGTAAAGCATGGACACAATTCATACAGACCTCTTTATCTCCTTGCCCGAAATTGTCATGCTCAGTATGGCGATGGTCATCTTAATTTTAGATTTATTTTTGAATAAAAATAATCGGATGATTATTTATGGTTTGGCGCAGGCGACTTTACTGGCGGCGGCATACCTTGTCTTATCGTTAAATGCCTTCGCAATCGATGTTGCTTATAGCGGCATGTTTATTAGCGACCCTATGAGCGATGTACTGAAGCTGGCAACGTTAATTGGTGCGGCAATCATGTTGGTATATACGCGGCATTATATGGTGACGCGCAACCTATTCTCAGGTGAATATTACGCCTTATTATTGTTCGCCACAGTTGGCATGATGGTGATGATTTCAGGTTATAACCTGATTACTATTTATGTCGGATTGGAGTTGTTGTCACTGTGTGTTTATGCCATGGTCGCTTTAGATCGTGACAATGCTAAAGCAACAGAAGCAGCGATGAAATACTTTGTGTTGGGTGCGTTGGCTTCAGGCATGTTGCTTTATGGCATGAGCATGATTTATGGCGTTACAGGTAGTTTAGATATTGCCACTATTGCAACAAGATTGCACGGCGCTTACGAACATAATCCGGACATTATCCATAACCCGGTGCTTGCTCTAGGCTTGGTCTTTATTGTGTCAGGGTTAGCATTTAAATTTGGCGCAGTGCCGTTTCATATGTGGGTGCCAGACGTTTATCAGGGTTCGCCAACCTCAATTACCATGCTGATTGGATCAATTCCTAAGTTTGCTGGTTTTGCCATGGCGTTGCGTTTGCTCGTCTTTGGCTTGTATATCTTGATTGGTGATTGGCAAGATATGCTGCTAATTATGGCGATATTCTCGATTGCAATCGGCAATATTACCGCCATTGCGCAAACAAATTTAAAACGTATGTTAGCCTATTCAACCATCTCACATATCGGCTTTTTATTGTTAGGCATTATGAGCGGAACATTAAACGGTTTTGCTTCTAGTATGTTTTACATTTGCGCTTATGTGCTGATGACATTGGCAGGTTTCGGCATGATTTTATTATTATCTAGAAGAGGGCATGAGGCTGAAGAGTTAGATGATTTAAAGGGCTTGAACAAACGCAGCCCGTGGACGGCTTTCTTAATGCTAATTACCATGTTTAGTATGGCTGGCGTGCCGCCAACGATTGGCTTCTATGCAAAATTCACGGTGTTGCAAGCGGCATTGCACGAAGGTTTTGTTTGGGTGGTCGTTTTTGCTGTATTGATGGCAGCGATTGGTGCCTTCTATTACTTACGCGTGATTAAATTGATGTATTTTGACGAGCCAACTGATACGGCTGCGATTACCGCTCCCTTGGACATGAAAATGATCTTAAGCTTGAACGCGTTAGCGTTGCTAGTTATCGGCTTAATGCCTCAAGGTCTACTAGAGTTATGTGGTGTGGCTATTATGTCGAGTTTGCAATAACTGAGCTGCTTAACGTTGGCTATTTTAGTCATTATTGTGTCACACTAACGTAGCATTTATTTCCACCACCTCTCGCGCTATAAAGAGGTGGTTTTTATTGGATAATCCATTTGTTCAATATTTTCACTTTCATGACATCAAGCGCATTAATTTCCGCATATTCGAATAATTGATATAGATACATCACTGTTTTAACGCTAATATAGTTGCAAAAAAATGTTTAAAGACAGGCTCTAGACTGACAACGTTAAGATGGGAAACAAAATGCGCTTAGATAATCAGAGAGAAAGTAGCAATGTAGAAGACCGACGTCACATGCGCGTGTCAGGCGGTGGCGGCATTGGTATCGGTACCATTGTGATGGTATTGGTCGCGCTGTATTTTGGCATTGATCCATCCACTGTTTTAAATATGGGCAAGGGCTTGAGCCAAAGTACATCACAAGAGTCAGAAGCGATTCCTGAAGATGACGAGATGGGCCAGTTTATGGCAAAGGTTTTAGGCAGCACGGAAGACACTTGGGGCAAAGTCTTTAAAAGTGCTGGTTATGATTATCCCGCACCAAAGTTAGTCCTATTTAGAGGGCAAACCAATACGGCATGTGGTACAGGACAAGCTGCGATGGGGCCTTTTTACTGCCCAGGTGATAAAAAAGTCTATATTGATTTAGCCTTTTATGATGAGATGAAAAACCGTTTTAAAGCACCAGGTGATTTTGCCCAAGCTTATGTCATTGCGCATGAAGTTGGTCATCATGTGCAGAACCTCATGGGCACTTCAGAAAAAATCCAGCAAGCCCGTCAAAGCGCTAGAAATGAAGCGCAAGCTAAGCAATATTCGGTGCTGTTAGAACTGCAAGCTGATTGTTATGCAGGTTTATGGGCGCATCATGCTGATGGTGCAAACCGGATTTTAGAAGCAGGCGATGTTGAAGAGGCCATGCGCGCAGCGGCGGCGATTGGTGATGATGCTTTGCAAAAACAAGTGCAAGGCTATGCTGTGCCAGATAGCTTTACCCATGGCACTTCTGAGCAACGTATGCGCTGGTTTAATCAAGGATTGAAAGTTGGCGATGTCAATAAGTGCGATACATTCAGCGCTGCAAGCCTATAATGAAAAAAGGTATTGATTTAACCGAGCATTGCGTGCGTTCGACAACGGTTGTAGAGGGTCGCATGTTGACCGTTAAACGCGATGAAGTGCGCTTACCAAACGGGAACTTAAGCCAACGCGAATATGTCCTACATCCAGGTGCAGTGGTGATTGTGCCAATGCTAGCCAATGGCAATATTGTTTTAGAGCGTCAGTTTCGCTATCCCTTACAGCAAGAGTTTATTGAGCTACCCGCAGGAAAAATTGATCAAGGCGAAGAGACGTTAATGACAGGTCAGCGTGAATTGTTGGAAGAAACTGGTTATAGCGCAAGCCACTGGGTCAGTTTGGGCAGTCAGCATCCGTGTATTGGGTATTCTAATGAGGTCATTCATATGTATTTGGCAACAGGATTGACAGCGGGTGAGCATAATCGAGACGCAGATGAAGCACTTGACGTTTTTGATATGCCTTTTGAAGCGTGCATGCAAATGGCGCAAAGCGGTGAAATTACCGATGGTAAAACCTTGGTTGCTTTATTTGTTGCTCAGCAATATCTAAGTAAACAATATTTAAGCAAATAGTATGGCAGATATACTCATTATCGGTTGTGGCGATCTTGGTAGTTCAGTCGCCAAGTCCTTAGCTGATGTTGGGCATGCAGTAACGGGCGTTCGTGTTAGCGATAAACCCATGCCGAATCAAGTTGAGCGCATTCAAGCCGATGTTACTGATAGAGCATCATTAAAGTCGCTAGAACAGGTGTCTGCTGATATCGTCGTTTATTGTGTGGCTGCAGATGCGCAAACGGATGACAGTTATCGTAAACATTATGTATACGGCTTGCGTAATGTATTAATCTCCCAAGCCAATAATAGTCAGCTGAAACATGTGTTTTTTATTTCTAGTACACGCGTTTATGGACAAGAAACAGACGCCTTATTAGACGAGTTAACACCAGCAGTGCCAAGTGATTTTGGCGGAGAGCGTTTATTAGAGGCTGAACAGTTATTAACAACAGTTGCTTGCGCTAGCACGGCAATCCGACTTTCTGGCATTTATGGGCCAGGTAGGCAATATTTGGTCAATATGGCGAAAGAGCCGCAACGATGGCCGCAAAGTAACAAATGGACAAATCGCATTCACCGAGATGATGCGGCGCGGTTTATTCAATTTTTATGTGAGCAGGTAATTGCAGGTAAGGCCATTGAGGACTGCTATATTGGTGTGGATGATGAGCCAACATTGCAATATGATGTGCTGACGTGGATAGCCTCGAAGTTAAATGTAACGCCACCATCAATTAATTTGAATGAAAAAGTAAGTGGTAAACGGCTGAGTAATCAGCGAATGCGACAGGCTGGTTTTGTATTAAAGTATGCTAATTATCAAGTCGGTTATAGCGAGATGCTGAAAAATGTTTAATGTATTATTTGCGGTTTTTATTTTACTGGGTAGCGTGATTGCTTTTCCAGGTGAAAAAGATGACTTCTCAATTTGGTTAGAGAGTTTGAAGGCCGAAGCACGTGCAGAAAAAATTTCTGAAATGACCATACAAGAGACTTTTAAAGATGCTGAGTATCTGCCAAATGTCATTGTATTAGATCGATCACAACCTGAATTTATTTCTACTTTCTTTACCTACATTAATAAGCGTGTAACAGAAGACCGAATTGATAATGGGCGTTATAAACTGCATGAAAATATCGATTTGCTTAATAAGGTTGAGCAACAATATGGCGTGCCTAAAAATATCATTGTAGCTTTTTGGGGTCTTGAAACCAATTATGGTGGATATAAAGGTAATTATGAACTGCCATCAGCACTTATGTCGCTAGCCTATGAAGGAAGGAGAGCTGAATTTTTTCGTAGTCAGCTAATGGATGTGATGCGGATTATTGACGCTGGACATAATGATGTTGAGGGTATGCGTGGGTCCTGGGCTGGCGCATCAGGACATATGCAGTTTATGCCCTCTACTTTTATTACCTATGCTGTGGATGGCGATGGTGATGGACGTAATGATATTTGGAACTCATTGCCTGATGCATTTTCATCAGCATCCAATTATCTTTCTAGAATAGGTTGGAAAAAAGAGGAGCCTGTCGCACTGGAGGTAAAGTTGCCAGCTAACTTTGACTATGCTGAAGCACGGCTAGACTTGCGTAAACAGTCTGCAGACTGGACAATTATAGGCGTGACCAAAGTGGATGGCACGCCGCTTCCTGCGCTTAACAACACTGCTATTTTGCTTCCACAAGGCTGGCAAGGCCCAGCATTTCTGGTTGCGGATAATTTTGATGTGGTCATGAAATGGAATCGATCCATCAACTATGCGTTATCAGTCAGCTATTTGGCCGATCAATTAGTTGAAGACAAACCTATCATTAATGGGTGGGCAACCGTAGGCTATGGTGGTATTAGTTTTAATCAAGCGTGGGCAATGCAGGCTAAGTTAAATGAACTGGGTTTCGATAGTGGTGCGCCTGATGGTTTCCCTGGTACAAAAACACAACAGGCAATCAGAAGTTATCAAGTGCAACATCATCTGCCTGCAGATGGTTATCCATCGCTCGAGTTATATAACCGGCTAATGAAAGAGACTACTAAAAAAATATAAGTAGCTTCTCTTATCAATTAAAGTGCTACTTAGTTTGCGTGAGATTAAGCAATCAGCTAAAATCACGCCTTCTTGATAAATAGGCGGTTAGCTCAGTTGGTTAGAGCGCTTGGTCGACATCCAAGAGGTCAGCAGTTCGAATCTGCTACTGCCTACCAAAAAACAAAAAAAGCCGTAAAATTAACGGCTTTTATTATTTATAGTTAGAGATTACATATGCCCGTCATTCGATTACCCGATGGATCACAACGTCAATTCGATGCGCCAGTTAGTGTTGCCGATGTCGCGATGGATATTGGCGCTGGACTTGCTAAAGCCGCGCTCGCCGGTAAAGTAAATGGTGCGGTAGTAGATATTAGCTATGTGATTGATGCAGATAGTGATTTGGCGATTATCACAGATAAAAATGATGAAGGTTTGGAGATTATTCGTCATTCAACAGCGCATTTGCTGGCTTACGCAGTCAAAGAATTATTCCCTGAAGCGCAAGTGACGATTGGTCCAGTCATCGACAATGGTTTTTATTATGACTTTAGCTATAAACGTGCATTTACACCTGAAGATTTAGCTAAAATTGAAGCAAAAATGACTGAGCTCGCTAAAAAAGATGAGCTTGTAACGCGTAAAGTCATGCCGCGTGACGAAGCAGTTGCCTACTTTAAAAGCATTAATGAGCAATATAAAGCAGAAATTATTGCCAGCATTCCAGCAGGTGAAGATGTTTCGCTATATACAGAAGGCAACTTTACGGACTTATGCCGAGGCCCGCATGTGCCGAATACAGGCAAGCTTAAAGCATTTAAATTAATGAAAGTGGCTGGTGCGTACTGGCGTGGCGATAGTAACAATGAAATGTTACAACGTATTTATGGCACGGCTTGGCGTAATAAAGATGAGTTGAAAGCGTATTTATTCCAATTGGAAGAGGCTGAAAAGCGCGACCATCGTAAATTGGGTAAGCAGCTAGATTTCTTCC
>JAHZMC010000035.1 GCA_022599515.1 Betaproteobacteria bacterium
AAACAAGGTATGCAGCTTCCGCAAGAGCGCATCCTTAGAAAACAAATTTTGGAGCGCCTGATTGTTGATAGCATACAACTGCAATTAGCGGCAGAACGAGGCATTAAAGTCAATGAAATACAGCTAGAGAAAACAATAGAGCGTATTGCCGAACAAAATCAAATGAGTGTAGAAACTTTTAAAACCGCCTTGGCAAACGATGGTGTTTCTTATAACGCATTCCGCGAAGATATGCGCAATGAAATCACCATTGCCCGATTAAAAGAATCTGAAATTAATAACCGTATCAATATTAGTGAAGGTGAAGTTGATAACTACCTGACTACACAAGAAAACAGTAAAGATGGCAAACAAGAGGAATTTGAACTTTCGCAGATTCTTATTCGAACACCTGAAGAAAGCTCTCCGCAAGATATAGAAGCTGCACAAATCAAGGTCGAAGAAGTACTTGCAGAATTAAATAAAGGTGAAAGCTTTGAAAAAGTATCTGCTAGCTTTTCAGATGCACCTAATGCACTTGAAGGTGGCAATATGGGTTGGCGCAGTAGCAGTCAAATTCCACCTGCATTTTTAGCGCTCTTAAAAGAAATGTCTGTTGGCCAAGCTTCAAAACCAATCCGTAGCCCAAATGGCTTTCATATCATCAAAATTAATAATAAACGCAGTGCTGACTCTACCTTAATAGTGGAACAAACGCATGCGCGCCATATCCTAATCAAGCTAAATGAAGTTGTTTCAGAGCAAGAAGCTAAGCAAAAAATGGATGGTCTAAAAGAACGCCTAGACAACGGTGCTGACTTTGCAGAGTTGGCTCAGCAGTATTCTGAAGATGGGTCGGCAAATAGCGGTGGTGATTTAGGCTGGGTCAATCCAGGCGATACCGTGCCAGAGTTTGAAACAGCGATGAATGCACTTGCACCAGAAGAGATTAGCGAACCTATCCGCTCTCCGTTTGGATGGCATATTATTCAAGTATTAGAACGCCGCAAACAAGACATGACCGATCAAGCTGCACGCATTCAAGCACGTAAAGAAATCTTCAGCCGCAAAGTGGAAGAAGCTTATGAAGACTGGATACACGAATTACGTGACCGTGCTTTTGTCGAGCTAAGGCTTGAAGATAACCTTTACTAGCACTTAAATTAACATTGAAAAAAGTCACTCCACGCATTGCCATTACTGCTGGCGAGCCTGCCGGCATTGGGCCAGACTTATGTTTAATGCTTGCTAAGCAACCTATTGATGCTGATATTACGATTGTCGGCGATATAACCATGCTCACAGAAAGAGCCAAACAGCTTAAGCTCGATGTTGTGTTGTCAGATATAGCAACAGAACAACCGTCTAGAGTAGACAATACAGCATCACTATCGGTCATGCATGTGCCAACACAATCGGCTGTTGTAGCGGGACAACTTGACGCCAACAATAGTCAGCATGTACTCAACACACTCCATGCAGCAATAGAAGGTTGCCAACACAAACAATTCGATGCTGTTGTGACTGCGCCAGTACATAAAGGCATTATCAATAAAGCTGGCATTGCTTTTACTGGTCATACCGAGTTTTTAGCAGAACAAACCAATACAAAACAAGTCGTCATGATGTTAGTCGGTGGCGGTTTACGGGTTGCGCTCGCCACGACACACCTACCTTTATCAAAAGTAGCTGGCGCGATTCATCAATCTTCATTAGAAACGACTATTCGTATTCTGCATACTGATTTAATCAATAAGTTTAGCATCAGCAACCCTCGCATTTTAGTAGCAGGTTTGAACCCGCACGCAGGTGAAAATGGTTACTTAGGTGATGAAGAAATCACGACCATTAATCCAGTATTGGATCGGCTACGTGATGAAGGCATGCAATTAATCGGCGCCCTACCCGCTGACACCTTATTTACCAATCAACATTTAGCCAATGCAGATGCGGTACTAGCGATGTATCATGACCAAGGCTTATCTGTTCTAAAATATGCCAGTTTTGGTAATGGCGTTAATATAACACTAGGCTTGCCGATTATTCGCACATCAGTTGACCATGGCACTGCACTAGATTTAGCTGGTACTGGTCATATCAGTACTGGCAGTATGCAAGCAGCGCTGAACCTTGCCATTGAATTAGCCACAAACCGTTTAAGCACGGGCACTCTATCATGAAGCATCAAGCTAAAAAAAGATTTGGGCAAAATTTCTTAACCGACCAAGCCATTATTACGAGTTTAGTCGATGCAATTAACCCGCAAGAAGGACAAATGCTGATTGAAATTGGACCCGGTCTAGGCGCGTTAACCAAACCGTTACTTAACAAAGTAACCGAGCTACACGTGGTTGAAATTGACCGTGATATTGTCAGCTGGATGAATACTGAATACAGCATGCCAAGCTATGAAAAAAACAAACTAACCATTCATAACGTGGATGCGCTTAAGTTTGACTTTTCATCACTGGGTAGTCATTTGCGTGTCACTGGCAATTTGCCTTATAACATTTCAACGCCAATTTTATTTCACTTGCTAGACAATTTACCTAGCATTACCGATATGCATTTTATGCTACAAAAAGAAGTAGTTGAACGCATGGTAGCTACCCCAGCAACGCCCGCCTACGGCAGGCTCAGCGTGATGTTGCAATATTATTTGCAAATGGAATACTTGATTACAGTGCCCCCTGAAGCCTTCAATCCCGCACCAAAAGTAGAGTCTGCCTTTGTGCGTTGTGTGCCACATGCTGAACTACCTTTTATTGCAAAAGACACGGATTTATTCGCCAGGGTGGTGCTAGCCGCGTTTTCACAGCGCCGTAAAACCATTCGCAATACTTTAAAGCCTTTTTTAAATGATGATGACTTTGTGAAATTGGACATTGATGCGCAGCGACGCGCTGAGACGTTCAGCGTTGCTGAGTTTGTTGTCATGACTAATTATCTGTATAGTTCTTTATCATGATGTTCTGCATCTTAATAGCACAGACTGCGTTTTATATTTTAGTATTTTGTTTAATCAACCTTTAGCGAGAACCGTATGAGAATCATTTTATTGGGTGCGCCAGGCGCTGGCAAAGGCACACAAGCCACCTTCATCAAAGAACACTTCAACATTCCACAAATTTCGACTGGCGACATGCTACGCGCCGCCGTTAAAGCAGGCACACCATTAGGATTAGAAGCCAAAAGTTATATGGACAGTGGTGGACTAGTGCCAGATGCCGTGATTATTGGCTTGGTTTCTGAGCGAATTAAAGAAGCTGATTGTAAAAATGGTTTCTTGTTTGATGGCTTTCCACGCACCATACCACAAGCTGATGCGATGAAAGAAGCTGGCGTAGCAATTGACTATGTAGTTGAAATTGACGTGCCTGATAGTGCCATTGTTGAGCGCATGAGCGGTCGTCGCAGCCATCCTGAGAGTGGCCGTACTTACCATGTCAAATTCAACCCACCAAAAGTTGAAGGCAAAGATGATGTAACTGGCGAAAACCTAGTCCAACGTGAAGATGACAAAGAAGAAACCGTTCAAAAACGGCTTGAGGTCTATCACGACCAAACCAAACCATTGGTTGATTATTATGCGAACTGGGCAAGTAGCGGCACAACTGGCGCACCAGCACACGTCAAAGTGAACGGTTTAGGTGAAATGAATAGCATCCGCGACAGTATTTTTGCCGCGCTTGCTTAAGCGATAAATCCCCTGTATAAATAAGCCTTATTAATGATAGGGACACTATTGATATAGGGGAAAGTCCGATGGGCATCAATAGCACAGTAGAAGCGGAAAGCAACAACTATCGCTTTCCTGTTATTCGTAACATCAAATCTAGCCAAATTATTGATTGGCTCAGTCACGGCTTTAATGACTTTCGTCAAGCTAGATTGGCCAGTTTATTTTATGGTTTTGTTTTTGCGGGAGCTGGCATGCTCATGCATGACGTATTGTTTGAAGTGAGTTGGCTGTTATCAGGGCTCACTACAGGCTTTCTACTAATAGGCCCTTTCCTTGCAATGGGTCTTTATGACCTAAGCCGACGTATCGAGCTAGGAGAACAACCAAAGCTAATTCCCACGTTAACTTCATGGCGTTCGAATCTGCTGAATGTTGGTATATTTGCTGGCGTACTGGTCGTCATCTTGTTAATTTGGGCACGTGCATCACTGGTTATTTTTGCGATGTTTTTTCAAGGCGGCCTGCCGACTTTTTTAGAAATTATCCAAACACTGATTACCTTTGAACAACCGACTTTTGCACTGGTTTATTTTGCTGTTGGTGGCTTTTTTGCCGCTTTTTTTTTATGCCGTAAGCGTGGTCGCAATCCCCTTAATGGCAGACCGCGGAACAGATGCTGTCACGGCTGCTATTGCCAGTTTACTATCAGTTACCCGTAACGTTATTCCAATGTCCTTATGGGCGCTCACTATTGTCTTATTGGTTGCTATCGGCTTTGCCACACACTTCATCGGCCTTATCATCACCATGCCAATTATTGGTCACGCAAGCTGGCATGCCTATCGTGATTTAGTAGCGGAAGTTTAACTGACTCCCAAGCGTAATCACAGGGCATTAACATGCCAAAGCACCTGCCTTGCAGTATAATGCCCCTTTTACTTAACACCTCAACAACACCATGCAACAGCAATACCCATTCAAACAAATCGAACAAGACGCACAAGCTTATTGGGATAACAATCAAGCTTTTGCCGCTAAAGTAAATAGTGATAAGCCTAAGTATTATTGTCTTTCTATGTTCCCTTACCCTAGCGGAAAACTGCATATGGGGCACGTGCGCAACTACACCATTGGCGATGTCTTAAGCCGTTATCACCACATGAAAGGGTTTAACGTGTTGCAACCCATGGGTTGGGATGCGTTTGGTTTGCCTGCAGAAAATGCGGCAATTCAAAATAATGTTCCACCAGCAAAATGGACGTTTGATAATATTGCTTATATGCGTAAGCAGCTGAAATCATTGGGCTTTGCCATTGATTGGTCCCGTGAATTAGCCACTTGCCAACCTGAATATTACAAATGGAATCAATGGCTATTTTTACGTATGTTAGAAAAAGGCATTGCCTACAAAAAAACACAAACGGTGAATTGGGATCCCGTTGATCAAACTGTGTTAGCTAATGAGCAAGTCATTGAAGGTCGTGGTTGGCGCACAGGCGCATTGGTTGAAAAACGTGAAATTCCTGGTTATTACTTCAACATTACCAGTTATGCACAACAACTTTTAGATGACTTAGACAAGCTACCAGGCTGGCCAGAGCGCGTAAAAACCATGCAAGCCAATTGGATTGGCAAAAGTGTGGGTGTGCGCTTTGCCTTTACTCACGAGATTAAAGACGCTAATAACAACTTGATTGATGATGGCAAGTTGTGGGTGTTTACTACCCGTGCCGACACGATTATGGGCGTGACTTTCTGCGCAGTAGCGGCAGAACATCCATTAGCGACATTCGCTGCAAAAAACAATCCTGAATTGGTGGCATTTATCGAAAAGTGCAAGCTAGGCTCAGTGACTGAAGCTGATATGGCAACCATGGAAAAAGAAGGTATGGACACTGGCTTAACCGTCACACATCCATTAACGGGTGAAGCTGTACCAGTATGGGTTGGTAATTATGTGCTGATGTCTTATGGCGAAGGCGCAGTAATGGCTGTGCCTGCACATGATGAACGCGATTTTGGTTTTGCAAAGAAATACAATCTAGCGATTAAACAAGTCATCGCAACGGACAGCGCATTCTCCGATGAGGCTTGGCAAGAATGGTATGGCGACAAAACCAAAGGCGTATGTATTCACTCAGCAAAATATGATGGTTTAGCCTATGAAGCTGCGGTTGATGCCATTGCGGCTGACTTGAATGCCAAAAACTTAGGCGACAAACAGATCAACTGGCGCTTACGTGATTGGGGTGTTTCTCGCCAACGTTATTGGGGTTGTCCAATTCCGATTATCCATTGTGATGATTGCGGTGATGTGGCAGTGCCAGATGATCAATTACCAGTTAAATTACCAGAAGATTGCGTACCAGATGGTTCTGGCAATCCGCTTAACAAACTAGAAAGCTTTGTTAATTGCGCTTGCCCAAGTTGTTGCAAACCTGCGAAACGTGAAACAGATACCATGGATACCTTTGTTGATTCCAGTTGGTATTACGCACGATATGCTAGCGGTCAAAGTGACGCATCTATGGTCGATGCAGAAACTAACCATTGGATGCCAGTTGATCAATATATTGGTGGTATTGAACACGCTATCTTACATTTACTTTACTCACGCTTTTGGAGCAAAGTGATGCGCGATATAGATTTTAATGGCAAAGGCCTAGTCAATTATGACGAACCTTTCGCAAATTTATTAACGCAAGGCATGGTGTTAAACCATATATTCTCTCGCCGCACCGATAAAGGTGGCATTGAATATTTCGCGCCAGAAGAAATCTCATTGGAGCATGATGAACATGGCAAAACCATCGGTGCAACGTTGCTTGCCGATGGCAAACCAGTCGACTTCCAAGGCATGGGCACCATGTCCAAATCAAAACGTAATGGTGTCGATCCGCAATCATTGATTGAACAATATGGCGCAGATACTGCGCGCTTCTTTATGATGTTTGCCGCACCACCAGAGCAAACATTAGAGTGGTCAGACTCTGGTGTAGAAGGCTCGCACCGTTTCTTGAAAAGACTATGGAACTTTGGTTATGCGCTATCAAGGGAATCAAAAACTGAAGTACCAGCCAAGCTCAATAGCAACTTAGCCAATGCAAGACGCGATATTCATTTAGGCTTAAAACAAGCCAGTTATGACTTGGATCGCCAGCAATTTAATACGGTTGCTTCCAGCGGTATGAAAATATTAAACACCTTGGAAAAAGTACAAAAAGAAGCTGAGGAAGATTGGCAAAGCTTGGCGCATGAAGGATTGTCTATTTTATTACGTTTACTTTCACCATTAGCACCACATATTGCCCAAACCTTGTGGAAAGAATTAGGTTACGGCGATGATATTTTGCAGGCAAGCTGGCCAGAACCTTTAGAAGCTGCCATGGTGCAAGATGAAATCGAGATGATGATTCAAGTGAATGGTAAATTGCGTGGTAATTTATTGATTGCGCGCACCACGGCTAAAGAAGAAATTGAACAATTAGTGGTCACTCAAGAATGCGTGACGAAATTCTTGGTTGATGGTCAAAGTGTGCGTAAAATCATTGTTGTACCAAACAAACTCATTAATGTTGTGATTGGATAACACTTGAAATCGATAACTTACTTATTCTTAACATCGCTCATCATTGCCAGTTTAAGCGCCTGTGGCTTCCATTTACGGGGGCCAAGCGATATTCAGTTTAAGTCTGTTTTCATTCAAGGGAATACGTTAACAATTTCTAAAGACCTTAAAAAATATTTAACGCTAAATGACATTCAGATTTTACCTACTGCTGAAAAAGCTGAGTTATTAGTTGAGCTAGTCGGTGAAGAAAACGAAAAGAGTATTTTATCTCTGGCTGGCGATGGTACGGTTAATGAGTATGAGCTTTATTACCGTGTTAGCTATCGATCCAAACTGATTAATCAGCCATTGTGGAGTGAGGTCAGCACCATTGAATCTAGACGTGATTTAACCTACAGTAATGCCACCCTCTTATCGAAACAAACGGAAGAGAACAAACTCAACGAAGTCATGCAAAAAGATGTGGTTAACCGCTTAGTTCGCAGACTATCTGCCTTAAAAAAACAAACTAATTAATAGCATGCAGTTAGCGCCCGCTCAACTACAGCAACATCTCAACAAAACCTTATCGCCCATTTATGTATTAGTGGGCGATGAACCTTTAGGGCAAACCGAATGCCTTGATGCAATTAGGCTAGCGGCAAGAAAAGCTGGTGCGGAAGAACGTGTTAGCTTGCTTGTTGACCGTAGCTTTAATTGGCAATCTGTGCAGCAATTTGGCCAAGCTTTATCGCTTTTTGCATCAAAACGTATTTTAGAAATCATCATTCCCAATGGCAAACCTGGCATTGAAGGCGGTAAATGCTTAGCCGAGTTAGCGGAAAAAGCCATTCCTGACACGACGACCATTATTGTGCTGCCTGCTTTAGCGCGCGAAGTTAAAAAAAGTGTTTGGTTTAACAAACTGCAAAGCGCAGCAACGGTCATTGAGTTAAATGATGTTGCACCTGCACAGTTGCCGCAATGGATTGCAAAACGATTAGCGCTACAAAATCAAAGTACGGATAATGCGGCATTGGCTTTTATGGCGCATCAAGTGGAAGGTAATTTGCTAGCAGCGCATCAAGAGATTCAAAAGTTAGGATTGCTTTATCCTGAAGGTGAAATCAGCTTTGAAGATATAGAAACCGCTGTGCTCAATGTCTCGCGCTATGATGCCTTTAAACTAGGTGAAGCGCTATTAGCTGGCGATGCGGAGCGCACATCCCGTATTTTGCAGGGATTGCAAGATGAAGGCGAACAGCCAGTAGCCGTAATGAATCCTTTAATTTGGGTATTACGCCCATTAGTACGCGTTAAGCGTGCGCAGGCCAATGGTGAAAATATCAATCAAGCAATGACCAATGCGCGAATTTATGGCGACCGTCAGCAATTAACGCAACGCGCATTATCGCGTTTAAGTCTGCGCCAATTAGAAGCCGCCTTACAAAAACTGTGCGATATTGATAGAATCGCTAAAGGCATCATGATTGGTGATGCATGGTTAGAACTCTCTAGGCTGTGTTTTGGTCTAGCAAAAGTACGTAGTAGACGTTAAATAGATAAAGAAAACACAATATGAATATTGCAAATATCAAAGACTATATGGATGCGCTAGGCAAAAGTGCTAGAAAAGCATCACGTGCGATTGCCAATGCCGACAGTAACGCTAAAAACTTGGCACTGACTGAGATTGCCAATGCTATCTTGCGCGAAAAAGACAGCTTGTTAGCGGCTAATGCCAAAGACTTAGCAGCAGCCAAAGAAAGCGGCTTAGAAAGCGCATTGGTTGATCGTTTAACCCTCACCGCTAAAACCGTGGATAGCATGGCAGAAGGCTTGTTGCAAATTGCTAGCCTAGCTGACCCAATTGGCCAAATGAACAACTTCAAATATATGCCAAGCGGTATTCAAGTCGGTCAAATGCGCGTGCCTTTAGGCGTGATTGGTATTATTTATGAAGCGCGTCCAAATGTAACGGCGGATGCGGCTGGTTTATGCATTAAATCTGGCAATGCCGCCATTTTACGCGGTGGCTCAGAAGCCATTCACTGTAACCAAGCCTTAGCTAAATTAGTGCATGAAGGCTTAGAAAAAGCTGGCCTACCCAAAGAAGTGGTACAAGTGGTTGAAACCACAGACCGCGCTGCGGTTGGCGAATTAATTACCATGAAAGACTATGTGGATGTCATCGTGCCACGCGGGGGCAAAGGCTTAATTGAACGCATTTCTAACGATGCACGTATTCCTGTGATTAAACATTTAGATGGTAATTGTCATGTGTTTGTGGATAGCGAAGCCGACTTTGATAAAGCATTATGCATTGTAGAAAACAGCAAAACGCAACGTTTAGGCACTTGTAATACAGCTGAATCTTTATTGATTGCACGTAGCGTAGCTAAAGAGATGCTACCTAAAATCGCTGAAATGTTAATTGCTAAAGGCATCGAGATTCGCGGCTGTGCAGAAACTCGCGCCATTGTAAAAGAAGCCAAAGTGGCGACTGATGAAGATTTCTATACGGAATATTTAGATGCGATTATCTCTTGCAAAGTAGTAGACGGTTTAGATGAAGCGATTGCACATATCAATCAACATTCATCACAACATACCGAAAGCATCGTCACGGAAAACTATACTAAGGCAAGAAGATTTTTACGCGAAGTCGATTCCAGCAGCGTGATGGTGAATGCCTCAACTCGCTTTGCTGATGGCTTTGAATATGGCTTAGGTGCTGAAATTGGTATCTCAACCGACAAACTACATGCACGTGGCCCAGTTGGCTTAGAAGGCCTCACCTCGCTCAAATACGTTGTATTAGGTGATGGTCATATCCGTAGCTAAGCGCACATTACTATGCGCTTAGTCGGCATCCTTGGCGGTACATTCAACCCCATCCATTATGGTCACTTGCGGATGGCGCAAGAACTGACCGATGGCTTGGGCATGGATGAAGTCAGATTCATCCCTTCCGCCAACCCACCACATAAAGACAGCGTCACCGTGTCTGCCGAACACCGCGCCGCGATGGTTCAACTGGCGATTGCTGACAACCCGCTATTCACCCTAGATAAACGTGAGCTAGAACGCGAAGGCGCTTCCTACACCATCGACACCTTAATCAGCCTACGTGAAGAATTAGGCAACGATACTGCGCTTTGCTTAATGATGGGTAGTGATGCTTTTATCAAACTCAACACTTGGCACCGCTGGCAAGAACTACTCGATTACGCGCATATTATCTTGGTGCAAAGACCAAACCAAGGAGAACCGCAAGAACCACTACCAGAAGAGCTACAAACGCTATTACGCGACCATTACGCCGAGCAAATCAGTGACTTGCACGAAGAAAAAGCTGGCTTGATTAATATGCAAGCGATTTCAGCGCAGGAGATTAGTGCGACGCAGATTCGAGAGTTATTGAAGCTTGGGCAATCGGTGAGGTATTTGTTGCCTAGTGAAGTGAGAGACTATATTCAGCAGTACAAGCTTTATCGATAGTAAAATAAATTTCATCCAAACTAAATAAAAGACATGGTTAAAATTTTAATTATTTTTTAACACCTAAAGTTTTATATTCCCAATTACTTGTATTATATTTGTATTATAATTAAAAATAATTATTAGCGAATAATTATTTAG
>JAHZMC010000036.1 GCA_022599515.1 Betaproteobacteria bacterium
CACCACATTTACCTTCACCACATTTGCCATCAGCTGCTTTTTTCTCTGCACCGCATTTACCTTCACCACATTTACCTTCACCACATTTGCCTTCAGCGCCTTTATCAGTATGGTTGTCTGCTACTTGATAGCCGCTTGAAAGTGTTTTGATTGCAAATGGATTCTCTGCTGCTGAAACAGTTGCTGCACTTAATGATAATGCAAATGCGCCACCTACTGCTAGTGCGATTGATTTTTTAGTAACGTTCATGATGATTTCCTTTAATATAATTTAAATAAAAGTTTGTTACAGTAAAGCGTTGGTTAATGTTCAGACTCTAATCACTGAGAAATTCTATTTTTGGTTTCAGGCGGCAATGTAATGCTGGCATCGTCTTCAATGGTTTTCCCTATGCTACTAATAGCAACGTTTAAGGTGTTCAACTGTTGACTAACCCGTGAGCAATGCTTGCACATCAATAGATGCAGTTTTAAAGTAAAACGTTCTCGCATAGACAACTTTTTGTCTAAGGCGCGTGACACTAGCTGGCTAGCTTGTTTGCATTTAAACATTTCTCTAATGACCTATCCAATTAATTTCTAAACATTTTCTAATGCCCATTCGAGCCCGATATAACATGACCCAAGCATTGGTCGTGGTGATATTCAGTTCCTTACAAATTTCTTCATTATCAGTTTCATGTACAACGCGCATCATAAATAAAGTAGCGAGTTTGTTCGGGATTCTATCTAAACACGATTGTAAAACGTTGAGGAACTGTTGTTCTTCCAGCGCACTGTCAGGCATGTTCAAGCTTTTAGGCTTATCTTCCCAATAACCTGATTGGTCGAAAAAGTCATCCATATTGGCATCGTGTTCAGACATTAAATCTGAGACGGCTGTTTCGCGGACACCTTTGCGCATCAGGTCAATGTTTTGTGTTTAAGGATGTTAACCAAGTGCGTGGTTAACATTGCTCAGCAAAGTTATTGGCCCGCCATAAAAGTATCTTGCACCACATCTTCTGCTTGATGTGGATCACGTAAACGCGCCAGCGCGAAACGGTAAAGATAGTCTCCATGTTCATTCAGCCAATCATGCGCATGACCTTTCGATGTGTTACGCTTTATTTCATGATTACTTGTCATTGTGTGCTTTTGCCAATCTTATTGTGTAGTAATTCTAAATAATAATCTGGATTGATGACAGTTTTATTCTGTTGCGCCAGCCAAATCGTTTCGCCCAAGCACTCTAGGACATCGTGCTGCGCAGAGTGTTCTTCTTGATATTTATTTTTTAAACGTTCATAAATGCTAGTGATACCGATAGGCTGGTTAATACTAATTTGCTCTAAAACAGACAAATGCAAGCTCATATGCAGAAATGGATTGGTTTCAGCTTGTTCAGGAAAGTAAGCTTGCTGTTTGTATTGCTCTGGCTTATCTAAAATAACATGGTATTCAGGGTGCATTTGAATAACGCTAATGACGATTTTTTCTAAATCCGTTAGCGCTTGTTGTTGTTTGAATTTAGCCCAGCTATTAAAAAAGAAGTCGCGCACTTCATCGCGTGATGGATTGAATAAGCTCATGTTGTAATCTCTTTAATGTTTAGACGCGTCAATGACAATCTTAACTTGTGTACTGTTTGCTTCTATGCTCAAGGCTTATTGCCATCAAGCTAGTCGCCCGCCATCAAATGCCGCTTAGGAATGATTTTATCTTTATATTCACATAAATCCACAATACAGCATTCGCCACATTTTGGATTACGTGCAGTGCAAGTGTAGCGACCATGTAAGATTAATAAGTGATGGGCATCTTGTAAAAACTGCTTAGGAATCGTTTTTAAATATTTTTTTTCCACCTCAAACACATTTTTACCTGTGGCCAATTTAGTGCGATTGCCTAATCTAAATAAGTGCGTATCAACGGCAATTGTTGGCTGACCAAAAGCAGTGTTTAAAATCACATTCGCTGTTTTTCGCCCCACGCCTGGCAATGCCTCTAACGCTTCGCGTGTGTTAGGCACTTCGCTATTGTGTTGTGTGATTAGTTGTTGGCAGCAAGCGATGATATTTTTGGCTTTGGCATGATATAAGCCAATCGTTTTAATATAACGCTCTAAGCCTTCGATGCCTAAATCAACAATTGCTTGTGGCGTATTCGCGACTGCATAGAGTTTGCGGGTGGCGATATTGACACCTTTGTCAGTCGCTTGAGCAGATAAAATAACGGCAATCAGTAACTCGAAGATTGAATTATGCTCAAGCTCAGTACTTGGTTCTGGAATCGCATTGCTTAAGCGTTCAAAAATTTGTAATCGTTTATCAGCGTTCATTGCTATCCGTCACCAATTAAACGCTTATTAATGCGCTGGTTTGAGTGACTCGGTGTTGGTTGGTTTAGCCGCCGATTTTTTAGATGCTTTACGTTGCTCCATCCAGTTATGCGCCGCAATTAAAAACGCCAAGCCAAGGAATGCGCCAGGTGGTAAAGCCGCTAATAAAAAGCCTTGATAATCAGGAATGACGGTAAAGACGACATGCTTAAAGCTATCGCCCAATGCTAAATCTAAACCAGAAAACAGCGTGCCTTTTGCCAATAGTTCGCGCATGCCGCCTAATGTGCCAAGCACTAATGTTAAGCCTATACCCATGATGAACCCATCCCAAATAGCAGGTAATGGTGGATTTTTTGCTGCAAAGGCATCAACGCGACCCAATACGATACAGTTAACCACAATCAGTGGAATGAAAATACCGAGCACTTTATGTAATGGTTCTGCAAAGCCGTGAATTAATAAATCAATCACGGTCACCAACGCCGCGATGACTAAAATAAATACAGGTAGACGAATTTCATTTGGAACAAATTTGCGCACAGGTGAAACTGCGCCATTCGCCGCCGCCATGACCAGCGCGGTTGCTAAGCCTAAGCTAACGCCATTGACCACCGTGGTCGTCACCGCAAGCGTCGGACATAGACCTAGCAACTGTACGACGCCAGGATTCTGTTTCCAAATGCCATTTTCGGCAATGTCTTTAAATTGACTCATCTTGTTTAACCTCTGTCGGTGCTACTTTTTCTGTTTCAATTACTTGCAACAATGTGGTTTTGTTTGCTTCAAAGTATTGTAACGCTTTATGCACCGCCTTCACTACGGCGCGTGGTGTGATGGTCGCGCCAGCCATATAATCGAATGCGCCGCCATCTTTTTTAACCGCCCAATTAGCATCACTTGTTTTTATGAGTGACTGATTATCAAATAGTTTAATCCATGTTGATTTAGCAATATCAATATAATCGCCTAGTCCTGGCGTTTCAGTATGCTTAATCACGCGTACACCAGATAAGCTACCATCTGCATTAACAGCGACTAATAAAGTAATATCACCACTATAGCCATCATGCGCAACGGCTTCTAAAATCACGGCAACTGGCTCAGCATTCATGCGTGCAATATTCGCAATTGTTGGTTTCTTGTTGCCTAATAAAGCGCTAGGGGCGATGCTAATGGTGTCTTGCAATACTGCATTATCATAACGGTCATGCGCAATCACTTGTTGAAATAACGCAATGCGTGCCGCCGCCTCACTCTTGGCGATGGGTTCTTTAGTGATTTGATAAACCACGGTCATCAACAAAGTAAACGTGAATGCAAATGCAACCAGCGTGAGTGCAGTTTTTGTCGCGTGTTTGAGTACAGTTTCTGCCATCTTATTTTTGATGTCCAAACACACGTGGTTGTGTGTACATATCAATCAGCGGTACGCAAATATTCATAAAAATAACTGCAAAAGCAACACCGTCAGGATAGCCGCCATAAACACGTACCAAGTATGTAATTAAGCCAGCCCCTGCTGCAAAGTACAGCTTACCTTTGGGCGTAGTTGGGCCGCTGATGGGGTCGGTTAAAATAAAAAACGCGCCTAATATGCTAGCGCCGCTAAATAGATGGAATAACGGGTTGGCAAATTGCGTAGGGTCAATTAACCAAAACACACCTGCAATCGCCGCAATTGAGCCTAAGAATGCAACTGGCAAATGCCAGGTAATAATGCGTTGCTGCCATAAAAAGACGCCGCCTGCTAAATAAGCCAATGCAATATATTCACTGCCTTTTGCGCCTAATGTGCCAAAAATAGGCGCAGACTGAATGGTTGTCATACTTTGATTGAGTTTTAGCTGAGTCTTTAAATAATCTAAAGGTGTCGCTGAAGTGACGGCATCTATGCTCACGTTCGCTGGTAATGCGGTGCTAAATATATAGTGGAATTGATCCATAAAACTGAGCTTTGTTTGTGCGAGGCTTAACGCCGCTGGCCATTTTGTCATAATGACTGGAAATGAAATTAATAGCACAGCATAGCCAACCATGGCAGGATTGAATGGGTTGTAACCAAGTCCGCCATAGAGTTGTTTTGCAACAATAATAGCGAAAGCGGTGCCGACAACAATTAACCACCAAGGCGCAAGTGGTGGAATGGCTAGTGCCAACAACCATGCCGTAATAATGGCGCTGTAATCGGATAAAAAAGGTTGTACTGGACGTTTGCGCAGTTTGAGCATCAGCGCTTCTGTTACTAAAGCCGTTGCTGTCGCCAATGCCAAGGTAATCAAAATACCGCCGCCAAATAGCCACGCATAAACAATAATGCCAGGCACCAAGGCGACTAGCACTTTCAACATAATGCTGCTAACAGTTGGCGCGTTAGTGATGTAAGGTGAGCGGTTCAAACTATTCCTTTGATTGATCTTCTTTTGCTTTTAATGCCGCGGCTTTTTGCGCTTTGGCACGAGCGATTGCGGCTTCAATTTTAGCTTGTTTTTCTAAATCAGCGACAGGTTTTGTATTCACGTCATTGGTTGGTGGCGGTTCCGCTGCCGCTTTTAATGTTTTTGCCCGTTCAATGGCAGCGTCAATCTTAGCCTGCTTTTCTGCATCGGCCACTGGCTGCTTTGTTGAAGAATTTTTGCCTGCAGTTGATGTGTTAGCTTCTGCCTTTTGTGCTTTAGCACGCGCAATCGCAGCGGCTATTTTCGCTTGCTTATCTTCATTAGGTGCCGCTGGAGCTTTATCATTTGCTTGTTCCGTTAATCCCGCCGCCGCTCTGCGTGCATCAATCTCTGCAATTTCTGCCTTCGTTGCATCGCTAATATTATTTGTGTTTTTAGGCGCTGCAGCATCGGTTGCTTTTTGTGCTTTTGCACGAGCAATGGCAGCTGCAATCGCTGCTTGTTTATCCGTTGTAGCTGGCTTATCACTCGTTGTCTCAGTGGTTTTAGCTCCTTGTGCGCGAGCCGCATGTTTAGCTGCACGCTCTTGCTTTTCTCTTTCAATCCGTGCGAGTCTAAATTCGTTGCGCTCTCGTGCAATATCTGCCGCTTCTTTTGCTTTATCTAACGCAATAATCTCACTTTTGGCATAGCGATAATATTGCACCAGCGGAATATCGCTAGGGCATACATAAGAGCAAGCGCCGCATTCAATACAATCAAATAAATTGTATTCATGCGCTTTCTCAAAGTTGTCTGATTTAGCAAACCAGTAGAGCTCTTGCGGTTGCAAGTTCACTGGGCAAGCATCAGCGCAACGTGCGCAACGGATGCAGGGCATCGCTGGTGGAGGTGACTCAAATAAGGTTGGCGATGCGGCAATAATGCAGTTAGCAGCCTTGGTGATTGGCACTTCTTCGCTCGGTAAATTAAAGCCCATCATCGGCCCGCCCATGATGAAATGGCTAGTGTCGGCTTTAGCCCCACCAGCGGCTTTGACTAAATCCATCAAAGGCGTGCCAAATAACACTTCAAAATTCTGAGGTTGCTCAACATTGCCTGTCATCGAAACAATCCTGCTCAATGCCGGTTCGCCAAACTCAAAATAGCGATACAGTGCCAGCACGGTGGCAACATTAAAGACTTGAATGCCTACTTCGGTTGAGCGTTTATCATGCGGCACTTCTTGTCCCAAGACCAAATGCACTAAACGGCGTGCGTCGCCACTTGGATAAAGTGTTGGCACCGTTTTAACTTGAATCGTTGTATTGGCGGTTGCTGCACGCATTGCTTTAATCGCTTCAGGTTTATTATCTTCGATGCCAATAATGACATTGCTTGCGCCAAGTAAACGCTGAGCGACTGCTATGCCTTGCACAATCTCCTCATGATATTCACGCATCAGCATATCGTCGCAAGTGATATAAGGTTCACATTCAGCCGCGTTAATAATGAGCGTATGAATCGCCGTTTTATTGGTGCGTAATTTGATTTGCGTTGGAAACGTTGCACCACCTAAGCCCACAATGCCAGAAAAGCGTAAGCTACTGATGAGCGAGTGAATGTCTGCGGTGCGCCAATCTTGAGGGTGGCGTTCTATCCAAGTCTCTTTGCCATCTGGTGTGATGGTAATGCAATGATCAGGCAGACCTGACGGATGTGGAATGATTGCATCACCAATTGCACTGATGATGCCTGACGTTGGCGCATGGATAGCGGCAGAAACAGCACCTTCTGCTTCAGCAATCAGTTGACCTTTAAGTACTTGCTCGCCAATCGAGACTTTAATTTTAGGAA
>JAHZMC010000037.1 GCA_022599515.1 Betaproteobacteria bacterium
CTCACCGCCGCTAATGCCCAATAGATTAAGCCATTTGGCAACACATAATTCTGTGTTAACACACCTGCCAAACCTGATAATGAATTCACTAAGATAAAGGCAGAAGCGATGCCCGAGATCATTTTGGTTTCTGCCCAGTTCATTAGAATCAGTATGGGGCTCAAAAAGATACCGCCACCAACGCCTGTTAAACCAGACAATAGCCCTAAACCAGAGCCCATACCAAACAAAGCAAATTTTGATGGGCTTTGTTTGACGATAGTTGGAACGTGCTTAGATTGTACAAATATCTGCCATGCAGCCACAATCAACACAACACCAATAATCGGTTTATAAATAGTAGCTGGAAGTGAAATCAGACCGCCGATAAAAGCAAATGGAATGGATCCTGCAATAATCGGTAACAATAGTTGCAAAGAAAAAGCTTTTACTCGGTAAAACTTATAAAGCGCAATACTACTCACTAGCACATTTAAGGCGAGCGCCGCTGGACGCATACTTTCTGGCGCAACACTTAATAAAGCCATGACCGCTAAGTAACCAGATGCGCCACCATGTCCAACCGACGCATAGAGTAATGCAGCAAAAAATATAAGCGGAATAATGAGTGTACTTGCTGAAAATAACTCCATTTTTACTTAAGCAAGATGCTGTTTGATTGCATCAATTACTCTAGGATGCAACCCTTTCCCCTGATGCTGTTGAACGTGTCCGACAATAGATTGAATCATGACCGAATTCCAAAAACTGTGTAAATGATTGGCTATTCCTTGCATGGCCTCTTGGTCATTCGGGTAAGCTTCAAAAAAGTCGCCAATTTGATTGGCCATTGTGATTAGTTTTTCTGTTTGCATGCTACACCTATTCTGTCATTCTATTTGCGTGGCTGTAGGCCACATATTGTTGATCTCTTACAAAACCTAACAAAGTAATCTGATACTCTTCCGCTATGCGAACAGCTAAACCAGTAGGAGCAGAAATTGCCGCCAACAAATCAAAGCCCACCATCGCTACCTTTTGCACCATCTCATAACTTGCACGGCTAGACGTTAAAATAAATCCGCCTTTAATTCCCTCTTTACACAACACGCCAATCAACTTATCTAAAGCGTTATGCCTACCGACATCTTCTCTGACGTACTCGATTTCGCCAGCCGCATTCCCCCAAGCACAGGCGTGTGTTGCACCGGTTAACTGCTGCAATGCTTGCTTTGCTCGAATACTATCATGGGCTTTAAAAACACTGCGCATGCTAATCTTGCTATGTTGCGATATATTACTCACCGCTGGCAAATGGAAAACTTGCGTTAAGCTTTCAGCCCCGCATAAGCCGCAGCCAGTGCGCCCTGCCATATTACGTTTGCGCTCTTTAAGTAAAAAAAATCGCTCACTGGCAATATCCAAATGCACTTCAATGCCATTCTCTTGCAGTTGTACTTCAATGCCATAAAGTTCGCTTTTATCGCGCAAAATACCTTCTGTTATAGAAAAGCCTAGAGCAAAATCTTCTAAGTCTTGCGGACTTGCAAGCATCACAACATGCGAGACACCGTTATACACCAGCGCCACAGGGACCTCTTCTGCTAACTGATCCGTTGTTGTCGTCAACTCTCCATTTTTCCAGCGTTGAACCATATATTGCTGCGACGATGCACCTATCGCTGTTGCGAATGCTGTTTTCATTTAACCAAATTATTCAACAACAGCAGGCTTGGCTGGTAAAACACCCGTCAGCTCAATTTGAGACTCACTGAACGCTTTATATTCTTTCTGCCAGTCAGATACTTGATTGACTTTTTTCACTTGTACGGCGGTCACTTTATATTCAGGACAATTGGTCGCCCAGTCTGAGTTATCAGTGGTAATCACATTCGCACCAGATTCTGGGTGATGGAAAGTCGTGTAAACCACACCTGGTTGTACCCGCTCAGTAATTTTTACCCGTAACACGGTTTCGCCAGAGCGACTAGCCACACCTACCCAATCACCTTCTTGAATAGCGCGTTCTTCCGCGTCGTGTGGATGCATCTCCACCAAATCTTCATGATGCCACGCAACATTCTGCGTGCGACGAGATTGTGCGCCAACATTGTACTGACTCAAAATACGTCCAGTAGTTAATATTAATGGATATTTACCATTCACTTTTTCTGTAGTTGGCACATATTGAGTAATAAAGAACTTACCTTTGCCGCGCACAAACTCGTCCACGTGCATAGTCGGCGTACCAATAGGCGACTCATCATTACAAGGCCATTGTATGCTACCAAGTTCATCCAATTTTTTGAAACTAACGCCTTTAAATGTCGGTGTTAGCGCAGCAATTTCATCCATAATATCGCTAGCATGCCCGTATTGCATCGGATAGCCTAATGCCTCTGAAAGCTTAGCGGTAATTTCCCAATCTTCCATGCCATTCTTAGGTGCCATGACTTTACGTACGGGTGATATACGACGCTCAGCATTGGTAAAAGTACCGTTTTTCTCTAAGAATGATGCGCCTGGGAAAAATACGTGCGCAAACATGGCCGTTTCATTTAAGAATAAATCTTGCACAATCACGCATTCCATACTTTCCAACGCATGGGTCACGTGAGTCGTATCTGGGTCAGATTGCGCAATATCTTCACCAACGCAATATAGCGCTTTGAAGCTACCTTCTGCTGCTAAATCCAACATATTTGGAATACGTAAACCAGGATCAATACTTAACTCAACACCCCATGCAGCTTCAAATTCAGCACGCGCTTCATTGTCATTCACATGACGATAACCTGGAAACTCGTGTGGCATAGAACCCATATCACAAGAACCTTGCACATTATTTTGACCACGCAATGGATTAACACCAACACCTTCACGACCGACATTGCCCGTTGCCATCGCCAAGTTTGCAATAGCCATTACCGCCGTAGAACCTTGACTATGCTCAGTGACACCTAAGCCATAATAAATAGCAGCATTACCACCTGTTGCAAATAGTCTGGCTGCTTCGCGTATTTTCTCTGCAGAAACACCAGAGTCTTTTTCTAAAGCCTCTGGTGAATTTTCTGGCTTAGCCACAAAATCACGCCACAATACAAATGAATCCCACTCACAACGTGCTTTAACAAACTCTTCTTTTACCAAGCCCTCTGTTACCACAACATGCGATAGAGCAGAAAGCAAGGCAACATTAGTTCCAGGACGTAAGTTCAGGTGATAGTCCGCACGCACATGTGGTGAATTTTCGACCAAATCAATCGCACGTGGATCAGCTACAATTAACTTTGCGCCTTCGCGTAAACGACGCTTCATTTGTGAGCCAAAGACTGGGTGTGCATCCGTCGGATTACAGCCAATCACCAAAATCACATCTGACTGCATTACAGAATCAAATGTCTGCGTACCTGCTGACTCACCCAATGTTTGTTTTAAACCATAACCCGTTGGACTATGGCAAACACGCGCGCAAGTATCCACGTTATTATTGCCAAACACCGCACGAATTAATTTCTGGGTGACGTACACTTCTTCATTGGTACAGCGGGATGAAGTAATACCGCCAACCGCATCTTTACCATACTTAGTCTGAATACGTTTAATCTCACTGGCCGCGTATTGAATCGCCTCATCCCAACCGACTTGCTGCCATTCATCATGAATACTTTTACGAATCATTGGTGTGGTAATTCGATCTTGATGGGTTGCATAACCCCAAGCGAAACGACCTTTAACACATGAGTGCCCATGATTAGCGCCGCCTTCTTTATTCGGCGTCATGCGAACGACTTCATCGCCTTTCATTTCCGCATCAAAGCTGCAACCAACGCCACAATAAGCACAGGTTGTCGTCACTTTATGTTCTGGCGTTCCTGCTTCGATGACCGTTTTTTCCATCAACGTTGCTGTTGGGCAAGCTTGTACACAAGCCCCACAAGACACACACTCTGAGTCCATAAAGTCTTTGTTACCTGCAGAAACTTTACTTTCAAAACCGCGTCCTTGAATCGTCAAGGCAAACGTACCTTGCGTTTCTTCGCAAGCGCGCACGCAGCGTGAACAGACAATACATTTGGATGGATCAAAAGTGAAATAAGGGTTACTTTCATCTTTTTCCGCTTTTAAGTGATTTTCGCCTTCATAACCATAACGCACTTCACGCAAACCGACTGCGCCCGCCATATCCTGCAACTCGCAATCGCCATTGGCAGAACAGGTTAAGCAATCTAGTGGATGGTCTGAAATGTACAGTTCCATGACACCACGACGCGTATCAGCAAGCGCTTTGGTTTGCGTTTTAACTTTAATCCCTTCAGCAACTAGCGTGGTGCAAGAAGCTGGCATACCGCGACGGCCTTCGATTTCAACTAAACACAAACGACATGAACCAAATGGTTCTAATGAGTCTGTCGCACAGAGTTTTGGTACGGTGACACCACTTAATTGAGCGGCGTGCATAATGGACGTACCTTCTGGTACCGTCACTTCAACGCCATCAATATTCAGTGTCACTAATACTTCACTGTCTTTTTTCGGCGTACCGTAGTCTTTTTCTGTGTCGTATTTCAAGACATTCGGTTTTGCTACCGTATATTTAATATCATCCATGATGCTATCCTTTGCCGCGTTTAGGCGACACCCTCTTTTTCGTTAAGCTTTTTGTCAATACTGACATTCAAGCCAAAATCTTCACCAAAGTGATTCAATGCACTAATCACTGGATAAGGCGTCATCCCGCCCAGCGCGCACAATGAACCATTGAGCATAGTGTCAGATAAATCGCGCAATACTTGTATATTTTTCGCATGATCTTTACCTGATTTAATTTTATCCATCACTTCCACACCGCGCGTTGCGCCAATACGGCATGGCGTGCATTTGCCACAGCTTTCAATCGAGCAAAACTCAAAAGCATATCGCGCCATTTTTGCCATATCGACCGTATCATCAAAAGCTACAATTCCACCATGACCTAACACTGCCCACAGTTTGGCAAATGACTCATAATCCACTGGCGTATCAAACTGGCTTTCTGGTAAGTAAGCGCCTAATGGGCCACCGACTTGCACCGCACGTATTGGTCTACCACTCGCTGAACCGCCACCATAGTCATAAAGCAACTCTCTTAATGTCACACCAAACGCCAACTCAACCAAACCGCCTTGTTTAATATTGCCCGCTAATTGAATCGGCAATGTGCCGCGCGAACGACCCATACCGTAATCAGCATAATATTGCGCACCTTTATCCAAAATAATAGGAATGGTCGCTAAGCTTATGACATTATTGACAACCGTTGGTTTCCCAAACAAGCCTTCTATTGCAGGTAGTGGTGGTTTAAAGCGCACCAAACCACGTTTGCCTTCCAAGCTTTCTAATAATGACGTTTCTTCGCCACATACATAAGCGCCCGCTGCACGACGCACTTCTAAGTGAAACGCTTGACCAGAACCACAAACATCATCACCCAAGTAATTGGCAGCGACTGCTTTAGCAATCGCTTCATTTAATATGTGCAGCGCATGTGGGTACTCACTACGCAGGTAAATATAACCTTGTGTTGCACCAACCGCAATACCAGCAATGGTCATGCCTTCTATCAGGACAAAAGGGTCATCTTCCATCACCATACGATCAGAATAAGTGCCAGAATCGCCTTCATCGGCATTACAAACAATGTATTTTTGTTCGCCTTTTGCACCTAAAACGGTATTCCATTTAATACCCGTTGGAAACGCTGCGCCACCACGACCACGTAACCCTGAGTCCGTTACTGCTTTGACGATGTCCTCTTGCGTCATTGCCAACGCATTAGTCAGTCCTTTATAGCCATCATGTGCGAGATAATCTTCTAGCGAAACAGGATCGGTAATACCTACTCGTGCAAAAGTTAAGCGTTGTTGATTTTTGAGATATGGGATTTCTGCTGTTAAGCCAAGATTTAGCGCATGCTCGCCACCATTTAAAAAATCAGCGTCAAATAAGCCAGCTACATCGATAGGTTTGACTGGCGCGTATGCAATACGTCCTTTATCAGTCTCAACTTCAACCATCGGTTCCAGCCAAAACACACCACGCGAACCATTCCGAATCAATTCGATGTCAATACCGCGTTTTTCTGCTTCTGCTTGAATCGCAACGGCTGTGCGATTAGCGCCCAATGAAAGCGCTGTTGAATCTCTAGGGACAAACACTTTTACTTTAGCCATTGCTTACCTCACTCACCAGATCAGCAACCGCTTGCGCATCCACACGACCATACACTTCATCATCCATCATCACCGCGGGAGAGCAAGCACAGTTACCTAAACAATAGACGGGTAGTAATGTTACTTCACCATCCATTGTGGTTTGATGATAATCGATGCCTAATTTAGCTTTAATCTCAGACTCCAATTTTTCAGATCCCATCGCTTGGCAAGACTCTGCGCGACAAACTTGTAAGACATGTTTGCCAACGGGATGCGTTCTGAAGTGATGGTAAAACGTCACAAAACCATGCACTTCAGCAACAGATAGCGCTAAAGCTTGTGAAATTTGCGGATAAATTTCTTCAGGCACGTAACCAATATCATCTTGCACCGCGTGTAACAAAGGCATCAATGCACCAGGTACGCCTTGATGGGCGAAAATATGTGATTCTATTTTTTTTAAATCACTATCAGAAAGCTTATTAACCAAACTAATCCCCAAAATGTTACTCAATTGTAAATACTATCCAATGATATACCTAAAACACCACTTGTTAAAGCCCAAAAAGGGCATAAAATAATGGCTTAATTCTAATTCTGACACCGCCAATTTACGTTATGGTCACTACATCACAAAAACTCATCGATCAATTTGGCAGACAAGTCGATTATATTCGTCTGTCTATTACTGATCGATGTGATTTCCGCTGTCAATACTGCATGGCAGAAGATATGACGTTTTTACCGCGCAATGATGTGCTCAGTTTAGAAGAGTGTGCACGCATTGTTAAAGTGTTTGTCCAACTTGGTGTGACAAAAGTTCGCATCACAGGCGGCGAACCTTTAGTACGTAAAAATGCGTTGTGGCTGTTTGAAGAAGTGGGTCAACTCTCAGGCTTAGATGAGTTAGTGATTACTACTAACGGTAGTCAATTAAGTAACCAAGCACAGCAATTGAAACAAGCGGGTATCAAACGCGTTAATATCTCAGTAGACAGTTTGAATCCTGAACGATTTAAAACCATTACCCGCACAGGTGAGTTAGCAAAAGTGCTGGCAGGGATTGATAGTGCCATTGCAGCAGGATTTGAAGGCATTAAACTCAATACCGTTTTGATGCGCGGCATGAACGATGACGAAGCGGTTGATTTAGTACAGTTTGCGATTGATAAAGAAATTGATATTAGCTTTATTGAAGAGATGCCTTTAGGTGATGTTAATCACGCCCGCGAAAGTACTTTCGTGAGCAATAAAGATACCTTAGCGCTTCTAAAAAGTAAGTACACACTATTGCCGAGTGCACTGACTACTGGTGGCCCCGCAAAATATTGGCGTGTAGCCGATTCCAAAACAAAAATTGGCTTCATCTCACCGCATAGCCATAATTTTTGCGAAAGCTGCAACCGCGTACGCATTACTTGCCAAGGTGAACTCTATTTGTGCCTAGGGCAAGAAGATAAAATTGAATTAATGCCATTATTAAGAAACCATCCTAATGATGACGCGCCATTAATTGAGGCGATTATTAACAGCATGAAAATTAAACCTAAAGGTCATGATTTTGACTTGCAACGCGCCGCGCCAGCAGTTGTTAGATTTATGTCGCATACTGGCGGTTAACTTGTTGGATATGTTCATATAGATGGATTGTGTTTCAGCTATTATCCTTGCGGGCGGGCGTGGCTCACGAATGAATGGTGTAGACAAGGGCTTGGTTAAGCTACAACAACAACCGCTTGTTCAACACGTTATTAATCGTTTAGCGCCGCAAGTAGATGAAATCTTAATCAATGCCAACCGTGAGATTGCACAATACAAAGCCTTTAATCTACCGATTTTACAAGATGAAAATCCTGAGTTTATTGGTCCCTTAGCTGGATTTAGTCTCGGCTTGCAACATGGTAAACACGATTATTTATTAACCACGCCATGTGATTCTCCACTCATTCCAGCTGATTTAGCCTCGCGCTTAATGCAGTCGCTAATCAAAGAAAATGCTGACATCGCCGTTGCGAAAAGTGGTGGTTATGTTCACCCTGTTTTTTGCTTAATGAAAAAATCGGTGCTGCCTTCACTGACAACATTCATCGCGCAGGGAAACCGTAAAGTGAATCTTTGGCAAAAAAGTTTAGCTCTTACCGAAGTGACATTTGATGATTGTGATGATGCTTTTGTGAATGTGAATACCGTTGTAGAATTGGACGCTTTGGCATTAAAATTGAGCAATGACTAAATTATCAACGTTAAGCTTACCGATTTTAGGCATTGTGGCAGCTGGCAGCAATGCAGGCAAAACCACGATGATTACGCAGCTTATTCCCGTATTAGCCGCGCACCAGATTCGTGTTTCCGTAGTCAAACATGCACACCACCAATTTGATATTGACCATGTTGGCAAGGATAGTTACAACATTCGCGAAGCAGGCGCGGTACAAACGCTGATTGCTTCAGGCAGGCGTTGGGCCTTAATGACTGAAATGGAAAGAACCCCAGATGACAGCGGCGAAGCACATTTAGAAACGCTGCTTGCCCAATTAGATCATCGTTATGCTGATTTAATTTTAATTGAAGGCTTTAAACAAGCGGCTATTCCAAAAATTGAAGTACACAGACCAAGCTTAAATCTGCCTTTACTTGCTGATAGTGACCCTAATATTATTGCTGTGGCTTGTGACGTACCAATCAACTGCAAACAACCACAATTGCCACTGAATGACACACAAGCAATCTGCTTGTTTATGATGGAATGGATAAAAACAAACGCATGACTAAAACGACACTAAACCAACTCGCTACCAATCCTAGCTGCATGGATGATTATGATCCAAACGCAATGTCGGTGCAGCAAGCACGTACTTTTATTCAGCAATTTTTGAATCCAGTTATTGAAACAGAACTATTAGCGATTCGTGAGAGTTTAGGTCGCATCTTAGCCGAGGATATTGTTTCGCCTAGCAATGTGCCTAATCATAATAATAGTGCAATGGACGGCTTTGCTTTTAAATATAGCGAAGGTGTTAAATTAATTAAAGTCATTGGCACTGCATTTGCTGGCAGACCGTTTGATGGTGAAGTAAAAGCCAGTGAGTGCGTCAAAATCATGACGGGAGCAGTTATTCCCAAAGGTGCTGATACCGTGGTGATGCAAGAAAAAACGGTTAATAAAGGTGAATACATCAATGTATTAGAAGCGCCGAAACAAGGCTCTAATTTACGTTTGGCAGGTGAAGATTTAAAAAGTGGCGAGACGATATTAAGTAAAGGACATCAATTACAAGCGGCAGACTTGGGGCTTTTAGCCTCTTTAGGTGTGGCAACAGTGCTAGTAAATCGCCAATTGAAAGTGGCTTTTTTTAGTACAGGTGATGAGTTAGTCAGCGTTGGCAAACCGCTAGAACAAGGTCAAATTTATGACAGCAACCGATACACTATTTATGGCATGTTAAGCAAATTAAACGTACACATCACCGATTTGGGCGTCGTGCCTGACCAGCCTGATTTGCTCGAAAAAACCTTATTAGAAGCTGCCAAGCAACATGATGTTGTGATTACTAGTGGCGGCGTTTCGGTTGGCGAGGCTGATTATATGAAAGCGTTGCTAGGTAAACATGGACAAGTTTTGTTTTGGAAAATTAATATGAAACCAGGCCGTCCACTCGCTTACGGCAAAGTGGGTCTGGCACATTATTTTGGCTTACCTGGCAACCCAGTTTCTGCCATGGTGACGTTTTATCAGTTTGTGAGACAAGCGCTGTTATTACTAATGGGTAAAACGGTAAAACCAACGCCAATGTTTGTGGTTGAATGCACGGAATCAATTAAAAAAGCGAAAGGTCGAACTGAATTTCAACGCGGCTTCTTATTTGAAGAAAAGGGACAGTGGAAAGTTAAACCTTTATATAACCAAGGCTCAGGCATTTTAAGTAGCATGAGCAAAGCGAACTGTTTTATTGTGCTAGATGAAACGATTGGCGATTGTGCACCTGGCACACAGGTCAATATCCAGCCTTTTGAAGGGGCTATTTAACATAAGCCTTAACTATTGGTTATATTTAACCAAAAATACCCTGTTAACAAACCCAGACTAGCCATAGTATAATCAAAGGCTTAACTTTTAAAAAAACACTGCTTTGGACATCACAATTAACCACCAGCGCCTTGATGGTCATGCCATTATTTGGGCCATTAGCGCTTCAATATTACTGCATATATTTGTCGCAGTCGTTGTACCAAGCTTTGACTTCTCAACTGAAAAAGAAGAGAAGCCGCTGGTATTAAAAATTGAATTGCAACAACCAGAAGCACCCGCGCCAGCAGCAGTGATAGCGCCTTTACCACCCATTGATATTCCTGAACCACCGAAACCAGAGCCGATTAAAAAAGAACCAAAACCAATTATTAAACCTGAGCCAGTTAAAAAAGTTGTGGTGCCAGAGCCTATTTCGCAACCAGAAGTCACACCACCACAGCCTGTTGAAAATGTCATTGCGGTAGCACCATCAACCGAGCGCCTCCCAGAAATCGTTGTGCCTACGCCAACGCCTACAGAGCCGCCACCGCCACCTGAACCAAGTCAGGTCGATATAGACGCTGCAAAAAATGCTTATGGCAATTTATTAGGTCGCACGATTGCAAAATATAAATCCTACCCCAAGATTGCACAACGACGTGGCTGGCAAGGCACTGCACTACTCGATTTAAAAATAGATAGCAATGGTAATGTGCTGTCTGCCGTGGTGCGAGAAAGCAGCGGCTATGATGCTTTAGATAAACGCGCATTAGAAATGGTCGAAAAAGCATCTCCATTCCCAGCGCCACCAAAAGTGTTACAAGGCCGTACCTTTAACATTTCAGTGCCTGTCGCTTTTAAATTATCGAATGGCTAAGCCAAACACAAAAACACCAAAAACAAGATCGTTACGTGACTTGTTATTGGTACATGAATTAATCTTTATCACTCTGATTGTATTAGCCGTTATGGGCGGTATTTTTGGCATTCACCTTTGGGATAAATCGGCTAAAGAATCTCAACGAATTCACATTTTAGTGCAGGAAACCCAGCAAACGCGAGGTGATTTGTATCGGCAAATGAAGGAACTGTTTGATGCATTTTTATTAAGTGATACCAATGCAAAAGAAGAATACAAAACATACACACTTTCTATCCTAAAGCACTTTCAAAACTTAGAACGCTTAGCAGTTGGCTCCGAAGAGCAGCAAGCCATTGCTGATTTAAAAGAAAATTATAAAATCTTTGTTTCAGAAGCGCCTGATATGTTTTACCGCTATCAAACTAGTCCTAATAGCGAATCGCGCAAAGCACTTTATCAAGATATGGAAACAGGTATTTTTAGCCGCTATGAAACGGTTTCTAAACGCGTAGAAAATTTACTCACGCTAAAGCAAAATGAGCTCAAAACACGTCTACAAGAGGCCAAACAAACTTCAATCATTATATTAAGCATCCCCGTTTTATTGGCTGGACTCCTTCTAATTGCCTCTCGTACTTTTTTAAAACGTGCCATTGTTAAACCGATTCATGCCATGATGAAAGCAACACGCGAAATTAGTACAGGTAATTTACAACATCAAGTGCCTGACACGGGCGCTGAAGAGTTGTCTATTCTTTCGCAAGAAATTAACAAAATGGCTGATGACTTAGCAGAAAGCCGCGATGCATTAGTACGCACTGAAAAACAAGCCGCACTTGGTTTACTGGTTCCGATGCTTGCGCACAACATCAGAAATCCGTTAGCAAGCATTCGCGCAACTGCTCAAGTGATTGATGTGCGCGATGATGATAAAGAAACACAAGAATCCATCAACGGCATCATGAGCACCGTCGATAGACTGGAGCGTTGGACCACCTCATTATTAGCTTACTTACATCCCGTTAAACCTGCGCTTAGCAAAGTGTCTTTTAAAAAGATTGTATTAAGTTCGCTGGTGCCTCTTCAGCAAAAGTTACATGAGAAAAACATTAATGTTTCTATGCATATTCAACCTGAAGAACAAACTATTCTGACGGATGAACACTTGCTAGAGCAGGTGTTTTATAACTTGATTCTGAACGCAATTGAAGCCTCGCCACAAAACAGCGAAATTCAGTTTGCCGCACTTATCAAGCAAAATAGGCTGGAAATCAATATTATTGACCAAGGCAGTGGTATGCCTTTTACCCCTGCACCCAATGCGATTAGCCCTGGTAAATCAACAAAAAGATTTGGGACGGGCTTAGGCATTCCGTTTGCATTTAAGGCGTGTGAAGTACTAAATGGTAGCATCAAATTTCAGTCAATAGCGCATGGTGGAACGCAAATCACATTACAGTTCCCACAATAAATCTGATTCAATTAACCAACAACCAAAGCCTTGATGTCTTCTATAAATTTCTTTCGATTCTGCTTGCTTTAATTGTTAATTTTTACAACAATAGAACTGTCTATTATAAAATTGCTCAAAGCAATATCGTCATTATCAATTAATCGATTAATAAATTTATGCTCAATCAAACAGTCCCTGATTTCGAACTTCCTGCCACTAGCGGTCATCAATTTAAATCTTCAAATTATCTGGGCAAAAATCTAATTGAATATTTTTATCCAAAAGATTCCACGCCAGGCTGCACCACGCAAGGCATGCAGTTTAGAGATTTTTATAGCGAGTTTCAGGCAGTCAATACTGAAATTGTCGGCATTTCACGTGATAGTCTTAAGTCACATGAAAACTTTAAAGCTAAGTTTAGTTTCCCATTTGAATTACTATCCGATACAGATGAATTAGCCTGCAATCTATTTGATGTGATTAAAATGAAAAATATGTATGGCAAGCAAGTACGCGGCATTGAACGCAGCACCTTCGTTATCGATAAAAATGGCGTGCTTATCAAAGAGTGGCGCAAAGTAAAAGTGAATGGGCATGTAGAAGAAGTGCTTTCATTCATTCAATCAATTTAATTATTTAGGCCTATCCTCTTTATCTTATGGCAAAAAAAGAATCAGCAAGCACAAAACTATTTGTACTAGACACCAATGTATTGATGCATGATCCATCCTCGCTGTTTAGGTTTGAGGAGCATGATATCTTCTTGCCTATGGTGACACTCGAAGAGCTGGATAATAATAAAAAAGGGCTCACTGAAGTTGCACGAAATGCGCGTCAAGCCAGCCGTAATTTAGAAGAAATCGTCGGTACTGATTTAGTTGATTTAGAAAAAGGTTGTCCGCTTGCCATTCAAGGCAATCGACATGTCACTGGACGATTATTTCTGCAGACTAATCAAGTTAGCACCGAATTACCTGGCCTTGCTGGCAGTAAAGCGGACAATCAAATTATCAGCGTTGTACTCAGCCTACATACACAATATGCCAGCCGTGAAGTGGTGTTGGTTAGTAAAGACATCAACATCCGTATTAAAGCCCGCGCGATGGGTTTGGCCGCAGAAGACTATTTTAACGATAAAGTATTAGAAGATACCGATTTACTTTACAGCGGTAGTAAAGAATTACCAGAGGATTTTTGGGAGAATCACAGTAAAGACATGGAGTCATGGCAAGAGTCAGGCAATATGTATTACCGTATTTCAGGCCCATTAGTTAGCAGCTTTCTGATTAATGAATTTATCTATTACGATTATGAAAAACCATTTCATGCCATCGTACGTAAGATTGAAAATAATAGTGCTATCTTACAAGTCATCCAAGACCACTCTCAATCTAAGCATAACGTATGGGGCATAACTGCACGTAACCGAGAACAAAATTTTGCTTTAAATTTGCTCATGGATCCTGATATCGATTTTGTCACTTTACTAGGCCAAGCAGGTACTGGTAAAACACTATTAACCTTAGCCGCTGCGCTAACACAAACACTCGATAAAAAGACCTATTCAGAAATTATTATGACCCGTGTTACGGTACCTGTTGGTGAGGATATTGGCTTTTTACCTGGTACAGAAGAAGAGAAGATGGCGCCGTGGATGGGTGCATTGGAAGATAACTTAGACGTGCTTAACAAAACTGACGAAGATGCTGGTGAATGGGGACGTGCTGCAACACAAGACCTTATTCGTACACGGATTAAAGTAAAATCGCTCAATTTTATGCGTGGTCGCACTTTTTTACACAAGTTTTTAATCATCGACGAAGCACAAAACTTAACGCCAAAACAAATGAAAACCCTGATTACACGTGCGGGTCCAGGTACAAAAGTGGTTTGCTTAGGCAATATTGAACAAATTGATACGCCTTATTTAACAGAAGGTAGCTCAGGTTTAACGTATGTAGTCGATCGATTCAAAGATTGGCCGCACAATGGTCATATGACACTCATCCGTGGTGAACGCTCTCGCTTAGCTGATTTTGCAGCCGAGGTTTTGTAAAAAAACCTGACAATATGCCTATACAACAGCGAGTAGTCTAGCTCAATGACTAAGAAGTTCTATATTATTCTGATTGCGCAGTTTTTGTCTGCGCTTGCTGATAATGCATTGCTATTTACTGCAATCGCCTTGCTCGCTGCTATTAATGCACCCGAGTGGCATACACCCTTGCTCCAGCAGTTTTTTGTTGTTTCTTATATTATATTAGCGCCTTTTGTTGGGTCAATTGCAGATGCATTCCCTAAAGGAAGCGTCATGTTCTCTTCTAATATGATTAAAGTATTTGGGTGTGGTGCCATGATATTTGGCATGCCGCCGCTATATGCTTACGGCATTGTTGGTATCGGGGCGGCAGCATACTCCCCTGCTAAATATGGCATTTTGACTGAGCTACTGCCTAGCAATCAATTGGTCGCCGCCAATGGCTGGATGGAAGGCTCGACTGTTACTGCTATTATTTTTGGTGCCATTCTAGGCGGCATGCTTGCCACCAATAACTTGCAATTGGGTATGTGGATTATTGGTGGACTCTATTTAGCCGCCGCTATCTTCAATTACTATATTCCAAAACTGCCGATTGACCATAAGCTTGAACAAAAAAGCTTGTTTTATATCCTCAAAGATTTTTTACACGCTTTTCTTACTCTATGGAAAGATCCATTAGGCCAAGTTTCTTTAGCGGTTACCACTTTATTCTGGGGCGCTGGCGCCACACTGCGATTGGTTGTGCTCATGTGGGCGGCTGTTATATTAAACTTCTCGATTGAACAGTCAACCCAACTCATTGCCATGGTCGCTGTAGGCATTGCCGTTGGATCTGTCGTTGCGTCCCGTTATATCACCTTAGAAAGCTCAGTCAGGGTATTGCCAGCCGGGATTGTCATGGGCTGCCTTGTTGTTGCAATGGTGTTTGTTCATCATTGGGTAATAGCTGGCATTTTGCTATTCATTATTGGTGCATTAAGTGGATTTTTCGTCGTTCCATTGAATGCATTACTGCAACATCGCGGTCACCTATTAATTGGCGCTGGCCACTCAATTGCAGTGCAAAATTTTAACGAACATATCGGCATACTGATTATGCTTGGGTTTTATCTACTCATGGTGAAAGCTGATATACACATCAATTTAATCACTGCTATTTTTGGTGTATTTATCATCATCAGCATGAGTATTATCAATCGAGTTTACCGAAATATTCATATTACAAGTTAGCTTTAATGCAATTTAACTTGTGGCTCTGTTCTTCTCGAAATAAATCGTCCTAGTGATTGCAACAACACTGAAAAGAAACCGTGCAATGCGACTAGATGCATTTGATATAACGAACGATACATAATGCGTGCAATCAAACCTTCTATATACATAGAACCACCAGTAACAGCGCCCATCAAACTACCAACTGTTGAATAACGACCTAAATTAACTAACGAGCCATAATCAGTATATTTATAAAGCGGTAACTTTTGTTTACCAGCAACCCTGTGCTTCATGGTTTTAATTAATAATGAAGCCTGCTGATGGGCAGCTTGTGCACGTGGCGGGACATTTGCAGTATGTCCTACCCATGGACAAGCTGCACAATCGCCAAATGCAAATACATTCTCATCCAATGTTGTTTGTAGCGTTTGCTTAACCACTAGTTGATTGATGCTATTCGTTTCTAAGCCATCTATATTCTTAAGAAAATTTGGCGCCTTAATCCCTGCAGCCCATACTACAAGTGCTGATGGCATAAATCTCCCACTATGAGTGTGCACACCTTTTTCGGTTACTTCAGTTACCCGCTCGCCTGTATTAATTTGGACACCTAACTTATTCAACTCCAAACAAACAGAGTCAGCTAATTGCCTAGGCAAAGCAGGTAACAATTGTTCGCTTGCTTCAATAATCGTAATTTTTACGTCTTTCTCGGCGTTAATATTATCCAAACCATAGGCGGCCAACTCACGTGTTGTATTATGTAACTCTGCTGCTAACTCAACCCCTGTTGCACCCGCACCGACAATTGCAACATTCAGTTGTCCCTCTTCAATAGGTGCCGACTGTGTTTGCGCTCTGACTAAAGAGTTATGTAATTTACGGTGGAATCGTTCGGCTTGATCTTGAGTATCTAGCGCAATCGAATGCTCCATTGCGCCTTTTACACCGAAATCATTTGTTGTACTGCCAACTGCAATTACTAAGGTATCATACGGAATCCCTCTTGCTGGAATCACTTCAAATCCGTCTTCATCATGATATGGCCCAAGCAAGACCTGTTTATTTTTTCTGTCCAAGCCATTCATACGACCTAAACGGAACTTAAAATGATGCCAATGTGCTTGAGCGAGGTAGTTTAGCTCATGCTTTTCAGGATCCATACTACCTGCAGCAATTTCATGTAACAGTGGCTTCCATACGTGCGTTCTACTACTATCAATCAGCGTAATTGACGCCTTTTTTTTCTTCCCTAAAGAATCTCCAAGGCGAGTCGCAAGCTCCAAGCCCCCTGCACCACCACCAACAATGACGATGTGATGTAACTTTTCTGTTGTCATATACATTCTTCTCTTTTTTATCACTAATTATGATGAAACAAAAACGCGCTTACGAACAAACAGTCGGCAAGCGCGTGAAGATCAACCAAGACTAACTTAGTCCATTTATTCTAACCAAGGTTTTCCGTCTGTGCCTTCGTAATGGGTACGGATATAAGCAATCGCTTGCAAAATTTCATCCGTTGTCAAACCATCACCTGTATGACCTTCAATTTGTTTATGCCACTTAAACATAGTACCTTTGCCAGATTTACCTGGTGTACCACCAGCAATCGTTTCAAACATACCCTTATCTTTAGCATTTTGTGGATAAACCCATTGGTTATCCCATATACTTTGACCACCTTCAGGTTGTTTTTTCAAGCCTGGTGCCATTACGCCTTCTAATTTACCGCCATGACAACCAGTGCAGTTGTTGTAGTTATAGGCTCTTTGACCTAGTTTTTTTAATTTTTCTGGATCATTTGCAAAAATCTCATTGTATGGGTTTTTACATGTCTCTAAAAACGTTTTTGCTGCATCAGAATCTGATGCAGTTACTTTAATATTCAACGGGCTTCCATCAATAGTTGAAACTAAATTACATCCAGCGCCACTTGCAGCAACGACAGGATTCGCCTCTGATCCGCCAGAAGTTGCATCCTCTTTACTTCCACAAGCTGTTAGCATTGTTACCAGTGCCAATAGCGCAATGCTAAATTTCACTTCTTTCACTTCTAACTCCTAAATTTGTTAAATCAATGCGGGTCACACTTAATATTTTACGACATGTTACATGTATATATAGTTTACATGCTATTGATTAAATATCAAAAAAAACGGTCACACTTTAGGTGTAACCGTTTTCAGTATAAAACTAACTAATTGAAATTATTTCAACCAAGTTTTACCATCATTACCAGCATAATTTGTACGGATATAAGCAATCGCTTGCAAAATATCATCCGTAGTTAAGCCATCACCAGTATGGCCTGGCAATTGTTTGTGCCAGATAAACATAGTACCTTTTGCAGACTTACCTGGTGTACCACCAGCAATCGTTTCAAACATACCTTTATCTGTTGCATTTTTTGGATAAACCCATTGGTTGTCCCATTGGCTTTGACCGCCTTCAGGCTGTTTTCTTAAACCAGGAGCCATTACACCCTCTAATTTACCACCGTGGCAACCAGTACAGTTGTTGTAGTTATATGCTCTTTTACCAAGCTTCTTAAGTGCTTTTGGGTCATTTGCAAAAATTTCATTGTATGGATTTTTACATGTTTCTAAGAACGTTTTTGCCGCATCTGAATCTTCTGGCGTTACTTTAATATTTAAAGGTTTACCATCAATCGTTGAAACTAAATTACATGCAGCATTAGCTTGGAATGAAGCAGCCATACCTGCAAGTGTTAACAAGCCAACAAATAAAGTTGACTTCAATGTTTTATTACCTAACATGTGATCTCCCTGTATCTACATAACAAAATGAGCGCCGTTAGTCTTTATACTTATCGTATTAGTCCACGTACATTCATTTAACGAACATTAAATTATTTGGTTGACAGAACTTTTGATTTTGCTTGGCTCAAATAAGTGCGCTATTTTACTAAAGTTTTGACGCTTAGTCACCACTCTTTAACTTATTCTTTTTATTCTCTTTAAAGGTTTTCATAATATTGTCGCCTTCAACTACAGGCACTGTTGGAACACCATAATCAGCCAATATTTGCATAATCTTATCATGGTTACGATCTAAAGCACCCTGTATCTCAGCTAGGCGCTTTTTGTCACCATGACGTACACCTATAGACATATTCCAATATGTTTTTCCACGCGCATTTACTTTCTCATACTCTGGGGCAAGCTTTACCATTAATGGCACTTTAGCTTGCTTAGCAAAATAACCTCCAATTGGACCCCATGCGATTGCAACATCAATTTCGCCCTTTTCTAGATCATCAATCATCTCGCTAGGCTTTTTATTCAAATCGCGTTGAATACGATATGGCTTAGCATTTCCAATAATCCCGTTATCGCTTAGTGCTACTGTTGTTGGTGACTTATCTGTCGTACCTACCAAGCCCTTTTTAAGGTCTGGTGAATCATAACCAGTAATATCGTAACCGCTCTCTTTACGCCACACAAATACATGGCCTGTACGGTAATAAGGTTTTGAAGTTGCTACGGGATCATAATCTGGCGGAACCCCCATTAAAATATCACAACGCTTTGCTTTAATTGTGTTTCTTAAAAAACCAAATCGATTAAATGCGTACATAAAAGAAAGATTTTTACCCAAATCTTTTGCTAACACTTCTGCAATTTTATCCTCAAACCCTTCTTGTTTATTATTTGAAAATGGCATGTTGTCAGGGTCAGTACATACCCTAAAGTCATTTTCATCCGGGATTCTAGCAATTTCACCAGGACGACCTTCATCTGGATTTAATGGTGGAATCTCATCAATTGCATCGGCGTAGCTTAAACTAGACGCTGCAACTAAAAACGTTGCTAAGCCCAGTTTTTTTAAATTATTTAACATTATTTAATTTCCTTTTAAGATTCAAGAACCGTCATACACTTGCAGTCATTGATAGAGTATAGCTAAGAGTAAAAGTTCTTACTTTAGTTAAAACCATTAAACCTCAACATGAAATTTTAACTAATTTAGACATGAATGTATGCCAATCTGTATATACAGCCTATTGATACTTATCGATTGCTAGAAAATCTGGATATAAATCTCGTCTAAATATATCGTCTATAAACAAACACCCCGCCGAAGCGGGGTGTTCTTTAGCATTACTAAACTAATTTAGCTAAATTTAGTTAAAACCAAATTATAGGCTAAATACTGTTAATGCACCGCCGCCAGGAGCAGCGTTGTATTTAACTAGTTCAGCATAACCACCAGCAGCACCAAGTGCGTCTGTAGGTGTAGTCAAGCCAAGGTTCATCGCAACACCAGCCCAGCCACCGATACCTGATAGCACGCCAACGTATTGTTTACCTTTGTTACCATATGTGAATGCATTACCAATCACGCCAGAACCAACTTGGAATTTCCATAGTTCTTTACCTGATTGTGCATCTAACGCTTTGAACCAACGATCAAGAGTACCGTAGAACACTAGGTTTGAAGCAGTTGTTAAAGCACCACCCCAAGCAGAGAATTTCTCTTTGTTGTACCATACTTTTTTGTTAGTCATTGGGTTGTAAGCAGCAAAGCCACCCATCACACCGTCAGGACCTGGGAACATAGTCAATGTAGCACCAACCCAAGGTTGACCAGCAACATATTTAGACTCAACTGGCTCGTATGTCATACATACGTGGTTCAATGGAGAATAAACTAGACCAGTTTTAGGTGAGTAAGCAGCAGGCTGCTGATCTTTAGTACCTAACGCAGCTGGGCAGACGCCTTTAGCGTTGTAGTCTTGGTGAGTTGAAGCTGATGCCAATTTTTGTGGAACACCAGTTTTCATGTCAACACCAGTTGCCCAGTTAACAAATGGATGTACTTTCTCTGCAGCGATTAATGAACCATCGTGTGCGTTGAATGTATATGCAAAACCGTTACGGTCATGATGCCATGCATATGTTTTGCCACCTTTGTCAAACAAGATAACTTCGTTAATACCATCATAATCCCACTCATCGTGTGGAGTCATTTGGTAGCCCCATTTAGCAACACCAGTGTCTAAGTCACGAGCAAAAATAGTCATTGACCATTTGTTGTCGCCTGGACGTACATCTGGGTTCCATACTGAAGGGTTGCCTGTGCCGTAGTAAACTAAGTTTGTACGTGCATCATATGGCCACCAGCCCCATGTAGAACCACCACCATGCTGCCAACCATCTTTAACTGCTTGTGGTTTTAACCATGTACGAACACCAAGGTCTTTTTCACCGATTTTGATTTCGCCTTCTTTAAGCGCTTCAAAAGAACCGCCTTCTTTGTTACCACCGTTGATGTCTTTGTATACTGACAAAGCGCTGTACTGTGGGTTAGCAGAGTTGAAGTCATCACCGATTAAAACTTCAGCATCAGGACCTGTTGAGTAAGCTTTCCATGCCAATGAACCATCTTTAGCATTGTAAGCAGCTAAGAAACAACGCACACCAAACTCAGCACCAGAACAACCAGTGATGATTTTGTCTTTGATTACGTGAGGAGCGTTTGTGTTAGTAGCACCAACTTTAGGATCGTTAACTAATGTTGACCATTGTTTAGCACCAGTTTTAGCGTCTAAAGCAACTAAGTTACCATCATTTTGTTGAAGGTAGATTTTGCCGTCGCCGTAGCCAAGACCACGTGAAACGTTATCGCAGCACAATACAGCTTGTACTGATGGATCTTGTTTTGGGAAATATGACCAAACGATTTTTTGATTATCGTTAAGATCAAGTGCGTATACGTTGTTTGGGAATGCTGTATGTACATACATCATGTTGCCAACAACAACTGGTGAACCTTCGTGACCACGGTTAACACCAGTAGCGAATGTCCAAGCAGCTTTAAGGTTTTTTACGTTACCTTTGTTGATTTGTGATAACGCGCTGTAGCCTGAGTTATCGTGCTGACCACGAGGATGAGCCCAGTTGTTAGCGTTTTTAATCGCCGCTTCTTGGTCTGCAGCAGCTGAAGCAACCATTGGCATTGCCATTGTTGCCGCTACCAAGCCTAAAGCTAGCTTAATTTTGTTTACTTGCATGTTTTTCTCCAAAGTTAATTACTAAGGGTTTAAAGTAGTACTCTCCAAACTTACGGCTTTAGTTATATATTGCAAACCTATATACTAAAACTTTAATTTTGAAGCGAACTTTTAATTCACATTTTCATGTGAGGATTGAAATATAAAACAAATTATTTCCAATTGCAAGGATTTGAGTGAAGCCATGGGCCGTGAAGTAAATCTCAGGACCGCTGTCTGAGACTATTTCTGTTCAGTTAATAAATTCATGCATAACCCTAAAATTATTGAAATACATCTTTTTGAAAAGGCAACAAAATCATCAACATTTGACAACCTGACCGACCTGTTGAACCGCAATTCCTTTGATGAGACCCTGAAACGTGAAGTATCCAGA
>JAHZMC010000038.1 GCA_022599515.1 Betaproteobacteria bacterium
ACCGCTAAGTCGCTCTGCTAATTCTGCCATGCCCTGTTTTAACATGTCATCACTTGGCCATGAAATTTGTGCTTGGGAATGTTCAAGTACAGCAACTTGACCGCGACAAACACTACAGTGACCACATTGTGGGACTACATTAGTATTAGCCTTGGTGTTAGTAATGTCTAAGCCATTACCATCAAAAAAATTATCATCAAAGTAACGCGCTAAATTTACCGTTAAACACGTGTCCAGTTGAAAGAAACGAACTAACGCGGCGATACGCTTAATTTCTTTTTCTTCATTGTCTTTAAAGTAGGTACATAGTGTTTGGCACAAACTCGGATCAGCTAATTCATTAAGATTTATTTTAAAAACTTCCGTCATGCCTTTTGTTTCAAGCACTATCAATTGTTGTTCTTGCAGGTATTCAAGGGCAGAAATAACGCGATTACGCTCAATAGTTTTATCTTGTAGCAAGGTGTCAAAATTTAAACTGCCCCACACTTTTTTGAATTCAGTGGCGTTAAAAATACGTTGTAAAAAGTCTTGTCGCTGTTCATTAAAGCTATTAACAATGTCAGCTTTAGGTTTTAACAGTTTAATTTTAAAATCAGCAAAGTAAGCATATAGCGGTTCAATCACACCAGCGAGTTCTAGCTGCACCAGTAACGTTTTCAGTGGTAATTGTTTAATATTAACCGCATTAGACAACTGTAAGATTTGTAACTCCCATTTGCTGTCATAGGCATTTGTTATTACTTCTGATTTTATCGCGTTTAATAACATTTCAATGCCAGTAAACTCAGGTGTATCGCCATAAACAAAGTTTTCAACGGTATTTAAACCATCAAGGTTTGCCAACGTAAAACACTGTGAAGGTAGTCCGTCTCGCCCTGCTCGACCTATTTCTTGACTGTAGTTTTCTATGGATTTGGGCAAGTCATAATGAATAACAAAGCGTATATCGCTTTTATCTATGCCCATGCCAAAGGCAATGGTCGCGACAATCACCTGTATTTTCCCACCCATGAAATCTTGCTGAATTTGACTGCGGGTATCACTATCAAAACCGGCATGATAAGCGCGTGCATTGATACCTTGCTGCTTTAAATATTGCGCAACAGTTTCAGCCGAATGTTGCAAGGTAACGTAAACAATCCCTGCACCTTGATGCGCCATAATAATTTGTTCAAGTTGCTTGTTTTTATTCGTTTGAGTAACAGGCAGAACACTTAAATCAAGGTTTGATCGATAAAAGCCCGTTTGCACAATATGCTCGTCTCTAATGGCAAATTTAGCCGCCATATCTTGTTTCACTTTACGCGTAGCTGTCGCGGTAAGTAATAACACCAACGGAATTCTTAATGCTCGGCAATAACTCGGTAGTTTTAAATAATCTGGTCTAAAGTTATGACCCCACTCCGAGATACAATGCGCTTCATCAACCACCAACATAGACACAGGTACCGATTCAATAAACTGCCTAAAACGTTCATTTTTAAAACGCTCAACGGATACCATCAACACTTTAATATCACCACTGCGAACACCTGTCATGACGGTTTGTGCTTCGTTGCCTTTTAAAGTTGAATCGATACTTGCGGCCTTAATGCCTTTGCTAGCCAAAAATGCCAGTTGATCTTTTATTAAGGCTAATAGTGGTGAAACAACCAGCGTTAAGTGAGGTAGGTGCAAAGCAGTCAACTGATAACACAAGCTTTTACCAGAGCCAGTAGGGAATATAGATAACGTTGAGTGCCCGGCAAGTAATTGCGTGATAGTTTGCTGCTGGCCTTCTCTGAACGCATCAAAACCAAAGGTAGTTTTTAGTGATTGTTGAAGAGAGTTTGAAGGCGTTCCAGTCATATGTAATATTTCCAGGTAAATTATTATTGAAGCGGTAAGTTTTTATTAAGATGTTTCAGTCTTCCTGATACATTGTCGTTTTATACCTCTGCCGCCACGACTGAAATTTCAACTAACAACGCTTCACGCGCCATTTTAGCCGCAACACAAGCACGTGCTGGCGCATGACCTTCAGGTACCCAAGCATCCCATACCGCATTCATATCAGCAAAATAACTCATGTCTTTCACATAAATAGTCGCCGATAAAATGTGTTTTCTATCACTGCCTGCTTGAATTAATAACGCATCAACCTTATCCAACATGGTTTGAGTTTGTTCGGTAATATCTTTCGTCGCATCTGCGGCTACCTGACCACATAAATAGATAGTGCCGTTATGTTTAACAATTCGACTCATGCGTTGTTTGGTTTCTAATCTTTCAATATTCATCTTAATTATATTCTTCCTATTTGTCATTTTATCGGCATTGCATTCACTTTTACTCTATTTAAGTAAAAGCTCACTTATTCCCATAAGCTCAACAATAAAAGCTTTACGGTTTTGCTAAAACCCCAACTAGTTTGAGCTCTTTTCCTGGTTATCAATAAAAGAAAACCCCAAGGTTCTTTCAACATTGGGGTTTACACTAAACTTATTTATTGAGCATTAATTGAAAGCGTAAGTAGAACATGCAAATTCAAGGAGGAAGCACGGAGCCTATGACTATAGCTGAGTACTTCCAACGCCAAAGTTGACTATTATAACAAGCTTACGATAAAGCTATTCCCACTCGATAGTCGCCGGCGGTTTACCTGATATATCGTAAACAACTCTTGAAATACCATCGATTTCGTTAATAATACGGTTTGAAACCAAACCTAAGAAATCATACGGTAAATGTGACCAACGAGCAGTCATAAAGTCAATCGTTTCAACACAACGTAATGATACAACCCAGTCGTATTTACGCGCATCGCCCATAACACCTACTGATTTTACGGGTAAAAACACGGTAAACGCTTGGCTTACTTTAGTGTATAAATCATGTTTGTGTAATTCTTCAATGAAAATAGCATCTGCACGGCGTAATAAGTCAGCATATTCTTTTTTCACTTCACCTAAAATACGCACTCCTAAACCCGGTCCAGGGAACGGGTGACGGTAAAGCATGTCGTAGGGTAAACCTAGCTCTAAGCCAATTTTACGTACTTCATCTTTAAATAATTCACGTAATGGCTCAACTAAACCTAATTTCATGTAATCAGGTAAACCACCTACGTTATGATGGGATTTAATTACATGGGCTTTACCCGTTGCAGACGCAGCTGATTCAATCACGTCAGGGTAGATCGTGCCTTGTGCTAACCATTTTGCATTATCAAGCTTGTTCGATTCTTCTTCGAAAACGTCAATAAAGACATTGCCAATAATTTTACGTTTGGCTTCTGGCTCACTTTCACCGGCTAAACGATCTAAGAATCTATCTTCCGCTTCAATTTTAATGATGTTTAAACCAAAGTGGTCACCAAACATATCCATGACTTGCTGGCCTTCATCTAAACGAAGTAAACCGTTATCAACAAATACACAGGTGAGTTTATCGCCAATTGCGCGATGTAATAACATCGCAACAACGGATGAATCTACACCACCTGAAAGACCTAAAATGACTTCATCGTCACCGACTTGTGCTTTCATTTTAGCGATTGCATCATCAATGATTGATGCTGAAGTCCATAATTTTTCACACTGACAAATTTCAACCACAAAGTTTTCTAAAATACGTAAACCTTGCTTAGTGTGCGTTACTTCAGGATGAAATTGTACGCCGTAGAATTGTTTATCTTCGTTAGCCATTGCGCCATACGCACAACTGGCTGTCTGTCCCACGGTAACAAAGCCTTCAGGGATAGAAGACACTTTGTCGCCGTGACTCATCCAAACGTCTAGTAAGCCATTACCATTATCACCAATGCTATCTTCAACATTGTTAAATAACGCCGATTTAGCAATTAACTCAACCGCAGCATAGCCAAATTCTTTATGGTCAGAGCTTTCAACGCCGCCGCCAAGCTGTTCAGCCATAGTTTGCATGCCATAACAGATACCTAATACAGGAACACCAGCGGTGAACACATATTCTGGCGCACGCGGTGAATTGTCTGCTGTTACTGATTCAGGGCCACCGGCAAGAATAATGCCTGTCGGATTAAATTCTTTAATTTGTGCTTCAGTCACATCCCATGACCAAAGTTCACAGTAAACGCCAATTTCACGCACACGACGAGCAATAAGCTGAGTGTATTGTGAACCAAAATCTAATATCAGTATGCGGTGATCATGAATGTCTTTACTCATGGTGTTTCTCATTTTAACGGCTCATTAATTTAGAGCGGTGTATATTAAGTAAAAAGCTGAGTATCCCTATTGTGATAAACTCAGCCTAATTGAATTTTTTATCTCTTACATTAATAAAGAGATTGAATGTTTTACAAAGTAGCTTTGTTCGAGAACAAAGAAGAAGCGCGGAGTTGACGCTAGTCAATGAGCACTTCTGATGCCGTTATCGTCAAATCTACAAAGTAAAACTAGCCTGTACGATAATTTGGCGCTTCTTTAGTGATGGTAACGTCGTGTACATGTGACTCGCCCATACCTGCTGACGTTATTTTCATAAACTCAGGCTTAGTGCGCATAGTCTCAATATCTTTAGAGCCAGTTAAGCCCATAGATGAGCGTAAACCACCCATTTGTTGATGAATAATTGCCGATACAGGGCCTTTATACGCCACACGACCTTCAATGCCTTCTGGCACCAACTTATCCGCTTCACCATCAGATTTTTGGAAGTAACGGTCACTTGATCCTTCTTTTTGGCTCATTGCACCTAAAGACCCCATACCACGATAGGATTTATAGTAACGACCTTGGTAAAGTTCAACTTCACCGGGCGCTTCTTCAGTGCCAGCCAACATGCTGCCAACCATAACGCAATGCGCGCCAGCAACAAGCGCTTTAGCTATATCTCCTGAAAAACGAATTCCGCCATCAGCAATCACTGGAATACCTGTACCTTTCAGTGCTTCAACCGCGTTTGAAATGGCAGTTAATTGCGGAACGCCAACACCAGTAACAATACGCGTGGTACAAATTGAACCTGGGCCTATGCCGACTTTAACGGCGTCAACACCTGCATCAGCCATTGCTTTCGCACCAGCGCCTGTCGCTACGTTACCCGCAACAATTTGTAAGTCAGGATATTTATCGCGGGTTTCTTTTAC
>JAHZMC010000039.1 GCA_022599515.1 Betaproteobacteria bacterium
GATTCTTCTAGCACTAACTTAATCGCCTCTGCCTTAAATTCCGCTGTGTAATGCTCATGTGATTTCCTGCTCATTCTAAACTCCTTCTTTTCGTCATTTTATACGATAAAAAAGTGTCCTTTTTTTTCAACAGGGGTCATTATGCAATCATCGTGATTAATGGTTAATGCAAGATTTTAATTGAGCGCGTTAATATTGAGCTGTTTAATTAAGTGCTTGTGTAATTTGGTCGAGCGCTTTAGCAATCACCTGTCTTGGCGCACCAATATTCATGCGCATAAACCCGCTACCAGCTTCACCAAATAAAGTACCAGGGCTTAATCCTAAGCCAGCTTTTTCAATAAAAAACTGCTTCAGTGCTTGGTCATTCAAGCCAAGTGCACGGCAATCTAACCAAAGCAGATAAGTGCCTTCTGGCCTAATGAGTTTGATTTGTGGCAATTTGGTCGCTAAATAGTCAGAGACAAAATCTCGCGTTGCAGTTAAGTAAGTTAACAGCGCTGTTAACCAAGCTTCGCCATGATGATAAGCGGCTTCAAAAGCCACTAGGCTAAACGGATTGGCGGCGCTGACATGCAGCGTGTCAAATGCTTGCGTGATGGCTTTGCGATGGCTAGCATTCGGAATAATCAGCGCCGATAAATTCAACCCTGCAATATTAAATGTTTTGCTTGGCGCAACAGCCGTGATGATGTTGTGACTATCGTTAGCTAAGGTTGCCAATGGTTGATGCTTAGCATCTAGATAAATAAGATCGGCGTGAATTTCGTCCGAAAAAATCATCAAATCATGCTGTTTTGCGATGGCTAGAATACGCTGTAATTCTTCAGTTTCCCAAACTCTGCCAACGGGATTATGCGGTGAACATAAGAACAACATGCGTGCATTGGCGGCGCATTGTTCAAGATGGTCAAAGTCAATGTGGTAACGATTGTCTTGCAATAGCAAAGGGTTTTCAATCAGCGTTCGGCCAGTGTTTTTAACCGCAGAAAAGAAAGGAAAATACACGGGGGGTTGCACAATAATTGCTTCATCTGTCTTAGCAAAGGCTAACGATGCTGCATGCAAGCTAGGCACTACACCTGGACATAGCACAATCCATTCACGGTTAATTGCCCAACCATGCCGCTTTTGATGCCAATCAATCAGTGCATCGAACAGGCTTTCTGGCTCAGTGGTATAGCCAATAATCGGATGTTTTGTTCGTTCAGCCAATGCATTTGTCACGGCTGGCGGCACAGCAAAATCCATATCGGCAACCCACATTGGAATCACATCGTCACGACCAAATAGTGATTGTCTTGCATCATGTTTGAGACTATGTGAGCCTGCACGGCGGATGATTTGGTCAAAGTTAAAATGGTCGGTCAAGTCATTTTCTCCATCGGTGAGGTCACTTTCCACAAGGCGTCAATAAAATAGTCACGGTCATCTGAAAATAGCTGGGCAATCTCAAAGCCATTGCGCGTGGCAAGTTTTTCAATGCCAGTGGTAGAAAACTTGTGCGAATACTCTAAATGCAAGACTTCGTGTTGCTTGAAATGAAACTGCATATCTGCAGTATCAATGGCTACCGTTTGGTCTTTTAACGAAATTAAATAGCTTTCCATTGCACCTAATACAGGATTATAAAAGCCATAGTGCTGAAAAGCGGATACATCAAAATGCGCACCTAACTCACGATTCATTCTTGAGAGTAAATTTAAATTAAATACGCGGGTAAGACTATCAGAATCGTTATACGCTTGATTCAGAATGTGTACATCTTTCTTTAAATCAAAACCAATTAACACGTAGTCACCAATATTTAAATTTGCTTCTAATTGATGTAAAAATTCGTCTGTTTGCGCTTTGTTAAAATTACCGATATTAGAGCCCAAAAACAAGACTAATTTACGATTGTTCGATATTTTTTTAAGGTGGTTAAGGCCATGGAAGTAATCAGCAACAATACCGTGAACATGCAAGGATGCATTGATGCTCAGATTTTCACCTAGAAGCTGCATGGCTTTTTCGGAAATATCAATGGGATAAAAATTTACTTTGCAATGCTTATCCAAAAAGCCATTAATAATCAGCTCACTTTTATGGCCGTCACCTGCGCCTAGCTCAATAATATCGATTTCGGCTTCATTGATGGTTGTAGGCAAAATGGCACTGATTTTTTCTAAGATAGAAAATTCTGTTCTTGTTGGATAATAATCAGGATGCTGGGTAATTTTTTGAAACAATTCGCTGCCAATATCATCATAAAAATATTTGGCGGAAATAGATTTTTGTTCGGCGCTTAAGCCTGCAATTACATCGGTCAAAAATGTTGTTTGGTGTAAGCTTGTTTGATCTGTTTCAATCAGGTTGGTAATCTTCAAACGATATCCTTTGCTAAGCGGATGCCTGAAAACATCCAACGTTGGTGTGGCAAATAAAAGTTACGATAGCTATTTCGGTAGTGTTGATCTGGCGTCACCACACAGCCGCCACGCAACACAAACTGGTTGCACATAAATTTACCGTTGTATTCGTTCAATACGCCATCAAAGGCTTTAAATCTTGGATAAGGTGAATACTGACTGCTTGTCCAGCACCACACCTGCTCTGAAGCATTGGCATCATTAGGGTGATAGGTATCGGTTTTAGATGTTGGCTTGTTCGATGCGGTGCTTAGATAAATTTCTAATTCTTGCTCTGTCGGCAGTCTCAGTCCTTTCCATTTGGCAAACGCATCTGCCTCGAAATAACTAATGTGCACCAGTGGCTTGTTCATGTCTAACGGTATCAAGCCGTGCAACGTATATTCAAACCATTTGCCATCTACCTTGGACCAATATAAGGGATGATGAGTTTTTGTTTGGTTAATCCAATCCCAGCCTAGACTCAACCAATAGTGTGCTTTGCAATAAGCACTATCCTGCATAAAGGCTAAAAATTCACCATTGGTCACTAGGCTTTGGCAGATGGCAAATGGATAGAGATAATGTTTGTGATGCGGGCGCTCATTGTCATAAGAAAAACTACCGTCTGCATGATCAAAGCCAACTTCATACAATCCTTCTTCAATGTTTGTCCAAGTTGATATTGGCGCTGGTGCCGCAGAAAGTGGTGTCTGTGCATATTGCGTTGGCAGACTATTACTAGCCAATATAGTTTTAATATCCATAAACAGCAGCTCTTGGTGTTGCTGCTCATGGTGTAACCCAGTTTCAATTAGGTTAGCTAACTCATCAGTGATTGCTTCTGCTAATAAGCTAGTAATTGCATCATCAACATGCACACGATAACGCATGATTTCTGCTACGGTCGGCCTAGATAAATTGCCGCGCTCTGATTGAATCGTGTGCGTACCGATGGCTTTGTAATAAGAATTGAATAGTTCATCATAGGCGCAATTAAAGGCTTGGTAGTTAGCCTTAAATTTTTTGAGAATCACTGTTTCGAAAAACCAAGTGACATGCCCAAAATGCCATTTAGGTGGGCTGACTTCTGGCGTCGGTTGCACAACAAAATCTTCATTTTCAAGACGGCTACATATATCGAGTGTTGTTTGCCGTACTTGCTCATATCTCGCTATTAACGTGTGATTGGTCATTGTTAGTTGTTTTAATCCAAGACGACTGGGTAGTCTGTTACTTTAACATGGTCTAATTTACATCGTCATCATGATAGATAAATGACGTAAGCGAGAATAGAGACAAGTGGCAGGACTGGAGGTTCGCAGCTTTTTGAAGATGGCTTGGTTCGATGAAAATGTATTTTTTGAAATATATAACACCCGCAAGACCGCAAGGGTCTTCCCCAACCTCGCTAGGCGGTAAACCGCTAAGTCTGTTGTAAAAAAAAGAGCCCACAACATCGCGGGCTCAGAGAGAGAGGAGATAAAACGTCTATTGCTAACATACCACGTGGTAACGCGGATTCACTTAATACTATTAGTTTACAATCAGCAGTCCATTTTAAATTAGAGATAAATGGGCAAAAACCATCTCAATTTACTCAATCAAACGGTTAAATAGTTAAGTCACTTCTACATCAAGCTCTAAATCAACTTCAAGATTAAGCTCTTCCATTTGATATAACAGTGAGTCATCCCAGCTCGTAATATCTCGCGTCGCCAGTAAGCGGTCATAGATATTCATATATTCAGTATAGAGCTGGTCTTCTTCATCAAGTAGTAATTCATTTGTTGCTGTCATCACACACCATCCAATTCATTTGTCGTTGTGTTAAGTATTACTTCGGCAGCAATTAATTAATCTTTAGATGAGGCAGGTGAATAAACGCTTTATCGTTTCGTTTGGTTGACATCACAAAGTAATGCAAAAGTTGCACGAAAAATAAATTGGATATTTTGAAAGACTGTAATTTTTGCAGGGTGAAATCATGTATTTTTTTAACATTATGATTTTTATAGGATTTTATGGAGTTTTGATTGTGGTATGAAACTTGCAGATTAACGGATTATTATCACTATGACTAAATAAGGAGTTTTTGTATGCAAGTATTACCATTGTTGTTACGCGGACTATTGTTGCCTGTGATAACACTATTTTTATTCACAGCGCAGATGGGTCATGCCGCTACCAACACGCCAGTAGGTTTATGGCAAACTATTGATGACCAGTCAGGTAAGCCACGCTCATTGATTCGAATTGGCCAAAAATACGGCAAATTAAGTGCGGTCATCGAAAAAGGATTGTTAGCCACAGACACGCCTGATGCAGTTTGCGAGAAATGTAAAGATGAGCGCAAAGGGCAAAAGATTATTGGGATGACCATAGCTGAGGGCTTAACAAAGGATGGCGATCAATACACTGACGGTAAAATTTTAGATCCTGAGAATGGAAAAATCTATAACTGCAAAATGCAATTAAATGAAGCTGGAGATGAGTTAGAAGTGCGTGGCTATATCGGGATTTCTTTAATCGGACGCTCACAAATATGGAAGCGTGTAGAGTGATTTTGCTAAAGAATTAAAAAAACTAAATTTAAAGGTGAATTATTACTTGGAAAATTTCTAAAATGACTGTATCATCCGCGGCTTGTTGTTGATTTGGGTGCTTAGCTCAGTTGGTAGAGCGTCGCCCTTACAAGGCGAATGTCAGCGGTTCGACCCCGTTAGCACCCACCATTTCAATAACAAACTAAATCATCGTTGTTTTAACCGCAGCGATGTTTAGGAGCGGTAGTTCAGTTGGTTAGAATACCGGCCTGTCACGCCGGGGGTCGCGGGTTCGAGTCCCGTCCGCTCCGCCAACATTCAAAGGGTTATCGTTTTCGAGCGATAGCCCTTTATCATTTCTAGCGCGAGTCTGCGCTAGTGCGTTGGCTCACTTGCAGCCGCTTCAACAAAGAAGTAATGATCGTCAAAAGACAGATTCAGTAGTTCAGCTTCTTGTTGTGCTAATAAGAAACTATCCGCTTCAAACACTGGATGATTTTGTTCGTCTAATACTTGGTAAATCGTCATGTTGCGCTCCTTAGCGTTAAGTCGTTCAATGCAGCGTTACATAAATCTTAGGCAAGAACTGCACCAAAAGTTTAATAAAATTAATAAGTTATCTTTTGTTCAACTATTTCAGTTGACTATGATTAATACTTAAAGTTAGGTCTTAATATTTTTCCAAATGTTACGGTGTCAGTGATTAAAATGATGCCCCAATAGTGTGACAATATAATGAAGTTGCGACGCGTTTGGTCGTTTTCTAACAGGGGAAAATAGCCTTCTCTTTCCCGTTTTAACATGATTATTTATGTGGTTTCTATTTCTTCGACGATATAGTTCTCATGCATGAGCGCAATCTCAGTCTCTGATAGATTTAGCATACTGGAATCTAAGTCTAGAAAATCCCAGAACTGTTGGTTTTCTTCTTTCAATAATTCGTAAATGTCCATGTCATCAATTTTCATATCAACTATCGTTGAAGATATATCGACAGAATATTGCGCAACTGAAGGGCTGGTTATGATTAAATGAACCTTATATAGCATGGTTAAACTGAAAAAATGAACGCAGAAGATTTGCAAAAGCTAGTGACGATGGAAATGCCCTACGGCAAATATAAAGGTAGAGTGTTGGCCGATTTACCAGGCAATTATCTAAATTGGTTTGCCCGTGAGGGCTTTCCTAAGAGTGAATTAGGGCGCTTGTTGCAGCTGATGCAAGAGATAGATCATAACGGTCTATCTGCCTTATTAACGCCCTTGCGCAAACGTTAATGTACAGGTGGATTGTCTACATCTAACCCTAATGGTTTTTTTAATACAAATGAAGGCAGTATGGTTGTGATTGCTGCATAGACCAACAAACCCCCAAACAAGGTATCAGTGATGCCAAATTTTTCGTGCAAAATGCTGGCAATCACTAAGGTGAAAATAAGTGTTGGTGTTAGGGCAATGGCAACATCAAAACTACTTCTCGTGCTGTCTTTATTCACGTATATTCTTTGAACCGCGACAGAGCCAATTCTAAAGGGTAATAAGGCCGTGGTAATGGCTAAGCCTATCCATAGCGATTCCCACTGTAATGCACCGCCTGGCACAGACATGCCACCATGAAAGAAGTAAAAAGGGACGAAGAATGAGGCAAATAATTGCACCGCATGCAGATTATTATCTGAAGCCAATGTTGGCATTCTTTGTTGTAATTGTCTTGCTGCAAAGCCAGTAAAGAATGCACCGACGAGATAATAAACACCTATTTGTTTGGTGAGGTAGGCTGCAATCAGGCCGACCATAATCAATAATGAAAACTCGGATCCTGGCGCAAATGGAATGACAATGCGACCAAGGAACATAAAGAGAAAAGGCAAGCCGAATGCAATCGCAAGCAATACAGCTGATGAAGTGCCTAAATCGCTAGGAGAATCGGATTTTAAGAATACAAACAGTAACAAGAGGGCAAGTAGCTCACCAGCAATGGCTTTACTTTTAACCCAAAACCTTTCATTTTCATCTAAGTCTAATCCTGCAAGTGACTCAAGAATAAAGCCAGTGGAAGGCGTCAGTAATGCCAAGGCAATTAATCCAGATACTTGCATTGAAAATTCAAAGTAGCTCATGCCAACCCATGTGAACACAAAAACACCAACGCAACGTAAAAACAGATGATTCAGTAACGGCCAAAAACCTTTTTTCAATTCTTGGATATTAACTTCCAAACCTGCAAATAAAAATAAGGACGATATGCCAAGCGCAGATAAAAAGTCTAAAGTAGTGTCATTGCTGTAATCGGCAACGCCGAAAATAACGATCATGCCTAATGCAAAGCAAGTTAGTGGTGCAGGAATATTGTATTTTTGTAGTGCTCTAGGAAACACGAGCAAAATAAATACGATTGATAAATAAAGCACTTGTGAAGAGATTGCTGAAAGTGAGAAGTCTGCCATATCATGCTTATTAAATTGAATTGCTACATTATTGCACAAATTGAAAATTAACAATATTTGGCGATTGTTATGTAACTTCGCCTAAATGCTTAGATGCTATAATTTACCTTTTAATCAAAGAATTATTCATATATGAATCGCTTTACATTCGCCCGTATGCTCAATACGATTCGACATGTCTTTAGCTTGTCCGATGATATATCAGAAGCGGATGCTATCGACACCGAGATTCGCTCCAACGTCAGTTTGCGCGGCACTAATTTATGGGTGTTGATGCTAGCCATTTTAATTGCTTCGGTTGGTTTGGATGTTAACTCGACGGCTGTTGTGATTGGCGCCATGTTAATTTCACCATTGATGGGGCCAATTATGGGTATTGGTTATGGGATTGGCGTTTATGACTTTCCGTTAATTCGCAAAGCTGTAATGAGTTTATTAGTGGCAACGCTAATCGCTTTCTTAACCTCAACTTTATATTTTTTGATTAGTCCGCTATCCGAGGCGCATTCTGAGTTGTTAGCGAGAACATCGCCGACGATTTGGGACGTCCTCATTGCTTTCTTTGGTGGTTTGGCAGGCATGATCGCCGCCACACGAAAAATTAAAACCAATGTGATTCCGGGTGTTGCGATTGCAACAGCGTTGATGCCGCCATTGTGCACGGCGGGTTATGGTCTTGCTAACGGGCAATGGAATTTTTTCTTTGGTGCATTTTATCTTTATATTATTAATTCGGTCTTTATTGCGTTTGCTGCCGTTATTATTATTTCGGCGATGAAGTTGCCGCATCGCAATTACGTTGATGCGAAGACGGAAAGCCGCGTTAAAAAATATTTATCAGCGATGGTTTTAATTACTGTCGTACCAAGTTTTTATTTGGCTTACCATTTAGTAAAAGAGGAAGTATTTACTCAAAAAGCAAAATCCTTCGTTGCGCAAGAGTTTAAGTTTGATGAAACTTACTATTCCAACCTTCAAATTAATCCAAAATCTAAAACAATTGAGTTGTCACTCATCGGCAAGCCTATTCCAAAAACGACACTAAAAACGATACAAAACAAGCTTATTAAAAATGAGTTAGAAGCAACGTCATTGGTGGTGCATCAAGCTGGTGAGCAACAAATTGATACCTTATCTTTGAAAACCAGCATTGTGGCTGATTTGTATAAAGAAAGTCAGATTGCCATTGATTCTAGGGATCAGCAAATTGCAAAGTTAAATAATCAGTTAAGGTCGTATAAAACCAAAGAAGAATTGATGGAAAGCGTGACGCCGGAGTTGCACACATTATTTCCTGAAATCAATAGTATTGTGATTGCTAATGGTATCAGCTCGGCATCACGTTATGATATCTACCACCAAAAAGTGACGTTGCTATTAGTCAATTCGAAAAAGAAGTTATCTGATCAAGATTCAGAGCGATTAACCGCTTGGCTAGGCGAGCGGTTAAAAACACAAAAAATTAAATTGATTTACGAGTAACTTTTCCACTGAATAGCTTGCTGCACCCTTTTAGTGCGGCAAGCCATTATCTTTAGATACCATCTGTATTTTCCCCAAACTGACCCTTCTCTTCAAACTTCTCGAAAATTAAGTATAACTACTTGTTATTGTTTAACTTTTCGGCTTTATTTTTACGCAATAAATTAAGTAAAAATCCTTGGCACGTTAATTGCTTTGTATAAATCAAGATTGTTAGTTTGTGATATTTGCCAACTGTTAATAGTTTGCTAGGAGGTCACCATGAAAAAGCTTGTTTTTATTTTATTGTACTTGAGTGCAGCTACTTCGGTAAAAGCATTACCAACGGATATGTTATTGCATGAAGCCACTCAACATGTGGTTAAAATACATGTTGAACTGGCCAATGGTAACGATGGCTCTGGCTCTGGTGTTGTGATTGCAAAAGATCGTGTGGTAACCAATTGCCATGTTGTTGCAAATGCAGCAAGTATTAGCGTAACGGCAAAAGGAAAATCATACCCTGTCAGTGGCATCGTGCCAGATTGGAATCATGATATTTGCCTTGTAAAAGTTGACGATATGGAAGCCCCAATTGTGACAATTGGCTCTAGCAAAAACTTGCAATATGAGCAGCCCGTTTTCGCTATTGGCTATCCTAATTCCTCGACTGTCCCATCCAGTACTTCTGGCTATGTAAAAGGCTTGTTTCAGATGGATGATAGTGTGATTATTAGAGCAACTAGTACGTTTAGGTTGGGTGCAAGTGGCGGTGGTGTTTTTGATGATGCTGGCCATTTAGTCGGTATTATCACGCTTAAAAGTCCAGGTAGGAATGCTTACTATTACAATATGCCAGTCGAATGGGTACAAGCGTTGATGGATAAGCCTGTTGTTGCGATTAATTCAAAAGCATCGCCTGCATTCTGGGCAGGGCCTGCAGACAAATGGCCATTTTTTATGCAGGTTGTTCACCCGTATTTAAACAAAAATTGGGCCTCATTATTATCGGTTGCCACAAGATGGACGATAGAAGAGCCGAGTAATAATGAAGCTTGGTTTTATCTAGCTGCTGCAGAGTATGCAATCCATGATACAGTGAGTGCGGAAACTCATCTGCGACAAGTGACGGCGGCAAATGCACAGCATAGCCAAGCGATTTATTATCTTGCATTAATTGCGGAAGAAAGTGGTAAACACATGGAAGCATTAACCAATATTGCCTTGCTCACGCAGCTGGATGCTGATGCCGCAACGCAACTGAAATCAACAATCAATATTAAATAGGGTTTATGACAACATTAAAAAAAACACTACTTTTAATTCTGCTGGTTCTGATATTGGGTGGTGTTTTTTGGGTTTACACACAACAGAAAGTTGTTGAGCCTAACCTTAAATCTCAGCCTCAGCCGATTGAGAATACTGCACTAAAAGAGGCCATTAATCAGTGTGGTGACATTACAGAGCGAGCAGCAGCGCATTTAGTTGCTGTCGTTGAGTTTCAAAAATTAGAAATTATTGGTCGCAAAGCACGTGTATTTAAAATGTGTATGCAAGATCATGACTATATAGAAAACAAAGATTGGTTAAACTATAGCCAAGCAATGGCAGAAAAAACCGTTATCGCAAATGATGTTTCGCTTAATGAAGCATTAGAAAACCTAAGACGAGCCGATATGGTGATTGCTAAAGGTGAGAAAGATAAACCTGTTTATTGGGTAAAAAAAGAAAAAATTTAGGCTAGTCGTTTGGGCGAATGATGGCGTTAGCGCTTTGATGATTGATTGGCTTATGCCAAATTCTTACTATATTGTTGTACCAATCTTTTCAGCTCTGGCACACAGGAACCACATTCGGTTCCACATTTGAGTTTGGCTTGTAAGGTTTGCAAATCAGCGCCCATTTCGCAAGTTTCAATAATCTCGTTTTCCGAAACATCATAACAATTGCAAATAATCTTACCGCGACTTTTCTGACCAGTTGGCGGTGCACTGAGCGGAGCGAGTGCCCACTTACGTAGTTCGTCAGTAAACGCGCCTTGTTGCATCACTTGCTTTAGCCAGTCGGCAGCTAGCGTTTCGCCAATCAAGCGTACACCAGTCACTTGATTATTTTCAACTAAAATGCGTTTACTCACACTGCGTTTGGCATCGTCATACTGCAACATAGGCGCGCCTTCTACCATGCCGAGCAAGCTATCTAATTGTGCAACGATGTCTGCATCGGGTGCTTCATGATGCGATGCGCGTAATACAACCATGCTATTTTCTCTACCATGTAGGCCACAAGTGGCGTAATCAAAATTAGACAACAGCTGACGGATCTGACTTATCAGCGTTAAATCATGACAGCTACGCATCACCGTCATTTGCCATGGCAAGTTGAGCTTTTCTAGTTTGATGGTTGTATGTTTAAGCTCCGGCTGCTTTGAAATTTTATCAACATCGGCAGGCATTAATGCATTGGCGCCTAAGCCATTCATAAACTGACGACCCCAATGGATGGGTAAAAAAGTTTGAGCGGGTTTAACTTCGTTTGAAGTTTGAATGCGAATATTCAATTCACCCCGTTTATTACTCAGTTTGACAATATCACCATCTTTAAGCTGACGTCGCTGCATGTCGCTTTCGTTCATCGATAATAGTGGCTCATCTACGTGGTTATATAGCTGTGCAATCGTACCAGTGCGGTTCATGCCATGCCATTGGTCGCGCAAACGTCCCGTTAATAGGTGTAGCGGTTGGCGAGCGTTAGTGGTATCAGCGGTTGGTTTATAAGTGGCATTGGCAAATTTTGCTTTACCATTGTCAGTTTGAAAGACACCATCAGCGTATAAGCGCGCTTGACCTTGCTTATCACCTTCTTTAAACGGCCATTGTTGCGGGCCATGCGTTTCCAATAGTAGATAACTCAAGCCTGTAATATCCAAATCACGACCACGGGTCGTTTCGCGATGCTCATTAAATATTTGTTCAGTTGTCGTGTATGGGAACAATGCAGTATTTAATCCCAGCTTTTTCTCTAAACGCTGCGCAAACTCAACGGCAATTTCCCAGTCGTGGCGCGCTTCACCCGATTTAGGTGCGGCTGCTTGCAAACGGGTAATTCGTCGCTCTGAATTAGTGACCGTGCCTTCTTTTTCTCCCCATGTTGTTGCAGGAAAAACCACATCGGCATATTGATTACTATCGGTGTTGTTAAAGGCGTCTTGTAGTACCACTAACTCTGCATTATCTAATGCCGCCAATACATTATTTAAATCAGGCATGGATTGCGCAGGGTTGGTGCAAGCAATCCAAATGGCTTTAATCTCGCCATCTTTAACCGCATCAAACATTTCTACTGCTGTTTTGCCTGATGTTGCAGGTACATCATCAATACTCCAAAGTTTAGCCACTTCTGCACGATGCGCTGCATTATTGATATCGCGATGCCCTGATAGTAAGTTAGCCATACCACCAACTTCACGACCACCCATTGCATTAGGCTGACCCGTTAATGAAAATGGCCCTGCACCTGGCTTGCCAATTTGCCCAGTAGCAAGGTGTAAATTAATCAGCGTTGCATTCTTATCGGTCCCGTGGATAGACTGATTTAAGCCCATGCAATACATAGAAAGTGTTGGCCCAGCGCCAAACCATTTGGCCGCTTGCACAATATCTTTTTCATTAATGCCACAAATGTCGGCTACCATTTTTGGCGTATATTCACGTACCGTATCTTTTAATGCATCAAAGCCTTCGGTATGTGCGCGGATATAATCCATATCCAGCAAGCCTTCCCACAGCATCACATGCAGTAGGCCGTTGAATAATGCAACGTCAGTGCCTGGCAAAATGGCTAAATGTAAATCGGCAAATTGCGCGGTATCGGTACGGCGTGGATCAACCACGACGATTTTCATATCAGGATTGTTGGCTTTTGCATCTTCAATACGGCGGAACACAATCGGATGCGCAAAAGCCGTATTGCTACCCGCAATAAACAAACACTTAGTGTGGTCAATGTCTTCGTAACAAGTGGGCGGAGAATCAGCACCTAGCGTTGTTTTGTATCCTGCTACGGCAGAACTCATACATAAGCGTGAGTTTGTGTCTACGTTATTGGTACGGATAAGCGCTTTTGATAGCTTATTGAAAACATAATAGTCTTCAGTGAGTAGTTGTCCTGATAGATAAAAAGCAACAGAGTCAGGGCCGTGTTTTTCAATCGTTTCGGCAAATCGATCAACGACATAATCAAGCGATGCATCCCAACTTACTCGTCGACGTGGCTCGCCACGAGATTTGCGTAATTCCGGATATAACTGTCGCGCGTCTAGTTTTGCCGTTAGGTGTAGCGTAGCGCCTTTAGTACATAAACGACCGAAATTAGCGGGATGATCAGGGTCACCTTTGACATCGATAATTTTTTTATCTTCAGTCGTAATAATGACACCGCAACCGACGCCACAATAGCAACAAGTGCTTTTTGTTTTTTGTTGGCGTGGGTGGATGGCGATTGGGTGTGTATTGTTCAAATCAGTAAACCCTTGATATTGTTGCTTTGTATTTTTTTAAAGAGAAGTTGAAGTTTTATTCTACCTCTAAAAACACAATGCCATTTTCAATTTTAGTTGGATAACAGGTCGTTTCACCTTCATCAGGCTCTTCTGCTTTACCGCTAACCAAGCTGATGCGCCAATTATGCAGTGGGCATTGCACTGTTTCACCAAACACAATGCCTTGTGATAATGGCCCTTTTTTGTGCGGGCAAAGATTGTTGATTGCAAATACGCCATCAGTTTCAGTGCGAAATACACCGATTTCTTTTGTTGATGTGCGAACCACGCGTGATCCAAGTTTAGGGATATCCGCTAACGGACAAATTTCTTTCCAAGCCATATTATTTTCCAATGATGATGAATGGTGTGAACAGTCACACCACTCAATACAGATTTAAATTTCTATAGTTTCAAATCTCTATAGTTTCAAACTCTTTATGTTCATCGCGTTTTGCTACACGCTCTGCCCAAGGATCAACCGCGCCTTGCAATGCGTACAGCAAGCGCTCATGAGCCGCTTTTCTGCCTTCTGCATCTTCCAGTACACGTTGTTTGACGTATTCTAAACCGACGCGCTCAATCCAATGCACGGTACGATCTAAATAACGCGCTTCTTCACGGTAAATTTGAATAAAGGCGCCTGAATATTCAAGCACTTCTTCAGCCGTTTTTACTTTACATAAAAATTGTCCAGCTTCCGTTTTAATGCCGCCGTTACCGCCAACATACAGCTCCCAGCCAGAATCGACGCCAATAATGCCGACATCTTTAATGCCTGATTCTGCACAGTTGCGAGGACAAGCAGACACTGCAAATTTAACTTTATGCGGTGCCCACATATGGTCAAATGCTTTTTCAATATCAATGCCAAGTTGGGTAGAATTTTGCGTACCAAAACGGCAGAACTCAGAACCAACACACGTTTTAACAGTGCGAATCGATTTGCCATAAGCGTAGCCTGATGGCATATCTAAATCTGCCCACATATTGGTCAAATCTTCTTTTTTAACACCTAGCAAGTCAATCCGTTGGCCACCCGTTAGTTTTACCATTGGTACTTTGTACTTATCGGCAACATCAGCAATTTTACGCAATTGGTCTGGGTTAGTAACGCCGCCGTACATGCGAGGAATAACAGAGTAAGTGCCATCTTTTTGAATATTGGCATGCACACGTTCGTTAATAAAGCGTGATTGCGGATCATCTGTTGCTTCATGTGGCCAAGTAGAAATTAAATAGTAATTTAATGCAGGTCGGCAAGTGGCACAACCATTTGGCGTTTTCCATTCCATGCCTTTCATGGCATCTGGAATCGTTAAATATTTGTGTTTACGCACTTCTTCACGCACTTCTTCATGGTTGTGATCAGTACAAGCACAGATGGATTTAGCCGTTGAAGGTGGCGCATAGCCGCCGCCTAAGGTTGAAGCCAAAATTTGTTCAACTAAGCCTGTGCAGCTACCGCAACTTGAACCTGCTTTGGTTTTCTTTTTCACATCATCTAAGGTGAATAAACCGTCTGCTTGAATGGATTTAACAATGGTGCCTTTACAAACGCCATTACAGCCGCAAACTTCCATTTCATCGGTCATGGCTGCGGCTTTATCTTGTCCTTGATGACCTGTATTGCCTAAAGAATCCTGACCGAACATCAAGTGGTCGCGAATTTCGTGAATCGGTTTGCCGTCACGTAGCATCTGGAAATACCAGGCTCCGTCGGCAGTATCGCCATAGAGCACGCCGCCGATGATTTTGTCATCTCGAATGACGAGTTTTTTGTATACCCCGCCAACTGCGTCGTGCAACACAATTTCTTCCGTATCGTCTCCACCGGTGAAATCACCAGCAGAAAACAAATCAATGCCTGTCACTTTTAATTTTGTTGAGGTGACAGAGCCTTTGTATGAACCAATACCAAAGTTGGCTAAGTGCGTGGCGCACACCTTAGCCATTTCAAATAAGGGAGCAACCAAACCGTATGAAATACCACGGTGGTTAACACACTCGCCCACCGCATACACGCGTGGGTCAAATGTTTGCATGGTATCGTTAACCACGATACCTTTATCGCAATGAATGCCAGCAGATTCTGCAAGCGCATAATTAGGTAGAATGCCAACCGTTAATACCACTAAATCAGCTGGAATTTCAAAACCTTCTTTAAAACGAATGGCAGAAACACGACCATCGGCATTACCAATAATCGTGTCCGTGTTCGTGTTAAGGTGAAACTTTAGCCCTTTAGCTTCTAATGATTTTTGCAGCATAAGACCAGCGGCTTTATCCAATTGTTTTTCTAGCAACCATTCATTACGGTGAATAACCGTCACATCCATACCTTGAATTTTAAGACCGTTGGCTGCTTCTAAGCCTAGCAAGCCGCCACCAATCACAACGGCATGCTTATATTTTTTTGCAGCTTCTATCATGTCGTTGGTATCTTTAATATCACGATAACCCAATACACCTTCAAGATCTTTGCCTGGAATCGGCGGCATAAATGGCTTAGAACCAGTAGCTATTAATAGACGGTCATATTCTGCAGTGGTGCCATCTTCAGCAATCGCTACACGCTTTACACGATCAATCTTATTCACACGTGCATTGGTGTGTAGCGTGATATTGTTTTCCGCATACCACTCTCGAGTATTCAGAATGATGTCGTCAATAGTCTGTTCATTGGCAAGCACAGGAGACAACATAATACGGTTATAGTTTGGGTATGGCTCATCACCAAAAACAGTAATGTCATATAAATCAGGCGAGATTTTCAATAACTCTTCTACAACGCGCATGCCAGCCATGCCGTTACCAATCACTACTAATTTCATTTTTTGCATATATTTTCCAGCCGCTGATTGAATTGTTTTTATGGTGCATAGTTAAGCAAATGTTATGCCTAAAATATTTTCCATATAAATCAATTGTTTAACCTAATTTTCTATATTATTAGCACTCTAATAGTGCTAATGCACCAAGTCGATGTGTCCAACTTGGTGCATTTGTTGCAGTTAACTGTAATTAACCTTAGAAGCTATACATGGCTGTTAGCCAGAATTTTTCAATGTCACGCTTGCGTGCGCCTGCATATTGGGTGCCTTCTTGGAAATTGGCATATTCAATAGAGCCAGAAACTTGTTTGTTAAACTTGTAATAAGCGCCTAAATCAAACTCTGTGCCTAGGCTATCTCCAGTGCCGCCGCCAACTTTGTTGAAATCACGGTCGGAATCAATAATATGGTATTCAGATTTAATCACTGCACCCAATAGCTCGCCTTGCATAATCAGCATCGTATCTTCAATGCCTTGATTTGGCGTGGTTAAGAATACATCGGCCCAGCCTTGAAACAAGTGATTAGTACCTAGCGGTGTTTGGAAGGCTCTACCATTGCTGTTGCCAGAGAGCTTCTCTTGATCAATACGTAACGACCATTTGCCATAGCCTAGCCCAGCGCCTACCCGATAATAATGGTTATCGATTGAGCTACTGCCATTGTCATAGTTATCTTGTTTGGCATATTCTGCGGTATACAATACTTTCCAAACATCATTTAGTTTCTCTTTACCATCTAAGCGCGCACCAAAAGTTTTTGTTGAGAGTGCTTTACGCGCCGTATCATTAAAATCAACAAAATAACCATAGCCACTCACGCTAGTTGTTGGCGTAATTTTGTAATTTGCATTGATAATGTCAACATCGGTATTCCAAACTTTAGTTGTAATATCCTTCACTTGTTCAAAATGCGCCGCTGAAATCGTTGTTTTAGGTAAGCTAGTATTGATGTAAGAAAGACCATTCATCACTTGCCAGTTTTGACGGAAACGCACATCACCGATAAAGCGCCAGTTATCTAAAACAAAGCTTTGGCGACCCAAACGGACTTGGTGCTCTTTATTTTTAAACTGAACATATAACTGATGGAAGTCATAATCTTCTGGATCAGCAATCACAGGATAAGCTCTTCTGCTGGTAATTGGATCTGTTTTTTTGATGTCGTTATAGTCATCATTCAATGGGCTTAAACCGTACACTTGCGCATTAACACTAAATCCATTCAGTGGTTTAGTCTCGTAGCCAACTAAGCTGCGTAACGTGAAGGCTTGTGCTGTTTTAGATTGTCCTGCTTGGTCTACATGTTCAAAACGTAATTTAAAATTCCCTGAAAATTGACCACCTGTAATCGCATCGCCCAGTGAGGTAGCTTCTACTACATCGTCAGCCATCGCCATGGCTGGCATAGTCGAAAGCAAAGCGATTATCATTAATTTTTTATTTAATTTCATGTTGTATTTCTCCTGTTTGTTTTAAGTTAAATGTTCTACTTTCAATGCGTGTTATGTCGTTTTTTTCGCCAAATCTGCCAGTGCTATCTGCCTATTGTGTATAGGGAAATTGGATAGATATTGCACTGGCTCATGTGGATTAAATTGAATGCCATCAAAGAACTGGTCTGGCCCCATATCAATCGGTTTAGTCGCTTCTTTTAACGTCCATGCATTTGCATGAATGCCTTCAGACTTAAAGTTTGTTGTTGGTGCCGCAATATCGAGTTCTGCCGCCGCTTCACGGTAAACATCAGCCAAATAAACGGAAGCCGCTACTTTTTTAAAGTCTATGGCTTGATCAATTTGCCCCCAACGCACCATCTGGGTAAGTGTCCAAACAGCATGGGAGTGCCATGGATAATTGGCGGCATAGCGATGAAATACATTAAAGTCAGGCATGCTGACAGCTGCCTCTTGTTTGCTATAAGTCCAAGTGCCCGTCATGGATTGCTCAATAACAGATTCAGGTACGCCGATGTATTTTTGAGCAGCGATAATGCGCACAATCTCTTGGCGATTACTTGGATTATCCATCCATTGCGAAGCTTCAATTAGCGCTTTAATCACGGCTTTGTGCGTACTTGGATTTTGCTCTGCCCATTCTCTGGTTACACCGAATACTTTTTCTGGGCTGTTATTCCAAATTTCGTAACTGGTAATAATGGACTTCCCTATTCCTAACGCTACCGCCTGTTGGTTCCAAGGCTCACCAACACAGTAGCCATCAATATGTTTAGCGTTGAGGTTAGTCACCATTTTTGAAGGAGGAATAACGATTAAACGGACATCATGATCAGGGTCAATGCCTGCAGAAGCCATCCAATAGCGAATTTCATAATTGTGTGACGAGACTGGATAAACCATAGCAAACGCCATTGGCTCTTTGCCTGCTGCTTTATCTGCATCAATGACTTTTTTAAGTGCTACAGCCGTTATTGGGCGTGTTTTCATTGATTCAGGGTCAGCCGCAAGCATGCGCTCGTAAAGCGCATTTGAAACAGTAATGCCATTGCCATTTAAATCCATCGAGAAAGCCGTTACCGTATCTTTTTGTGCTGAACCAACGCCAAGCGTGGTAGAGAGCGGCATACCAGCCAACATGTGCGCACCATCTAACAAACCAGACGACACCTTATCTCTTATATTGGCCCAAGAAGCTTCCTTAGAAATAGCCACCTCTAAACCATGTTTTTCGAAAAAACCTTTTTCTTTGGCAATCACAATCGGCGCACAGTCTGTCAGTGGAATAATCCCGAGGGTGAGTTTATTTTTTTCTAGGCCATTAGTTTTTAAGTCATTACTGTCTTTTGCCCAAGCGGCATTGCGAGCGCTTGCAGATACGCCAGAGATAATTGCAGCAGCAGACATCGCCGTGGCTTTGAAGAATCCTCTTCGGCTAGATGAAGCTTCTACCTGGTTGTCTTCACTGTCGTTGCTATCATTAATTGCCATTTTCATTTCCTTATCACGCTAAAAATAAAAAAGCGTCCTTGTTTAACGTTATTCGTTAACGTAAAACAAGGACGCCTGTGTCCGCATAACCAATTACCTATTGCTGGTTATTGAAGCGCTTGCCAACATTAGCAAGTGCTTTTAAAAATTCTGTAAATCAACCCCACCTTTGGAGCTTGTTAGATAACGATAACTAAATCGTTAACATTTTTGCTGCATCGATTAGCTGCGTTGATAAGTCAGCTAACTTCATATTTCTTTTCATCGCCATGCTACGTAGCATGCTATAAGCTTCATCTTCGTCGAGATTGCGTTGACGCATTAAAATGCCTTTTGCACGCTCGACAACTTTTCGCTCATCCAGCTTCTCATTAGCTTGTTTTAGCTCATGTCTCAGCTGTTTTGTTTCTTCAAATCTTGCAATTGCTGCTTCTATCACTGGGGTCAACCTTTCGCTCGAAATAGTTCCTACTACATACGCACTCACCCCCGCTTTAGTGGCCGCTTTAACGACTTCTTTATCACCATCTTGTGAAAACATCACAACTGGTTTTGTATTATGTTGCGTAATCATACAAACGTTATCCAACACATCTCGGCTAGGCGACTCAGTATCAATAATCACAATATCGGGTTCTAGCTCACAGCATTTCGTTTGTAAATGCACATCATCCTCAAGGTGTGCAATCACATCAAAACCATTCTCAATTAAAGATTGTTTTAATGTTTTGCTCCTTTTTAAATCATTATCGACAATCATGACACGCATAATATTACGCTTCTCTATTACTATTGGGTTTTTGTTAAGCAAAGGTTATGCCAGAACTAAATTTTTTATTTTAACTCTATGAAGGGTATGTAGTTTTTATAGATTACATATGCAATATAATAACCGTAATGCAAGCTACTCGCGCACACTATCGGTGCATATGCACCATGTTTTAAGCGTGTGTTAGCAGAACTAATGTTCCATTAATTCAATTTCTTGGACGTGATAATAATGGTCGGTATGCCAAAAAGTCAGGTCTTCGGTACTATGTAAGGCATAGTCTAAATTACTATATTCTGCAACCGGATTGTTTTGTTCATCTAATACTTGGTAGATTTGCATCGATTGCCCCTTAATGCTGTAGATGCAATAAGAATGGCATACTAATTGGCTTTTCAATTTTGTAAAAAGAAACAAACTAATCATTCAATTCACTATGATAGACTGTTTTAATACTATTAACCGTTGGTTTCAGTCAATAGCTGTTAACTCTTGGAATCAATATGCAGGTGGGAAAAGCGCTTAGGTAAGACAGTTAACATGAGCATGACACAAATACCCCCTCAATCTGATGAAATTTGGCAATTGCCCGTTCGTAGCGATCGCGTTTTTACACTAAGATTTAATCGCAACATTGCTTTAACCTTGTTGCTATCGATTCTGTTACATCTTTCGTTGTTGTGGGTGTACGCCCCTAAACTGTTTGATAATGGCACACCAGTAGAAGATGCGCCGCCACTAGAAATTACATTAGGTCCACCGCAAAAAGAGCAAGTAGCGCCAAGTGAGGCTGTGCCACCTTCGCCAGCAATTGTGCCGCAGCCACAAGCAAAACCCACTCCCAAGCCGCCACCAAAACCGCGTCCACCTAAGCAAACGCAACCGAAAGCGCCGCCGGTTGAAGTGGTCGACCAGTCTGAATTTTTTGTGCCAAAAGACAAGAAACTCAATAAAACGATTCCGCAACCTGAGCAACCAGAAACGTCGGTTACGCCTTTGCAAGGTGAAGATATGCAAGCTTATATTAAAAGACAGCAGGAAGCTAAATTAGCCAAACAAGGGCTTTCAAAACAAGATGTTGAAGCCGTGATTGCCAGTAATAACCCACAAAGCGAGGGCGATAAGCGGGATGCTAGAGTTAAAGAAAACCTTAACCTAAATGGTACAAATGGCATTTTTGAAATTCGCTATTTAGGCGTTCGCACCGCGCAGTTTAGTTTTAAGGGATGGAAAAGCAATATCAATACTGCCCGTTTGGAAGTGTTCGATGTCACTGCGCAAGATGGTATGGATATTAAGCGCGCAGTGATTCAAAAAATGATAGCAATTATTCGTCGTGATTATCAAGGCGACTTTAAGTGGGACTCTCGCCGCTTAGGTAGTGTGATTACACTTTCCGCACGGTCAGAAGATACTGAAGCATTGGAAAGCTTTATGATGCAAGAGTTTTTCGGTGCAGGGACTCGCGTACGTTAATTACTAACGAGTCCTGAGGATGGTTTATTTTGGGTCTAATTTATTTTGGACCTAAAAAATCACGTTTACCAAGCTCAACACCAAGATGACGCAAAATGTTATAGGTGGTCGTGACATGAAAATAAACGTTAGGTTGCACCCAGCGTAATAAATAATCCAACCCAACGAACTCGCGTTTAGAATCGCGTACCATCAATTCGATATGGCGCGTTTCTGCGCCTTCTAATTGCTGTGGCTGAATGCTCTCTAAAAATGCAATCGTTTTGAGTAAGCGCTGTTCTAACTGTTCAAATGTCGTTTCATTATCGTCATATTGAGGCACAGCCATGTTTGCTAAACGTGCGCCCGCACCTTTGCTCATATCCGTAGCAATTTGGACTTGCCTGATGAGCGGATACATATCGGGTGCTAACCTTGCATTCAGCAACACGGCATGTTCAATCTTGCGCGCATCAGCAGAGCGTCTGCCTGTTTTAAGAATATGCAAACAATTATTTAATGCAAGAATGAGTGGTGGAATGCTGATGTCATACATATTAGCCATTTGATTTTCCCAACTTGATTTAGTTTATTTTTTACAGAACTTTGCCTTGATGCGTAAAAACGTCTGGGTGAATACATTGCCATCTAATTTGTAATGTTTATGCAATGGTTTTTTCACTTCCCATTTTGCCGATAATCCAGCTGGAAAAGTAACCAAGTCACCAGCGCCAAAATTAACTGGCGTTCCACTATTACCTAGGCTATCAAGCGGAGTAATCACACACTCACCAGCAATAATATAAGCGACTTCCTGCTCTGGAAAATGCCAGTCAAATAGTGAGACTTCTTTTTCCCATGTTGGCCATTTTTTAACGTTTAATTGATCTAACTCGGTTTGAGCGGGCTTGCTATTGACGATGATTTGAGACATATTTTTCCAATGAGTGTTGCTGTTTTAAAGATTGTTATTCTATCGTATTTAATTACTTAGCTGTCATTCTAACAAGCTGTTCATGCAGGTCTCTTTGAAAGAGATGCTTCATTTATTACATGCGATATTTAAATTAGTTTTAAAAAATTGTAAGTTGTTGCGATACAGGTGTAGCAAAGGTTAAACTTTGGCAAATGATAGAAAATCAACAGACTACTTCCTACAAGCAACGGCTAGAAACGCATATTAATCACTACTTACGGCTGGTCACTGATTACCCTTCCGTTAGGTATCATGAGTTCAATTCATTAGTGAGGTATGCAGATTTAGCAAATCCAAAACAAATAATTGAGGTGCCGGCAGAGGGGCAAATATTGGAGAGATTTTACCCTGACGCTATGATTACTCGCGCTGATTTAGTGCCAGTAAAAGGGACTAAAGAAGCTGCTTATACACTCACTGATTGGTCTAAGTAATATAAAGTCAAGCTATTATGACGCTGTCTTAGCATTGGCGCCACTACACCATGCAACCGCTAACCAGAAAAAGCACTATATCGAAGGTGCTTATACTTGTTTAAAAAATGAGGGGTTCATCGCATTTGGTGAGGTAGAAAATGCGTCAAAACTCAGTGTTTTTTTAGACCAGTTCGTGAATGAACACACTTATACCAGCCATCATGGTGAATATCCTGAGACAAGCTTTATGCAAGTAATGGAAGAGGCTCAGTTCAAAGAAGTGACGTCAAATAGACTAAACTGCAACTGGATTTTTGATAGCCAAACACAAATGCTTGACTACATGACTCAGTTATTTGAGCTTAAACCAATACAAGAAAAACTGTTTTTAAAAGCATTGTGAGACATATTAGGCTTTAAGCATGTAGGAGAGAAAATTCACCTTAACTGGGCGTTACTATTTTTTAGAGGCGTTAAGTAATCCATTTAATCTTTCCACATGCTGCCTAACCAAAGCTCCTTAAAAATTAACGTTTTTAAAAAAGGCCATGGTTTATAAAAAACCAGGCCTCGTAGATAACCTATTTTAGATGGTTGATTAAAAGGTGAGTTTTTTACAAACCTGAGGTTAAGCAACTGTATCAACACAATGAATACGATTTTGATTTTCAAAATTCTATCTTGCCGTGTTGCCATATAGACCTTTATTTGCAAATTAAGACTAGTGCAGTTGCTGTAACTCTAGTTCACGAAGTTTGGGTGCTTTTTTAGCGGTAATGCCGACTACACCTAATGTCATGAGTCCACCAAAAATAACAGAAGGGATCAAGCCCATTAAGCATGCCATGACGCCAGATTCAAACGCGCCAAGCTCATTGGATGAGCCGATGAAAATGCCGTTGATGGCAGAGACTCTACCACGCATTTCATCTGGTGTGGCGAGTTGCATAATGGTGCTGCGTAAGATAACGGAAACGCCATCCATTGCGCCAGCGACGATTAAAATAGCTGCAGAAATCCAAAAGGAAGTGCTTAATGCAAACGCAATCATACAGATACCAAAGCCTGCTACGGCAGATAATAGCCATCGGCCTGCGTGTAAATTAATTGGATTTTTCGTCAACCATAAGCCCATTAAGATGGCACCAATAGCAGGTGCTGCGCGCAAAATACCTAACCCTTCTGGCCCCATTTGATAAATGTCGTGCACAAAGGCAGGTAGTAAAGCAACCGCGCCGCCAAACAGAACGGCAAACATATCCAATAGTTGTGCACCTAGTAATATTTGGTTGCCCCAAACAAAGCGTAAACCTTCTGTAATGCTTTTAAAAACAGGTCGCCCATTTTGTGCTTTTGGCTCGGTGACTTTTAGTTTGGATAAGGCAATGATTGCACCAGCACATAAAGCAGCGGCTAAGGTATAAGCTGCGGTTTTATTGACAAAGCCGACTAATAAACCGCCAATTGCAGGGCCGACAATCAAGCCAATTTGGAACATTGAGCTACCAATGCTGGCACCGCGAGCGAAGGTAGCGCGTGGCACAATAATGGCAAATAAAGTGTTATAACTTGGCGCAATAAAAGCGCGGGCAAATCCCGTTAATGCGATGGAGGCATAAATCCAAACGGTGAGATTGCCACTAATGATGCCCTTTGAAACAAAGGAAAGTGTTAACGCGCTTAAGCATAATAATGCTGCAGATAAAATGGCAAATAGTCGGCGCGAGTAGTAATGGTCGACAGCATGCCCTGCAAATAAGGCGCTTGAGAAATAAGGAATGACTTCCGCTAAGCCAATCAAGCCCAATGCCAATGGGTCATGCGTGATTTCATAAATATGCCAACCTGCAACAACGGCCATGATTTGATAAGCCAAAACCATTTGTACGCGAAAAGCGAGCAGTTTGGGGAAAGCGTATTGGTGATTGCTAAACAGTTGATTAATAGAAAGCAGCATGCGCGGATTATAAATTTAAATCGACACTTTGAATGTAACTAATTGTAGTGTGTACAATAGATAAGTTAGCACAGTGAATAAGGTAGTAAGTATGCGCAAGCATATGGATGAGCCGTCGTTGACCTAGTGTGACTCTGCCGATATAGATTGGGCGTGCTAACCCTTTTTGAAAATGACCTTACATCTTTAAACCATGACAGCCGATTTGTTTTCTGACCAAATGGAATCGCAAGTGATGCTTGCTGATGGCGCTTATTGGTTACGCAGTTTTGCTTTGCCACAAGCTGATGCAGTTTGTGCGATGCTCATTGAGCATTTAAAAAATTATCCGCCGCAACAAATGATGACGCCAATGGGTTATAGCATGTCAGTGCGAACAACTAGTTTTGGTGAGTTTGGCTGGGTGAGTTCAAAGCAAGGCTATGGCTATGCTGTGAAAAACAGTTTCACCAACGAATCTTGGCCTCCTATTCCAGAAAGCTTTTTTGATTTGGCGCAACGTGCGGCTAATCAAGCGGGATATGTCAACTTTAAGCCAGATACTTGTTTAATCAATGTATACGAAATTGGCGACAAAATGGGTTTGCATCAAGATAAAGATGAAGCTGATTTTAGCCAGCCGATTGTTTCGGTTTCATTAGGGCTGCCAGTGACATTCCAATTTGGCGGATTAACGCGCACGGCGAAAACGTTGAAAGTGCCACTTAGCCATGGCGATGTCGTTGTTTGGGGCGCTGATAGTCGGTTGTGTTTTCATGGCGTATTGCCTCTAAAAGCAGGCACACATGGAACGCTAGGACAAAGACGGATTAACTTAACTTTTCGTAAAGCAGGTAAAATGTGATTTTATTTAGTCATAATAAAACGCATGCAAGTTAATTTGGCAGAGGCCGCAGATTTACTAAAACGTGGCAAGGTAGTGGCAATTCCGACTGAGACGGTTTATGGTCTAGCTGCGGATGCGCGTAATGAGGATGCTTTGCGTGAGATTTATGCCATTAAACAACGGCCTGCTGATAATCCTTTAATTGTGCATATTGCTTCAAGTGAGCAAGTGCTCGATTGGGCAGAAACATTTTCACCTTTAGCACAAAAGCTGGCGAAGGCATTTTGGCCTGGGCCTTTTACCTTAGTCTTGCCAGCAAAATCAGCCGTTTCAACCATTGTGCGGGCAGGTGAACCAACGGTTGCTTTGCGTGTACCAGCGCATCCCATTGCGCAACAATTGTTACAGCAAACAGGTTTGGGTTTAGCTGCGCCTTCAGCTAATAAGTACACGCAATTAAGTCCGACAACTGTACAACATGTGGAAGATGGTTTAGGCCAACATATCCCTGTGTTAGACGGTGGCGCCTGCCAAGTTGGCATAGAGTCTACTATTGTGTCGGTCGTAGGCGAGCAATGGCAGCTATTGCGCTTAGGTATGATTCTAGAAGCGGAAATAGAATTAATAGCTGGAGTGGCCACCATATCTGAGCAGAAAACATTACCAAAAGCGCCAGGGCAGCATTTGTTACATTACTCGCCAAAAACGCCCATGCAATTATTCTCCTCCAGAGAAGCACTAATACAAGCGGCAACAACTGAAACCAATTGCGCAGCATTGCTAATTGGGGATGGAAAAATTGATAATGGCCTAACCTTTAATTTACCCAATAATCCTGCAGAAATGGCTGAAAAGTTATACGACACTTTGCACCAAATGGATGCATTAACGGTAACAAAGTTGTTGATTGAAACGCCAGAGAACTCGCCAGAATGGTCGGCGATTCATGATCGTTTGAGTCGCGCTTCATATAAAGTTCACTAAAAACTGCTTGTCATCAACGACAAAAGCGAGTACTTTTGTTAGTAGTCGGTTGTTGCGCGTGGAGATTATCATGGACAATAAGTATGGTTTGGGTAGTACTAAAGTCGCAAAAGTGCATCACGATGCACACCATAAAGATGCGCCTGCACTACACCCAACAAGCTGTAAGTTTTGTGGCAGTAATGAGCTGGCATTGAGTCCGACTATGCACGACCATCTTTGTAATGCATGTGGTGAATGGCAAAACGATGTGCCACAAGGCTACTCCACAGGACGTAGTAGCGATTATTAAAAGTTATCCTGGCAGGCTAGTGCTATTTCTTTAGTACATTCGAGCCCAATCATAGCCGCTGGATGTTGAGGGTGTATCACTAACGCTTGTTGGAAATATTGTTGAGCCTCTTTCAGATGGTTCATCTTTTCTTCGGCAACACCCGCATAATAAAAAGCCTCAGCAGAATCTGGTTCTTTTTTTAGCCATAGCTGTGCAATCTCGTGCAACTCATGCCATTTTTCATTTTTAAAGAGTTGTACAACGCGCATGAAAAAAGGACGTTGCTCCTCAGGTGCATCCCAAAACGGCAATACATCCGTTTCCATTGATGTGATATCCGGCTGTTTTAATAGCGTTTTTATCCATTTAACAGGAATGTTGTAGTAGTAAGCGTTTTTACCTGGGCTTTTAAACGTGCTAATCGCGAGCAGTTTTCCATCCGCATCAAATACAGGGCTGCCACTTGCGCCCATGACAAAAGAAGCATCGGTGCGAATAATGTGGCTATCATCAAAAGCGTAAAGTGCTTTAATTTTACCTTCAGTATATTGTGGTTTTGGTGGGCCACCTGGAAAACCAATGGAAAAAATATCCTGCTCATATTGTAAGTGTTCAGAATCACCTAATACGACAGGGGATAATTCTGCATATTGAAAACGCAAAATACATAAATCATGTTTCCAGTCAGCTTTTAGCGCAACAGGTGTGTGCGTATTACCAAATTTAGTAATGCTGACGCCAGCGCTATTGGCCAATACATGACAGTTGGTGGCGACTAAATCTGGGCTGATGGCAACCCCAGTGCCAACACCGTGCCCGCCTTTTTTGGTACCAACATGCACTTTGACGACCGAGGCTTTTAGTCTGAAACTGAGTTCATTACGCGCCTCAGCTAGCAAGCTGTGATGGAAGAAAATCAACATAACAAAAGCAACAAAGTGACGCATTTAATGGTCTCGAATTATTAAAAAAATGCAATGATTGCAAGGTAAAGTAACTTCTAGACAGTGTAAAGTAACTTAGGTTACAAATAATTTAACAAAAATTATGCCAATTGTGATGAAACAGACATTAAAGCCTTGTAGAATAGTGAACTTCTGGATAAAAATGAAAAAGTTATGTTAATACAATCAGAAGTCGTCGACTTAAACACGCCAACTGGTGTGATGCGTACTTATATTCATCGGCCAGCGCATGATAAGAAAGTACCGGCCATTCTGTTTTATTCAGAAATTTTCCATCAAACAGGTCCAATTGAGCGCGCTGCTAAAATGATGGCAGGTCAAGGCTATGCTGTATTGGTGTCGGAAGTATTTCATGAATTAAACCCAATTGGCACTGTATTAGGCTATGACGACGCAGGTCGTGATAAAGGCAATGCAGATAAATCAGCCAAAGATGTGCAAGGTTACGATAGCGATAACCGCGCAATGATTGAGTTTTTAAAAGAACAAAATTGGTATAGCGGTAACTTAGGTGCGATGGGTTTCTGTATCGGCGGCCATTTAGCTTTCCGTGCAGCCTTGCAACCAGAAGTGCAAGCAACCGCTTGTTTTTATGCAACGGATTTACACACCAATATTATTCCAAACCAACCAAATCAACACAGTATGGATCGCCTAAGTGATATTAAAGGTGAGTTGATGATGATTTGGGGTAAACAAGATAACCATATTCCAACAGCTGGTCGGATGGAAGTTTATCAAAAATTAACGGACGCTAACTTGTCGTTTTCATGGCATGAGTTTAATGGTCAGCATGCGTTTATGCGCGATGAAGGCGAACGCTATGATCCGCAACTGGCAGCAACTGGTTATCAGTTAGCTACACAACTGTTTAGTAACACCCTTAAGTAGTACATCGCAAGCTTGCGCCAAAAGCAATAGCTTAATTATTAATTTAAATTATCAATTTAAAGAAAGAGTATTGAAAAAATGACTGCAAAAAATGCTGATATTGGCCTAATTGGCCTGGCCGTAATGGGGCAAAACCTCGTATTAAATATGGCAGATCATGGCTATAACGTAGCTGTGTACAACCGTAGTACAGACAAGATGAAAGATTTCATCGAGTATTGCAAAAAAAGTGAGCCTTCTCATGAGCGCGTGATTGGTCACGCTGACTTAGCGACATTTGTGCTAAGTATTAAACGCCCACGTAAAATTGTTTTGCTTGTTAAAGCAGGAACAGCAACAGATTTAACGATTAATGCACTATTACCTTTTTTAGAAAAAGGCGATATCATCATTGATGGTGGTAATGCATTATGGACAGACACGATTCGTCGTGAAAAAGAATTAAGAGCAAAAGATATTGAGTTTATTGGCTCTGGTGTTTCTGGTGGTGAAACAGGTGCACGTTTTGGCCCTTCATTAATGCCATCTGGTACACGTCAAGCTTGGGCTTCATTAGAGCCAATCTGGACAGACATTGCTGCTAAAGTTGATCCAGAAACAGGTCAACCATTAGAAGGCGGTACACCAGGTAAGCCAGTTGTCGGCGGATTCTCATGTGCTGAATACATTGGTCCTGATGGCGCTGGTCACTATGTAAAAATGGTACACAACGGTATTGAGTACATCGATATGCAATTGATTTGTGAAGCTTACTGGCTCATGAAAACATTGCTAGGCATGAAATCTGATGAGATTGGTAAAATCTTTGAAGAGTGGAATAAAGGCGAATTATCAAGTTTCTTAATTGAAATTACCGCTGATATCTTGCAACAAAAAGATCCAATGTCTAAAGAGTTCTTAGTGGACATGATTTTAGACGCGGCAGAACAAAAAGGTACAGGCCAATGGACAGCGGCAAACGCGCTTGAATTAGGCGCTCCAGCCAATGCAATCGCTGCAGCCGTTTATGCGCGTGGACTTTCTAGTGTTAAAGAAGAGCGTGTTGCAGCAAGCAAGATTCTAAAAGGCCCTAAAATCACACCGATTACAGATGCTAAAGAGCGTGCTGAAGCAATTGAAGCGATTAAAAATGCGCTTTATTGCTCTAAAATCTGTGCTTACGCACAAGGTTTCCAATTGATTGATAAAGCACAAGTGGCTTACAACTGGAAACTAAACTTTGGTGAGATTTCTCAAATCTGGCGTGGTGGTTGTATCATCCGCGCGCGTTTCTTGCAAAAAATTACTGATGCTTATGCATTGAATTCACGTTTGAAAAACTTGATGTTAGATCCATATTTCACAGAAGAAATTAACAAAGGCCAAACAGGCTGGCGCAAAGTGATTTCAATGGCTGTGACGAATGGTGTGCCAGTACAAGGTTTTGCTGCGGCATTGGCTTACTATGATGGTTATAGAAGTGCTGACTTGCCAGCTAACTTGTTACAAGGTCAACGTGATTACTTTGGCGCACATACTTATGAGCGTAAAGATAAGCCGCGTGGTGAATACTTCCACTTGGATTGGCCAGAGCCAGGTCGTCCACAAATTGCGATTGATTAATTAATGGCTTTTTGAAGTAAATAAAAGAGAGAGGGTGACAAATGTCATCCTCTTTTTTTTAACTATTTTTCGACTATTTTTTCTAGTGCATGCGTGTTAAACGCAGTCGCAATTGGCTTCTAAATACCGATGGAACAAATTTGTTTCTTTCAGTTTTAGTAAGCGATTCACTTCTGTTTTGCTTTGCTCTTGTACTTTTGGTTCAAAAATCACCTTATCTAGTGTTTGTTTGACCGCTTCTGTTTGGTTAACAGCTTGTTTCATGATGCTTTTTTCCTTTTGGGAGTTAAATGCACTAAAATTTTGTTTTAGTACATGGATTAATGCTCTCTGCCACTACAGCAACATTGAGTGCAATCTAACAAGATAGTTCGCACTTGTGAACCGATACGGCGAATAAATCATTAAAATCACTAGTTTTATCGATTGATATTCAAATTTGTTGCGAAATGGTAACAAATCATCTTGCCTGTCATGATTTGCTGCCGTTAATGTTTGTTGCAGAATGTGATTTAATGCTGGGTATAATAAATCAATCAGATGACCGATTGATGACTTGAGAGAGAAACGTTAAAGAGTTTGAAGTAAGTGAAATGATGGTTGCAGCATTAGTCAATGAATGGCAGTTTGTTGGCAAACGCATCGCAATCGTGTGCAATGGAATTGGGTTGTGCAGGTGTTTAATGAATACGGCAATTGCAAGTGCTAGCAAACCAGCATCAATGGCATCTGCCATGAAAAAAGTATTGAAGCAGGCCGCGAAGCTTATTTAGTGAGGCGTATGGCTAAAAAAATTGTACACGGCAAGCCCAAGTTCACCAACGGCGGGTATGATAGGCATATGACAACAGATTATCGATTTTCCGTTCAGGTAGAAACGGCTTATTTAGCAGACCAATCTAGTGAAGAAGATGAGCGTTATGCTTTTTCTTACACGGTCACTATTACCAATACGGGTAGCGTTGCGGCACAATTGATTAGCCGCCATTGGATAATTACCGATGCGAATAACAGCGTTAATGAAGTAAAAGGCTTGGGCGTAATTGGTGAACAACCTTTGCTACAGCCTAATGAGACATTTACTTATACCAGCGGCACGGTTATTAGTACCGCTGTCGGGCAGATGCATGGCAGTTATCAAATGGTTGCGGTGGACGGCACTTCATTCGAAGCGCCTATTGCGCCTTTTACCCTTGCCGCGCCTAGAGTGCTTCACTAAAAAATGCTACAAACCAATATGCCAAAAATAGCTTTATTTTTATGTGTTTTGTTGATGACAGCCGCTTGTTCAAAACAAGCTGTTAAACCAACGCCATTACCAACAGATAAGCCGCCTGTTGAAAAACCTGTTACGGAAAAGCCGACCACTGAGAAGCCATCGACTGATAAACCAATAACAATCACGCCGCCAACAGAGACTCAACCATACACAACGCTAAAACCCGCTAATTGGCAGGATTTAGATGGTTTATTACAAGATGATGTAGTCGCCGCATGGCCAACATGGTTACAAAGTTGTACGCGCTTGGTTAAAAAAGCACAGTGGAAAACAGCCTGTGATGCCGCGCAAACGATGAAGCAACCGAATAATGTGGCGATTCTTGACTATCTATCTAATTATTTTGATGTGTATCGCGCACATAACGAAGATGGCACGACCAGCGGCACGATTACGGGTTACTACCAACCGTTATTAAACGGCAGTAAAACACAATCAAAACAATATCCATACCCGCTATACAAAGAGCCAAAAGATTTAATTACCGTTGAGTTGGCCGACCTATATCCTGAATTGAAATACAAACGTATCAGAGGCAAGCTAGAAGGTAAAAAATTAGTGCCGTATCGTACACGAGCAGAAATAGATGCCAATCCATCACCATTAGCAGGTAATGAATTATTTTGGATTGATGACATGATTGATGTGTTCTTTTTGCAGATTCAAGGCTCTGGCGTGGTGCAATTAGAAAATGGCGAACAAGTGCAAGTTGGCTATGCCAATCAAAATGGCTATCCGTATAAATCGATTGGTAAATTGCTAGTCGAGCAAGGCGAACTCACCTTAGATAAAGCCTCTATGCAAGGCATTAAAAATTGGGCGACGAACAATCCAGATAAGTTACCCGCTTTACTCAATAGTAATCCTAGCTATGTGTTTTTTAGAGAGCTACCAGCAGGTTTGCCAGGCCCATTAGGCGCTTTAAGTGTGCCGATTACCGCAGAACGCAGTGTGGCGATTGATCCAAAATTTATTCCACTAGGTACACCTATTTTCTTATCCACTACTGAGCCTAACAGCAGTAAACCACTCAAGCGTTTAATGTTAGCGCAAGATACGGGTGGCGCGATTCGTGGCGGTGTGAGAGCTGATTTCTTTTGGGGAGCAGGCGATGCGGCAGGTGCTAGGGCTGGATCGATGAAGCAGGATGGGGAGATTTGGGTGTTGTTGCCTAAGGGGTTTGTGGTTGGGGAGTAGGTTTAAAAGAGCTCTTACTCATAGTTGTAGAGCTAAATCGGTGTATATTTAACGTTATGTGGGAGCTTTGATAAGGTGAAAGTATATGGAAAAGCCTTTTTGGTTTAGGTTAATTGAGCAGTGGGTACTGACAAGGTGAGGTGAATACGGAATAACTTTTCCTTTTCTGATGGGAGCTGTTTCAATTGAGTCTGGCAAAACTCCAAATAGAGAACTCATTGAGAACGTTTTTAGAAGTATTATCGAAAATCCCTTTACCGGATATTACTGTGAGGTAAGATGGTGTGGAAATATAGGTGAACCAGTCACTTCAGTTAGAAAACTTTCGGAGATACATAAAGTTTCAATTAAATCGCTCTTTAAAGCACAAAATAGAGATGTAGCGACATTGGCTTTTACAACTGATTTAATGAGCATGTTTAATCTCAACTGTACAAATGAAAGTGAATGTTTAGATAAGCTTACGTCATATACAGAAAATCATGTTTTAGTGGGCAGTTACTCTAAAAACCAAGGTCAATTCACTCCCTTTACGGAGGACGATCTCGAGTTTATTACTTCGGTGAAGGCACAATAAATCACATAACAATCGGCTCCACGCAGACGCCCAAACCGGATTTTGTGGAAATTTAGCCCGCGTAGGGTGGGCAGATTCTGCCCACGCGTTGTTTAGTAAGGCATTGCGGCATAGTTTTCATTATCATTCTCAATGAGTCGGGGGTAGCCCGACAGCTAGTCACTTTCTTTTGCTTGTGCCAAAGAAAGTAACCATACCCGCAAGGGGCATCCCCAATCTCGCTAAGTGCTAAAGCACTAAGTCGATTGAGAAAGAAATACACACCCTGCTATCAAGCCCTACGGGTTCCTTGCGTTGCTCAACAAAATAAGCGGCTGCGGAACTCGCCCTAACAAGCCACACAAACCGTGACTTGTCGCGGTGCTCAAACAGGTCCCCGCCTTCATCTTATTTTGTCTGCGCTACTCAGCTTGATA
>JAHZMC010000040.1 GCA_022599515.1 Betaproteobacteria bacterium
CTAAAAACTTTATTACCTCACCCCGCCGAAAATATTGTGCACCAAGCTATTAAATTAGAGTGTAACTGATATTTTATTGGGGTAACTTTGGGGGTATGTTGAAAATAAAACATTGCTACAAGCCTTTATTTAATAGGTTTAAGCTAATTTTATGACTCCCTCTCTCCCGCCATCACAATCGACTTGGTGCTTTAGCACCTAGCAAGACTAGGGACGCCCCTTGGGGGTGTGAATGCATAAAAATTTCGTCTCAAGTTGATAAAGCGCCCTCAATGGTGCTTTTTGTTTAGTAGAGCTGAAACTGTCGAGTCATTTTTGTGGGTATTAATTAAGCTTGATTTGCCTCAAGGACGCAAAGCATAAGCCTTATCAAATGCTTTTTCCAACTTTTTATGCACACCACGCAGTGCATCAATCACTTCCTGCGCCCAATCGAAATAATCACGTTGTCGTTTAATATCCCAACCAACGGGTGGTGTCTTAATGATGTCGCGTAAGTTACACGTTTTATCTGCGAGCTTGACTAGCTTTGCATGTTTACTTGCTGTTTTTGCATGCGCTATTTGAATGCGCCTTCTTTCTGCATCCGTTAACGATTTATCATCCGTGACTTCCCAGACAATATCGCTAATTTTTTTGCCAAAATGTATTTTTAATTCTGCATAAGTAGTGTCGGTATCTTCCAAGGTGTCATGCAATAACGCCGCACTAATAACCTTGCTATCAGTCACGCCAACTTCAATCAACAAATTAACGAGCGCAATAGGGTGATTAATATAAGGCGATGCAGCCGCGTCATCTTGCCGTTGATGGCGATGCTTTTCGGCGGCAAAAGTCAACGCTTTTAGGACTAATGTTAGGTTTTTTTCTTTGTTGGACATTTGACGACTCAGGAAGTGAGTGAGAATTATAGATACAAAAACGCGCAGAACAAAGCTGCGCGAGTGATTTTTATTGACGCGGTATTAAAACTTGCACTCTCTAACGCTGATTAAATCAAAGAGAGAAGCAAAAACGTTAAGATTTAGTGATAACTATCAATATCAACAAATTCATCCACTTCTGAATATTTGCTATATTCTGCATCTAGTGCATAATTGTCAGTAAACTCACTAATTTCTTCGCCTGCTAAATCTTCTAGTAACTGATCCAAAACTTGTGTTTTTTCGGTCATGATAATCTCGCTTTCTTATGTTGGTTACCCATAAAGCGTTTGGTATTTAAGATAAGAGCATATTGCATGCCAGCTTGCGTTTATACATTTTTGCGATGGTTTTTTGACCATCTATTTAACTAAGCTTTTTATTTTTTTGGCTGACGTGATACGCTGTATTGTTAGTTAAGTATCTGATTTTCTAAATAATAATTATTCTCTGTGAGTGATATTATGCTGACAACAAGCGTGGATGCTTAATCTTATTTTACAATCTTATCTTTTCTGTAATCGTGAAGTTGTAGCAAAATCGGTAACAACAATAGCAATATTTGTCACATTGTATTGATATTAGTCACTTGTTAAATCAATGCTTAGTTTGATTTGTTTTCGATTGTATGGAACTGGCGCCCTTTTTTTTAATCGAAGCTAGTTCTATTATCTTTAGGTGCTCTTTCAATCATGACAAAACACTTTTTCAAAAATGGATTTGTTATCTTCTTTTTAGCAGGAGTAAGCGCAATGGCAAATGCGAGTTGTAATGCACTTTATGATCATCAATTCACCACCCTAGAAGGTAAGCCATTTAACTTATGTGATTACCAAGATAAGCCTATTTTAGTCGTGAATACTGCAAGTAAATGCGGCTTTACGCCACAGTTTGAGGCCTTAGAATCCATGTTTGAGCAATATAAATCACAAGGTCTGTTAGTGGTTGGCTTTCCATCTAACGATTTTAAGCAAGAGCTAGCTGAAGATAAAAAAATTGGTGATTTTTGTAAAATGACTTACGGCGTTAAGTTTCCGATGATGTCTAAAAGCGCAGTAAGAGGTAGTGACGTGAATCCATTTTACAAGCAGTTGATTGATCAAACAGGCACTGCGCCTAAGTGGAATTTTTACAAATATGTGATAGCGCCAAACGGGACAAAAGTGACTGCTTTTTCTAGCATGACTAAGCCAGATTCTGATAGCATTATGAAAGAAATTAAGCCTTATTTAAAATGATTAATCATTTAAAAACAAATGCTTAATGCATTTGTTTTTTTGGTTGTTTGATTTTTTGCAAGATAATGGCAGACAACTCTTCGACAGAACGCGTGGTTGAGTCTGCCCAACTAATACCTGTTTTGCGCATCATCTCTTCAGCTGCGTTAATTTCATTGCGACAATTATCTAAAGAGGCATAAAAACTATCTGGGCGGCGTTGACTTCTCACTGAGTGTAAGCGTTCTGGCTTAATGGATAAACCGAAAATTTTATCCATATTGCGCAATAGTGAGGCGGGGAGTGTGCCGCGCTCAAAATCTTCTGGAATTAACGGATAGTTAGCCGCTTTAATACCGAACTGCATGGCTAAATACAGACTGGTTGGGGTTTTTCCACAGCGTGAAACGCCGACAAGAATGACTTGTGCTTGATCGAGATTAACATCGGTTTGACCATCATCATGATTAAGCGAGAAATTAATCGCCTCTATCCGCTCATCATAACTATGTCCCATTACACCATGCGCAATACCTGAACCTGTAAGCGGTGTTTCACCAAGCTCTTCACCTAAGGGGTCAATAAAAGTCGTAAACAAATCAATGTAATACGCTTTTGTTTCTTTTAGCTTTTGGCGTAAAGCGACATCACCTAACGACATAATCACAATTGGTAGCGCATCATTGGTTTCAGCAGCGGCTTGAATGCTTACTTGAGCTGCTTCAATTTTTTCTAGGTTGTCGGTAAACGGCATTCTAGAAATAGTAAATTCAGTATTAGGAAAATGCTCTAATAGCTTGCTCAGCGCACCAGCAGTTGTACCGGTGCTATCTGAGACGATAAAGACTGAACGTTGATTCATTTAAACCTAGCTTTTTTAAATATTACTTTTTTAAATGTTACTTGGTTAAACGTTGCCATGTAGCAACCACAGTATCTGGGTTTAATGAAACAGATTGAATGCCTTGTTTAATTAACCATTCAGCAAAATCAGGGTGGTCAGAAGGGCCTTGACCGCAAATGCCAACGTATTTACCTTGTTTATTACAAGCAGTAATCGCCATTTTGAGCAGCTCTTTAACCGCATCGTTACGCTCATCAAAACCAGCCGCTAAGATGCCAGAATCTCTGTCCATGCCTAAACTTAATTGTGTTAAATCGTTTGAGCCAATTGAGAAACCATCAAAGTATTCTAAGAATTGGTCTGCAATTAATGCATTCGATGGAATTTCACACATCATGATAAGACGTAAACCATTGTCGCCACGTTTTAAGCCGTTTGCGGCCATAATTTCAGTGACTGCTTTCGCTTCATCTACCGTACGCACAAATGGAATCATCAACTCTACATTCGTAAAGCCCATTACGTCGCGAACATGTTTCATCGCTTGGCATTCCATGTCGAAGCACTCTCTAAAGTCTTGATCGATATAGCGTGCAGCGCCACGGAAACCAATCATTGGGTTTTCTTCATCAGGCTCGTAAATCTCACCACCAATCAGTTTTTTATATTCATTAGACTTAAAGTCTGATGTACGCACAATCACTGGTTTTGGATAGAAGGCAGCGGCAATCGTTGCAACGCCTTCTGTAATTTTGTCGATATAAAACTGTTTAGGACTAGCATAACCACGCGCTCGGCTCTTAATTTTTGCTTGAATAGCACTAGGCATCGCATCAATATTAAGAATGGCCTTTGGATGAATGCCAATCATGTTGTTAATGACAAACTCTAAACGCGCAAGACCAACGCCGTCGTTAGGTGTTTGTGCAAAGCTGAATGCCATATCTGGGCTACCAACGTTCATCATGATTTTGCATGGCGGTTTTGTCAGCGGCTCGTTTTCTTCTGTAGTGACTTTATATTCCATTTCACCGTGATAAACAAAACCAGTTTCGCCTTCAGCACAAGAAACGGTGACAATTTCACCTTCACGTAGTAAATCGGTTGCATCAACAGAGCCAACAATCGCTGGAATGCCCAGTTCACGCGCAATAATGGCAGCATGACAAGTACGACCGCCACGATTAGTGACTAAAGCACTTGCGCGCTTCATCACAGGCTCCCAATTTGGATCTGTCATATCGGCAACTAAAACATCGCCTGGTTGCACTTCATGCATTTCAGCAGGATCTAATACAATGCGCACTGGACCAACGCCTACTTTTTGCGTCACTGCACGACCAACAACTAATGGTTTATTTTCATGCTTTTTCAATGCATACGTTTCTGTCACATTGCTTTTTGCTTCTTGTGATTTAACCGTTTCAGGACGTGCTTGTAAGATATAAAGTTTGTTATCTAAGCCATTTTTACCCCATTCAATATCCATTGGGCAGCCATAGTGCGTTTCAATGGTCATGGCATATGTAGCTAACTCTAAAATATCTTCATCAGTGAGTGAGAAGCGCTCAGCTTCTGCTTTATCGACTTCAACGGTGTTGGTTGATTTACCTGCTTGCGTCGCATCTGAGAACACCATTTTGATTAATTTTGAGCCTATCGTGCGACGAACAATCGCTGGTTTGCCTTGTGCTAACAACGGTTTATGCACATAGAACTCATCAGGATTAACTGCGCCTTGCACCACTGTTTCACCTAGGCCGTAAGATGAAGTGATAAACACTACATCTTTAAAGCCAGATTCTGTATCAATTGAGAACATCACACCTGCGCAGCCAATATCCGAACGCACCATTTGCTGGATGCCCGCTGATAATGCAACATCAGCATGCACAAAACCTTTATGCACACGGTATGAAATAGCACGGTCGTTATATAAAGAAGCAAACACCTCTTTGATTGCATGATTAATATGGTCTAAACCATGAATGTTTAAAAAGCTTTCTTGTTGGCCTGCAAATGAAGCGTCTGGTAAGTCTTCTGCAGTTGCAGAAGAACGAACAGCAAACGTTGTACCTTCGCCTGAGCGCTCGATTAAACGTTTATATTCTGCGGCAATTGCTTCGGTTAGCGCCGCTGGAAACTCAGCTTCCATAATCCATTTACGAATTTTTTCACCGCAAATAGCAAGGGCCTGTGTGTCATCTGCATTCAATGCATCTAGTTCTGCATTGATTTTTGCATCCAGTCCATTTTGTGCTAAAAACTCTCGATATGCATCGGCCGTTGTTGCAAAACCCGTCGGAACGCGTACGCCTTTTGCGTTTAATTGAGAAATCATTTCACCTAACGATGCATTTTTTCCACCAACAGAGGGCACATCAGTATTACGAAGGTTTTCAAATGGAATGACGTAGCTAGACATACAGGACCTTTAAAGTTTTGATATTCATGAAATTTATATGTGGATTGTTACACTTTGTTACAGCTTGTTCAATCGTTATTTTTAGACTTGTTTCATTATGCCAAATTAGCTTAGGCATGTCACGCTGGAACAATAGCCTTTTGCGGCGATACACAAGCCTATATAATGCATCATCATCTCGTTAATCACTTACTGATATATTATTTAATGAACAACCCACAAATCAATCAATCTGTTTTTGTGAATGCTTTTGCAAGATTACATATGGGATTTTTAGATCTTAATGGCTCACAAGGCAGGCGATTTGGCAGTTTGGGCGCAGGTTTAGATGGGCTAGATACATTGATTGAGTTGACCATAGGCGATGATGTATTTAACGAAGCGGAAGCGGCATATGTTAAACAAAGCAAGCAGTTGATTTTGCAATATGCCAATATTCAGCAAGCGGTAAGTATCAAAGTGCATCGGGAAATCCCACGACATTTTGGCTTGGGTTCTGGAACACAAATGGCGCTGGCCATTGGTATGGGGATTAGTCAGTTATTTAATCTTAATCTCAGCCTGACCGATATTGCACAAATAACAAAGCGCGGTTTACGTTCTGGTATTGGCATTGGTACGTTTGCAAAAGGCGGCTTGGTCTTGGATGGCGGCAGAGGGGCTAACACAATCGTTCCGCCCATTATCACGCAGCAACCATTTCCAGAAGCGTGGCGTATTTTATTGATTTTTGATCATGAGCACGTGGGTGTGCATGGTGATGAGGAAGCACAGGCTTTTGCGCGTTTAGAAGATGCAGATTTAGCAGAGACGCAAACCGTGAATTATCAAGTACTGATGCGCGCATTGCCAGCCATACAAGAAGGTGACTTAATTAGATTTGGTGAGGCGATTGCTGCATTGCAAGCCTATACTGGTGATTACTTTGCGCCTGCACAAGGTGCCCGTTATGCGAGTCAGTGCGTAGCAAACGTACTGAATTTTCTAGGCGAAAATAAGATCAACTGTGTTGGACAGAGCTCTTGGGGGCCGACAGGATTTGCTGTTTTTGAGAGTGAGGCAGTAGCAACTCAGTACTTAACGCAACTGAAATCTACTTTTAATCAGCCACAATTAAGTTGGTTACTGTGCAAAGCTCGCAATGTTGGCGCCGTTATTAAAACTGACAATGCATAATGCTGAAATTGAACCGAAAATCAGTAGTTAATCATTAGATTGAATGGGTAGGATAAGCGTTAAAGTGATTAATACGTAATAAAATAATCATAAAGGATAAGGAAAAAATATGGAAAAAGTGTCGATATTACATTTGATTACAGCAGCGAGTAATGCTAGTCCTTTTGACGTCAATATGGCGTTTGATGCAGGGTTTGACAAGGTTATGCCTTATACATCTGTTTCGATAGATGAAATATCTGCATTAACGCAAGATGCGATTTTTTCTCGCAGTCCAAGTGGCGTAAAACGCGAGGCTATCTTTTTTGGAGGGCGCGATGTGAGTTTAGCCATTGATATGCAAAATGCGGCTAAAAAGGCGATGTTCCCTCCGTTTGCTGTATCGACAATGACCGACCCTTCTGGCTCGTTTACGACTAGTGGCGCGTTACTCGCAAAAATCAGTCAGCACTCAGTGCGCTCACATGATGCATTGGCAAAACAGACTTTCGCTATTTTTGGTGCAAGTGGAACCGTTGGCTCAACATCTGCGCTGATTGCAGCAGCACAAGGTGCGAAAGTGAAATTGGTTGCGCATAACGGTGTTGATCAAATGCAGATGCATGCTGATATGTTAGAGAAAAAATACGGTTATCATTTTGAAGTGGTTGATGGCGCAACCGATGAAGATAAAATTAATATCTTGAATTCAGCAACTGTGGTTATTACCGCCGCGCCTGTCGGTGTGCGCGTTCTAGAAGCTAAACATTATGTTGATTCAGTATCGTTAAAAGTAATGGCGGATGTGAATGCTGTATCACCTTCTGGTATTGAGGGCGTTGATGCTCAGTTTGATGGCGTTAAGGTGGGCAAAACCAATATTTTAGGTATCGGCGCGCTTGCGATTGGTCAACTCAAATATGTGACACAACAAAAGCTTTTACAGCAAATGTTGCAGGGTGAAAAACCTGTACATTTAGACTACAACCACGCCTTTAATATTGCGTGTGTCCATAGCCAGTAAACCAAAAGTTATTATTGCTGCGATAGCTTGCAGACCTTATGTTGAGGCGGCAGTAGCGTGTGGCTATACAGTGGTGGCAATTGATGCCTTTGTCGATGTTGAAGTTAGGGACTTAGCAGAAAGTTGTTACCAGCTTGAGCTCAGTCATGGGCAATTAAATATGCAACAGCTTATGCAGGTGATAAATGGTTTAGATTTGAATCAGTTTATTGGTTTTTGCTATGGCGCGGGTTTTGAAAAAAAGCCTGAGATGCTGACTAAAATTAATACGTTATTGCCAGTTATCGGTAACTTGGAACAAGCGGTTAGTCGTTGTAAAGCGCCAAATGATTTTTTTTCAGTATGTGGGCAGTTGCAAGTGCCTTATCCTAAGGTAATGTTTAGTCAGCCAAGTAATACAGATGGATGGCTACGAAAAGAAATTGGAGCGAGCGGTGGCAGCCACATCAAACGACTCACTGATGCGCAAACGACACAAATAGACGCGGCCTATTATCAGCAGTTTCAGGCAGGGAAAGCGGTGTCTTGTTTGTTTATTGCAAATAAGAATGGCGTGCAAGTGGTTGGCTTTAATGAACAGTTTATTAGTGAAGCGAATGCTACGCCTTTTCGTTATGGCGGTGCAGTGAGCCATGTGGCAATGAGTGATGTGGCAAAAGCGAATTTTGAACATTATGTTGGCACGTTGTCAAAAGCGATTGGTTTAGTTGGCATTAATAGTTGTGATGCTATTTGTGACGGGGATGATATTTACATCTTGGAAATTAATCCGCGTTTGAGTGCAACGATGGCGTTATATGAAGATTGCCAATTATTTGAACAGCATATGGCGGCAGTTGCGGGTGAAATCGTTGTGGTTAATCAGGCTTGTAAAAGAAGTCATGCTGAGCAAATCATTTATGCTGAACGTGCAGTGGTGATAAAAGGCGATATAATTTGGCCTAAATGGATAAATGATAGACCAAAAGCTGGCAGTCTTATCGAGGAGGGAATGCCAGTATGCACCGTTGTTGCAGAAGCAGAGACCGCCGAGCATGTAAAACGCTTGGTCAATGAAAGAGCGGTCGAAATAAGCCGTGATTTTTTAAATTAATGTAATGGACAGAAAACAATGAATGCAATAGATGATAATAACGTCAGTGTTAATCAACGCACCAATCTACTGGTTAAAGATTTATTGATGAATGCAAGTGCGTTAAACGTGCTAGTGAGTGAGCATGATTCAGGTGCAATGATTGTTGATGCAGGTATCAAAGCGCTTGGCGGTTTAGAGGCTGGGCGTCGTATTGCTGAAATCTGTATGGGAGGCTTAGGTTTTGTTTCTTTGCAAAATGACAGTACGTTTAAAAATTGGCCATTAAGCGTAAAAGTACATGCAAAAAACCCTATCATTGCTTGCTTAGGCAGTCAGTATGCAGGTTGGGCATTATCGCATGAGAAGTTTTTCTCACTAGGCAGTGGGCCAGCTCGCGCGATTGCGCAGCGTGAAGATATTTTTAAAGAGTTAGCTTATAAAGATCAAAGTTCACATACCTCGTTGGTATTGGAAACGGACAAAACGCCACCGATTGAAGTAATCGAAAAAGTATCACATGACACTGGTATTAAAGCATCAAATTTAACCTTTATTCTGACGCCAACCAGAAGCTTGGCGGGAACGGTACAAATCACGGCCCGTGTGTTAGAAGTTGCTTTGCATAAAATGCATGCCGTTCATTTTCCTTTAGAGCAGTTTGTTGATGGCTACGGTGTTGCGCCGATTCCTGCGCCTTCGCCCGATTTCCTCACTGGTATGGGCAGAACTAACGATGCCATTTTATTTGGTGGTTTTGTGCATCTTTATGTGAATTGTGAAGATGTTGCCGCAGCCGAGCTAGCGCAAGCAATGCCAAGCAGCGCTTCTAAAGATTATGGTCGTCCTTTTGCTGAGATTTTTAAAGCAGTGAATATGGATTTTTACCAAATCGACCCTTTACTTTTTTCACCTGCAAAAGTCACTGTAACCAATATGAAAACAGGTAATAGCTTTCTTGCAGGCGCGTTTAACGAAGCACTTTTAGAAAAATCATTTAATTAATATAAATCAGATAATTAAATTAAATAGTTAAACAATAATATTAAGTTAATTTACAGTCGATGAAAGTGCCTATTATCACAGATGAGGCTGCGCAAGCGGGTGGCTGGCATGGCATTGCTTTACAGCAGGCGTTTGCGGCGCGAGGTATTGAAGCCGTTTTTGTTGAGTTGCAAGATTGTGTGATTGATTTATCAGGCGAACAGCCGATAATCAATATGCCTAAATTTGATGCATTGCCCAAAATGGCATTTATTCGCGGTATTGCTGCTGGCACATTGCAACAAGTCATTACGCGCCTCAATATTCTGCATATCTTCCGCATACAAGGCTTGAAAGTGTATAACGATGCTAAGGCCATCGAGCGTACGGTTGATAAAGGCATGACTAGCTTTTTATTAAAACAACATGGATTGGCAACGCCTGCAACTTGGGTGTGCGAATCTCGTCATATCGCCCATCAAATCATCAGCGACCAACTTGCCCAGCAAAGTACCTTAGTCATTAAGCCATTATTTGGTTCGCAAGGGCAGGGCGTGCGCTTGGTTAATCAAGAAAGTAAATCCCCATTACCGAAAGATAGCTTTGTCGATGGCGTTTATTACTTACAATCCTATATTGATTCAGGCGATAGTCATCATGATTTCAGAGTGTTTGTTGTGAATAATCAAGCCATTGCCACCATGCGCCGCACTGGTTCTGGTTGGCTTAATAATGTGGCGCAAGGTGCTCAATGTCACAGTGAGCAAGACAGTGCGATTGAGGCGCTGGCAATTGCCGCAGCAAAAGCGGTTGATATTGATTATTGTGGTGTTGATATTATGCGAGACAAAGACGGTCAGTTATGGGTGCTTGAAGTGAATAGCATCCCAGCTTGGCGCGGTTTACAAAGCGTGACGCAAGTGAATATTGCCCAAACTTTAGTGGACGATTTAATTAACAAATCAATTAGTAAAACACATGCCAAATGAAGATACCTTAAGGTTGTCAAAGCAGCTGGCACAAGCTTACAAAATCGCTTGTTTAGCAGAAATTGAGGCGCTGAAACCTGGCAATGTCCATATTTTTGCCGATGGTCATGGTATGCAAGTGCAAGACTTTATGCAAAGTGCAGAAGCTTCTTCTAAAGTAATTGCACAACCCGAATTAGCATTGGGTGAACGTATTTATCGCAGCGTTGAGGCAACTTGGAGCGCCGTTAACTGCAACACCAATCTTGGTATTATTTTGCTCTGTGCGCCGATTATTCAGGCAGCGTTATTGCCATCTAGTATTGGCTTGCGTAATCAGCTAGCACAAGTGCTTGCCAATACCACACAAGCAGATGCTGAATGTGGTTTTAAAGCGATTCAACTGGCTAATCCAGCAGGGCTAGGCAGTGCCAAGGCGCACGATGTCAATCATGCCGCAGATTGTACGTTGCTCGAAGCAATGCAAGCTTCTGCCGATAAAGATTTTATTGGTCAACAATATGCCAATGGTTTTTTGCAAGTTTTTGAGCAAGGTTTACCCATTTTTGAAGCCGCGTTGTTACGCTGGCAACGACCAGCTTGGGCAACAAGCGCCTTATATTTATATTGGCTGAGTCATTATCCTGATAGTCACATTGCAAGAAAATATGGCGCCGCCATGGCGAATGAGATTCAGGCAGAGGCCGTTATTCATTTTGACGCACTGCATTCATCAGAAAAACCCAAACAATATCTGCCACAATTATTAGCATTCGATCAATCGTTAAAATCACGAGCAATCAATCCAGGCACCAGTGCAGATATGACGGTGGCGACGCTCATGTTGTACGATTGTCAGCGCATATAGTCTAGCTGCAAGCGAGTTCGCCTATGCTGGCTTAATAAATGCCAGCCATTGATTCATTTATAAGTTTTCTACGAACGATGACATAATCAAAATGGAGTCATTAAGTTTCGAGTAATCAACATTAATTTACGATATAATGTTGGAGTTCGATTTTCGTAAAACCGATTTTCAGTAAACCCAAGACAAGAATTTTCTAGGAGGATGCAATGGCAAATTTATTAGACCAACTTAAAGCAATGACGACTATCGTGGCTGATACAGGCGACGTAGAGGCGATTAAATCAGTTAAACCTGTTGATGCGACAACCAATCCATCATTAGTATTAAAAGCAAGCCAATTGCCACAATACGCGCATTTGATTGAAGAGGCGATTGCTTATGCAAAAGCTGAAGGCGGTAGCAAAGAAGCGCAAATTGATAATGCAGCTGACAAATTAGCAGTGTTAATCGGTACAGAAATTACCAAAGTAGTGCCAGGCCGTATCTCTACAGAAGTTGATGCACGTTTATCATTTAACTTAGATGCAATGGTGGCTAAAGGCCGTAAATTAATCAAGTTATACGAAGATGCAGGCGTGAGCAAAGACCGTGTGTTAATTAAATTAGCATCAACATGGGAAGGCATTAAAGCTGGCGAGATTTTAGAAAAAGAAGGCATTCAATGTAACCTAACATTGTTGTTCGGTTTTGGCCAAGCGCGTGCTTGTGCAGAAGCGGGTGTGTTCTTAATTTCTCCATTCGTTGGCCGTATCTTAGATTGGTACAAAGCAAAAACTGGCGAAACATATGACCAAGAGTCAGATCCAGGTGTTATTTCAGTGCGTGCAATTTATCAGTATTACAAAGAGCATGGCTACAAAACAGTGGTAATGGGCGCTTCATTCCGTAACACTGGTGAATTGATTGCTTTGGCTGGCTGTGACCGTTTAACTGTTTCTCCAAATCTATTACAAGAGTTGGCAGCAACAGAAGGTACATTGACACAAGTGCTAAAAGACAACGGCGCAACAAAAGCAGTACCAGCAAAAATGACAGAAGAAGAGTTCCGCTTTGAATTAAACCAAGATCCTATGGCAACTGAAAAGCTAGCTGAAGGTATTCGCGGTTTCGTTGCAGATCAAAACAAATTAGAAGCAGCTTTAAGCGAAAAACTATAAGTTTACAGTGTTGAAGCAGGTGGTTGCAGATTGTAAACGATGCTTTATGACATGTAATAATCTTGTAATAAACCCGCTTTAACATTGACATAAATCTACCGGGCACTTATCATGAGTGTCCAGTTTTTTTGTAGTAACAAAAAATAACACAATAAGTCTTCAAGGCTTCATTGTAATAATTAACTTTTTATCGGAGATTAACCATGGCTTTAACCCAAATGGCATTAGATTCATTAGATTTTGACGCAACAGTTGCTTTAGCAGCTACAGTTGCACCACACGTTGACATCCTAGAAATCGGTACACCATGCATCAAGCATAACGGTATCAAATTACTAGAAACACTACGTGCTAAATTCCCAAACAACCAAATCTTAGTTGATTTGAAAACAATGGATGCTGGTTTCTACGAAGCTGAGCCATTCTACAAAGCTGGTGCAGATATCTGTACAGTTCTTGGTTGTGCTGATATCGGTACTATCAAAGGTGTAATTGATGTTGCTAACAAATACGGCAAAAAAGCGCAAATCGACTTAATCAACGTTGCTGATAAAGCTGCTTTGACTAAAGAAGTTGTTGCTGCTGGCGCGCACATCATCGGTGTTCACACTGGTTTAGATCAACAAGCTGCTGGTCAAACTCCATTCACTGACTTAGCTGCTATCGCTGCTTTAAACTTAGGCGTTGAGATTTCAGTTGCTGGTGGTGTTAAAGCTAACACAGCTGCTCAAGTACGTGATGCTGGTGCAACGATCATCGTTGCAGGTGCTGCTATCTACGGTGCTGAAGATCCTGCTGCTTCTGCTGCAGAAATCACAAAAATTGCTCACGGATAATTTTCACTATCAATGATTGATTATTGATATGAGCATATAAAATCCCGACCCAGTAATGCGTCGGGATTTTTTATATTAGGTTTGGCATCGCTAACCATATAAATTAAAAGGAAAAGACAATGGATCATCAACAATTTATTTTAGATAATTTAAAACGCATCTTAGATGTGACTGATAAAAGCAAAGCGGCTGAATTAGTTAGCTTGGTTAAAAGTTCTGGTGCAACATTTATCGGTGGCGCAGGTCGTTCACTATTAGTTTCACGCTTTTTTGCAATGCGTTTAGTGCATTCTGGCCATAAAGTATTTATGGTTGGTGAAGTGGTAACGCCAGCAATTAAAGAAGGCGACTTGCTTATATTGGTTTCAGGTTCAGGTGGTACAGCAACACTATTACCATTCGTGAAAAAAGCTAAAGAAGTGGGTGCTAAATTAGCGGTTATCTCAATGAAAAAATCTTCAGCAATGGCTGATGTGGCTGATTTAGTCGTACAAATTGGTCAAGATGATAGCTTCCCATTAGTAAAAGGTATGCCAATGGGCTCACAATTTGAGCTTTCTACATTGGTATTCTTGGAAGGTGCAATTTCTGAATTGATTCATTCAGAAAACCTAACAGAAGAAGGTATGCGCGCGTTGCATGCTAACTTAGAATAGTTAATGACTACATCAAAAAGCCTGAGTTTACTCAGGCTTTTTTTATGCGTCTAAACTGGTTAAATCTTGGCTAGATAATTGTAAGTTATGTAAAGCTGAGGCGATTAAAGCGCCGTGTATGGATAATTGTTTTAGTTGCATTAAGTCATTGAGCTCGCGAATGCCACCAGCCGCATAAACGTGGTGATTTTGCGCTTTAATTGCAATCGCGTTAATAGCGTTATTATCCACGCCGATGTTTGCACCTACTTGCGCCAATGTCATTACAATCATTTCTTCTGGCCAGTGTTGCGCATCTTGCAATAATTCGGCTGGCCCTGCATAGCCTTGCGGTAGAAAATCTAGTGACAAAATATAACGATTATTGAGCTCAGTAATGAGTGTTTTGTATTGCGACAGGCTAGTAAAAGACTCGCTGCCCAATACCAGTTGCGTATAAGGTTTTTGCCATTTTTTTGCTTCGACTTCATCGTTAATACCAGCATCAATCCATAGCGTTAATTGTGGAAATAATTGATGAATCTCTTCGAGGGTTTGCTGATGACATTGACCTGTATTGGCTAACTTCTGAATGGCGTTTAAATCTGCGATATAGAGCGTTTTAAATGGGTATAAAGCCATAAAACTCTTTACAATATCGATTGGATGACTAGAACTGGTCAATGAAGATTGAATGGCTCTATATTGCGCCCGTGCGCCTTGTTTAGCGTGAACGACAACGCCATTTAATAAATCAATCACAGGAATAATGTGCAAAATAAACCAATCAAAACAATCTTTGTGTGTGAGTTTATCACTGCGGGCGGCTTAAATCATCAAACGTTGCCACAATCGCTATTAGACCAAGGCAAGGCGATGCGCGATGCTTTATTGCGTGACTTGTCTGATTTACCATATCAAATCATTACAGCAATCGATGCGCGATTAACAAAGCCAATTGATTGTCATATTTATTATGCGATTCAGGCAGAAGATGATGCATGGCAGAAGTGGTCTGAGATAATGAATAGCGTTGATGCGGTTTGGCTGATTGCGCCAGAAACAGATGGTGATTTGGCTAAATTAACCGCACTGGCTTTACAGCAAAATAAAATCATTTTGGGATGCGGTTTAAGTGCGATTGAGGTGTGTAGTAGCAAATTGGCGACTTATCAATTATTGAAGCAAAGTGGCGTGAATACAGTAGAAACGTATTCGTACGTTGAATGGCAAAAAACAGATGGTATAACATGGTTAGCTAAGCCAGATGATGGGGCAGGCTGTGAGCAAACGGTTTGCTTTGATGAGGCTGTGAACTTATCGCAATGGTTGTTAGCGCATCAGCATACTGAAAAGCATGTGATTCAGCCATATTTGACCGGCTCTGCAGGTAGTATTTCCTGTGTGATGCATCAAGGTAAAGCTCATGTGTTAAGTTGTAATCAGCAGTTAATTACAGTGAAAAATAATGTGCTTAACTATCAAGGTTGTGTAGTGAATGGCATGCGGCAACATTGGCAAAAATTTGTCGCTTTAGCGAATCAAATCGCACAATTGTTACCTGATTTAGCGGGTTATGTTGGTATTGATGTTATCGTTAGCGATAATGAAAAAGAAGAAACAATCACGGTGATTGAAATTAATCCACGGCTAACGACGAGCTATATTGCGCTACGTGAGGCGACAGGTTACAACATGGCTGAACGCATCATCAATACACTCACAAATGCAGATTGTCATTGGCCAGTCATGCAACAAAATGAGGCATTGCTTGAGGTTGGTCATGCATAAAATCGTCGGTTGGGATATTGGCGGCGCGCATGTGAAAGCGGTGCTACTTGATGAGAGTCAAAATGTTATCCATGTTCAGCAAATGGCATGTCCTTTGTGGTTAGGTTTGGATCAGCTAAAAACGGTTATGCTCGCTATATTGAAAAGCATGGGGGTTGAATCAAAGCAAGTGCATCATGCCGTTACCATGACGGGTGAGTTGGTTGATTTGTTTGCTAATCGGCATGAGGGTGTTTTAGCGATTGCGCAATTTGTTAGCAAATTATTAGGCAATGAGGTCTTGTTTTATGCAATTGATAGCAAAACCAATGCGCCACATTTGGTTACCCTCAATCAAGTGCCAGAGCGCACCAAAATGATTGCCTCTGCCAATTGGCATGCCAGCGCGTGTTTAATTGCACAAATCATGCCATCCGCATTATTAGTCGACATTGGTAGCACGACGACCGATATTATTGCGATAGAGAATGGCAAGATAATCAATCAAGCAATGACCGATGCAGAACGCATGCAACAAGATGTTTTGGTTTATACAGGCGTGGTGCGCACACCTGTTATGGCAGTTGCTCAAAAATTACCGTTGGGGTCTACTGAAACCAATGTAGCGGCTGAGTATTTTGCAACCATGGCAGATGTTTATCGATTAACGGGAGAGCTTGCTGAGACCGTTGATATGGCAGAAACGGCTGATGGCGGACCAAAAACTGTCTTGACATCTGCAAGACGTTTAGCCCGTATGGTTGGGCATGATGTGGAAGATAAACCGCTTGAAAGCTGGCAGCAATTGGCGCAAGCTTGCCGTGTGAAACAATGTCATCAAATTCAGTCAGCTATTAACAAACAGTTAACAAAAAATATGACGATTCTAGGCGCAGGCGCAGGGCATTTTTTAGTAAAAGCAATTGCCGCATCATTGCAACATCCTTACGCGACGCTCAATTCAATATTGCCTCACCAAGAAGAGCATTTGGGCGTTTGCTTACCCGCTTATGCAGTTGCTGTATTAGCGGATAGAAAGGGTATTGCTTAATGCCAATACTGAAACAAGTGCTACCTTACCATCACGATAGTGCGCGGTTATTTGAGCGTATTGCACATGAGCCATGGGCCATGTTATTAGATAGTGGTCAAATGCTAGATGCCAACACCGGTAAGCCTGGTAGTCAATATGGGCAGTACGATATTATCGTGGCTAAGCCAATAACCACCTTGATTACGAATGCAGATGCTACAACGATTCAAGATGGCAATGAAGTGAAAGTCTCTACGGAAGACCCTTTTGCATTACTTAACCAATTGCTAAAGCGTTATCCAGCGCAGGATATTGGTGTGCCATTTGCAGGCGGAGCAGTCGGTTATTTTGCTTATGATTTAGGACGAAGAGTAGAAAAAATTAACGATAAAAACACGCCTGAAAACATACCTGAAATGATGATTGGTCTTTATGACTGGGCGGTGGTTGTAAATCACAAAAAAAAGGAAACCATGTTGATTTCGCATGGATTCTCACAAGAAACAGAGCAGAACTGGCTTGCACTAACGCATCTTTTTCAGGATGCAATTAAACCTAGCCAATCTGCGTTTAAGGTGCTCAAAGAGACGCAATGCAATTTTAGTGAAACAAGTTATTGCAACGCATTTGACAAAATAAAAGCTTATATTCATTCAGGCGATTGTTATCAAGTCAATTTAGCGCAGCGTTTTTCAGCAGAGGTAAGTGGTGATAGTTGGCTGGCTTATAAAAAACTGCGTGAAATTAGCCCCGCTCCATTTATGGCCTATATGCAATTGCCGAATAGTCAGAACGATTTTTTTCAAGTATTGTCCAGTTCCCCAGAACGGTTTGTGCAGGTGATAGGTCATCACGTGGAAACGCGACCCATTAAAGGCACAAGGCCGCGTGCAGAAGATTTAAAGCAGGATTTAGCTTATGCAAAAGAGTTGCAAGACAGCGAAAAGGATCAAGCTGAAAACTTGATGATTGTTGATTTGCTCAGAAACGATATTGGTAAAAATTGTGAAACGGGTAGCGTAAAAGTTGAGCAATTGTTTCAATTGCAAAGTTTTGCTAATGTGCATCATCTAGTGAGTATTGTGACGGCAAAGCTAAAACGGAATGCAAGTGCGATTGATTTGTTAAGAGGGTGCTTTCCTGGTGGGTCTATTACAGGTGCGCCTAAAGTGCGCTCAATGGAGATTATTGAAGAGTTGGAACCGAATAGGCGCGGTGTCTATTGCGGTGCGATTGGGTATATTGGTTTTGATGGTAAAATGGATACCAATATCGCTATTCGAACAGCGGTGATTAACAATCAACAGTTAAGTTATTACGCAGGTGGTGGTATCGTTGCAGATTCAAGTGGTTCGAAAGAGTATTTAGAAACATTGGATAAAGCGTCTACTATGATTAAACTGCTAAAGTTTTTTCAATGGCGTGATTAAGAATTGACGTGATTAAATCGATTATATGTGTGCTAAAAACCAACCCTATTTTAGGGAAGGTAATAAGAAGAATAATGTATTGTTTTGCTTTATTAGATAGTGCTCAACTATGGTCGAATGCGACAAACAATAAAAAAGGAAGAGCCGTGTGGGTAGTTAAAGTTGGAGGGAGCTTACTAGGATCGCCAGAGTTAGAGCGATGGTTAGGCTTATTTGCTAAGTTTAGTGATGGCAATATTATCATCGTGCCAGGTGGCGGCGTGTTTGCTGATGCCGTACGAGATGCACAAAAAGTATCTAAAATCAGCGGTGCCTGCGCGCACAAGTTAGCGGTATTGGCGATGGATCAGTTTGGGTTATTGCTGGCCAACATGAACCCTGATTTGGCGGTTGCAAGAACCGAAATGGAAATTGATGAACGTACTTGGCAGCATCGATGTATTGTATGGCTACCAAGTCAAATGGTGTTAGCGGATGACAGTATTCCAAAGAGTTGGGATGTGACTTCTGATAGCATCGCTGCATGGCTGGCAGAAAAAGTGGATGCACAACAACTGGTACTGGTTAAGTCTGATAAACCTAATGGTGCCGAGTTGAGCTTAAAAATGATGACGGAAAGCGGTGTTGTTGACGAGGCGTTTAGTGACTTTGTGTTGAATAAAACATTTGGCCGTTGGGTGCTGAAAAAAACAGATTGTGAATACTTTTTAGAAGGTGTTAATTATGAAACACTTGGCAAAGTAGCTGGTGCACTTCATTAATGAGGGGCAGTATTAATGACTGACAGTAAAATTTATACAGAAGACGAAGTTGCTGCTAAGCTGGCAGCAGAATTACCGCATTGGTTTTTTGAAAATGGCTGGATTCGCCGTAAGTATAAAACCAGTGGCTGGAAAGCAACGCTGATGGTGGTTAATACCGTTGGTCATCTAGCTGAAGCCGCTTGGCATCATCCTGATTTAACCGTTTCTTATGCTTTTGTAATTGTTAAGCTGTGCACACATGAGGCAAAAGGCATTACCGATAAAGATTTTGAATTAGCCGCTAAGATTGAGCAAGTGATTGCATGGCAACCAGCGTTGGAAGAGGGTGCTTTAACAGGCACACCAAATGACGATGCACGGTTTAAATATATCAAATACGATTAAAACAATCATCCTACGAACAGTCATCTTTGCCCGTCATCGCGAGCGTAGCGTGGCGATGCAGAGAGGGGCGATAAGGATTAATTGCATTGCCTACCCAGTACTTCTTCAGCCCATTAGAGTAAATACGACTAATCTCTAATCTAGAAGTCTCTTTTTAAACCGACCAAAGTGCAACATAATCGTTGGTAATATCAATAAATTTAGAATCGTTGATGTGACCAATCCACCAACAATAATCGTGGCCATTGGCCCTTCAATTTCACGACCTGGTTGATTACTACCTGCCGCCAATGGCAATAAACCTAAGCCTGTGACTAAAGCAGTCATTAAAATAGAAGGTAGGCGCTCGGTTGCGCCGCGGATGCATGTTTCTAGGTCCCAAATACAATCTTCTTCATCGATTAAATGTTGAAAATGCGAGACCATCATAATTGAGTTTCTGAGCGTAATGCCAAATAGAGTGACGAAACCAACCAATGAACCTAGTGAAATCCAGCCGCCAGTGAATAGTGCTGCAATCACGCCGCCAATTAAGGCGAACGGCAAGTTGACAAAGGTGAGTAGCAAGTTACGTAATTGTCCAAAAGCCACATAAAGCATTAAGAAAATAGCGACGCCAGCTAGAATAGAATGCACTAATAAGTCTTCGCGAGATTGGGCGTTAGCTTCTGCTTCACCAGTAAATTCTAAATAGTTGCCTTGATGTAGTTGAATCTCATTCTTAATGCGGTCGCGAATTTCTTCATTAAAGCTGGCAATATCACGGTCTTCCACATTGGCGGTAATGGTTTGGATACGCTTAGCGCCTGCATGCAATATCTTAGAGCGCCCGTTTTCTTGAGTAATAAAAGCAATATCTTTTAAGTAGAGCAACTTACCTGCTGGATTAAAGAAAGGGATATTTTTGATATCGCCAATATCATCACGTGCTTCCTCTTCTAAAACTACCGTTAAGCCAACCACATGATTGCCCAGATAAACTTGAGCAATGGGCACGCTTTCATAAGAGGCACGTAATGCATCTAACACATCAACTGTTTTTAAACCCCATTCAGCTAACTTTTCAGGTCTTAATCGAATAACCGCTTGTGGCGTGCCTGGTGGTGATTGTAGAAGTACATCTTCAGCGCCTCTTACATCAGCAACTACGGCTGCAATTTTTTGTGCATCGCGGTCTAGCGCATCTAAATCAGTGCCATATAGGTTAATGACAGTAGATGCAGCATAGCCAGAAATGGTTTCCTCAATACGCTCTGTTAAAAAGGTATTGATGGCAAAGTTAACGCCAACAAAGCCAATTTCAGCAACACCATCATCATCTTGATCTTCTACTTCGCCAGCTAATTCTTCACGAATGTCCGCTAAAATGCGATCTTGTTCGTTGCCAGATAGTGTACCAATCTCGATTTCAAATTCACTATAATGCGTACCAAAAGTATCCGCACCATTCGGCGCGCGGCCAACCCATTGTGTAACCGATTTAACACCATCTATTTTGCGTAAAACACTAGAGACTTTTTTACCTAGCCTTAACGACTCTTGTTCTGATGTGCCAGGTACTGCGGTCATGTGCATAATAAAATGACCCTCGTGGAGAGCAGGGATGAACTGACTTTTAAACAAGAGCAAGATACCCAGTCCAATTGCGATGAGCATAAAACTGCCAGCCAACACCGCTTTAAAGTTTCGCTCAATACGATGCAGTAATTTCACATAAGCGGTTTTAATTGACCTGATAATCGGAGAGTCTTCCGACTCTAATTTGGCATTGCCTAGCAATAAATAACACAAAGCAGGTGTGATAGTCAGTGCGACGACTAGTGATGCCATGATGGCTGCAATATAAGCCATGCCGAGCGGCGCGAATAGCTTGCCTGCCACGCCACTTAAGGTGAGCAGCGGTACAAAGACCAATGCAACAATAATGGTTGCATAGACGACGGAACTACGCACTTCCATTGATGCTTCATAAACCACCTTGAAATTGGAAAGTGGTTTGTCCAATAACCGATTTTCACGCAAACGCCTAAAGATATTTTCGGTATCAATAATCGCATCATCCACCACTTCTCCAAGCGCAATCGCGAGACCGCCTAACACCATGATGTTGAGTCCAATATTAAAATAATTGAGCACGACGATGGCAGTGAGTAATGAGAGCGGAATGGCTGTTGCAGAAATAAATGCCGTTCTAACATTGAATAAGAATAAAAATAAAATCGTAATAACCAAAACCGAGCCAATTAAAATATCGGTTCTAACGCCTTCTATTGCGGTTTCAATAAAGTTAGCAGGGCGAAACAAACCTTCATGTAGCGTGACTTTTTCATTCACTAATGTTGGTTTCAACTCTTGCAATGCTTTTTCGATAGCAAGTGTGACAGCATGTGTGTTAGCGCCTAGCTGACCTTGCACAGATAAATAAATACCTGTTTCTTCATTAATGGCTGCGGCACTAATAGATGGCGCAGCCGCTTCCACCACACGACCGATATCACCAATATGAATTGTGCGCCCATCTTTATGGAATAGGGTCGCCTTCGCTAGCGCCTCTGGTGTCGCTGCCTGACCTTGAGTATTGACGATAATGCGTTGATTGCTGTTTTGAATATAGCCAGCGCCACTTACGCCCGTTGCTTTTTTAGCAGCATCTACCACATCATTAATATTGAGTTGATATTGCAGTAATTTTGCAGGGTCAATTTGCACTTGATATTGACGTACGTCGCCACCAAACACGTTCACATCTGCGACACCTGGGATGGATAATAAGTGTGGTGTCACCGTCCAGTCTACTACGGTGCGTAGTTCCATTAAGCTACGGTCTTGTGAAGTTAGTCCAAACCCTAAAACGGTACTTGCAGAGGATGTTAGTGGTGTGATGTTAGGCGTAATACCATAAGGAATCTGATTGCTAAGCGTGCTTAAACGCTCGGCAACAACTTGTCGATTGCGGTAAATGTCAGAGTTCTCATCAAAAATAACGGTGACAACTGAAAGCCCCGGAATCGACTGCGAACGCATATCTGCAACGCCAACCGTACCCGATATCGATGTTTCAATAGGCTGTGTCACTAAACTTTCTACTAATTCTGCAGACAAGCCTGGCGATTCAGTCTGGATAATAATTTGGGTAGGTGAGAATTCTGGAAATACATCTAAATTGCTACGCGTTAAACTATAACTGCCATACACCACAACCAAAATCGCTAAGCCGATAATGACGCCATAGAAGCGAATAGAAAAACGAACAATCGCCGACATCATATGGTTTTTGTCTTTGCTAATGTAAGCTGATGCATGTTGATATGATTGTGCTTAATCATCATTTTCGTTTTTAATCAAATATTTAAATTCTTCAGAAAGCAATAATTGCGCACCTTTAACTACAACTACGCTATCTGCATCAAAGGTTGAATTGAACCAGCCAGTATCGACTTCAGCCTCGGCAGAAATCGGTTTACGGATAAATTGATTGTCAACTTCTTTAAAATAAGCCCAAGGCGTGCCTGCATACCAAACGACAGCGCTACTCGGAATCACAACGCCATTGCTCTGTGTGTTTTTGGCATTCATTTCTACAGCAACCCGCATGCCAATCCGTAAATTCTCCGCAGGCGCACTGTAATAAAATGTTTTGCCAGCACCATTACTATCCGCTTGCGTAGCTGCAGAGATATAAGTGGCCTTGATTGGGCTGTTGCCATTGAGTGGGGTAATGGCAATAAAATCACCAGGCTTTGGATCTGCTGCACTAAATGGCAAACTTGCTTGAATTAACACGCTTTTGCGTGCAAGCAGCTGATTAAAGACGGGTTTGGTTTGATTGCCTAATGCCAATGCAGCTAACGATTTTCCCCATTTTAGGTTAATGCTAGATTCCAGATTGCTAATCTCCAATGCTCTACTGTTGATAAGCGCGTTATCATTGGTCACTAACGCCTGTGCTTGTTGAACAGCAAGGTCGGATACGTTTTTGTCATCCGCGTTCAGTGTTTTTAATCTGTTATATTGCGTGCGATGTTGCTGACTGTTCGCTTGTGCGGAAGCTAGCGCGGCCTTTAAGTTAAGTAGCTGTGTTTTTGCTTCAATTAATGCATCAATCGGAACAACGGTTCCAAAACTTTTAATTTCCTTTTGATAAGACATTGGCGTTACTTTAGCGGTGCTGATACCACTATTTTTTTGAACGGCAGGCGAAAGCACAACGGTACTGACGCCCTCGTTTTCTGTTACGCGGTCTAAGCTTTCAATTTCTTCTTCTTGCTCAGTGCGAAAAGTTTCATATTCATCCTTGCCATAAAAAACCAACATCCAAAACAGGACGACAATTAATAACGCTTGTAAGCCAATAATAATGGCAGATTTTTTATTTATCATTACTTTATTCATCACTACTAAGCCTCGTAACAGTTGAATTGGGCAATTTAAAGTCGGTATAAATCGGTTTTTGCATTGCATTTTCTATTTGGTTCGCAATGGTTAACAAATTGAATTGCGCAGTTAACAGTTGTTGTTTTGCAATGAGCGTATTGAGTGAATATTGGGCAAACTCTAGCTTTCCAATCAAACCTGACTCAAATTGTTTTTTCATTTTTTGTTTTTGTGCAAGTTCTGCCTTCATTGAGTTTTCTGCCTGCTGATTAGCTTGTTTTGCCGATTGATAATGCGCGTGTAGTTGATTGACTTGTGCAATGATACTTGCTTGCAGATCTTCAAACTGAGCGCCTTGAATCGCTCGCAATTGCTTTGCTTGCTCTACAAGAGCGCTGTCTTTGTGAAATAACTTTAATAAACTAGAAAAACCTAATGACCAAATTTTATCGCCAAATTCGAACAAAACGCCTGGGTTAAGCGAGATGTCTGGTGTTTGTTGCGCCACTTGCAGTTTAATTTCAGTCTCTGCTGCTGCATATTGTGCAATGCTACGACGAATATCGATGCGGTTTAGCAATGCTTCTTGTTGTAGCACCTTTGATTCTAATGGCACCTCTAATACAGTGGCCTGTTGCATTAATGTATTCTCTATTGCAAGTGGCTTAATTTGAATAGCGGTAAAATTTTCAGGGTTTAATCCAACGTCTGCTGCTAACTTTGCTTTGAGGAGTTGGGATTCTGTTTGTTTATTATTGAGCTGATGTTTGGCTTTTAGTGTTAATAGACTGATGTTACTTAGCTCAGTGCTTGATGCTAGACCCGCATTCACACGCTTCTCTAACATTCTCACAATGCTTTCTTGCGTTGTAACTTCTTGCTGTAATAGTTGCGTTTCAGCTAAATTTTGATGATAAGCGATTAAATCAGTCGCAATTTGGTTACGTAATTGCCATGTAATTTCTGCCAAATCCATACGCGCCACTTCGACGTTTTGTTCTGCCTTTTCGATTCTAATACTACGTTTATTGGTCGTTTCGATTGGGATGTTTAGCGATAAGCCATATAACCATGGGCTTAAATCGCCATTTTTTTGATTGCTTTGACCAAGCTCGCCATTAATGGATGGTGCATTTCTTATTCCAGCTGCCTGAATATTAAGTGCAGACAGCGCTAATTGCTGTTTAGCAACATCTAATTTGGTATGGTAGAAAAGGGCGCACAATGTTAGCTCGTCAATCCCCCAACTCGTTAGCGGTAAGCTTTCTGCTGGATAACCAACTTCTACTAGGTACGCATTAAAAGCCGTGCTAGCCGGGTCTTTAGCTAAAATTTTAGCAACACTTGCCTTTTCATCCAATGGCTTCATCACGTGCCCTGAGGCGCAGCCCATGCTTATCAGGCAGAGGAGAACTGGGACAAGTGTTTGTTTTTTAATTGGCATAACAAGCTAGTTTAAAGCGCTGTTGCTAAAGGACTGCGTTTCAAACTAAAATGCATTTTATGAGGCAATAGAAGCATGCACAGCATTGAGCGCATCTTGTAAGGTTTCTTCTGGCAGTTGATTGATTGAAGTTGCCAACAAATCAGCCGCCTCAACTGTGCGAATTGGCAAATCACTTGTTCTTATTTCTGCGATAAGGCCGGCGGCAACGCCAGCGATAATGAGTAAAGTCTCGCGCTCTATCATCAGTAACTCTAGTTCTTCGCAGAGCATATTGTTTTCAGTAGCTTGGGTCATGTCTATATGTTTATCAGTCTTAATGATGTTAGGAATCTCGGGTGGTTAATGTTGCCAAGCACCCTCAAATCAATACCATACTTTAACCAGCGTTGTAGAAAAAGTAAATTAAATTTGACCAACAAATCCAATTAAGCAACAGCAGAAATAAAATTAGTTGGTTTTATGTAAGATTAATCTTTTCCGGACGGTATCATTGATATACAATATCGCCTTTGGAGTTTATGACGTTATTATTTAACGTTTAAAACCTATGCGAGAGTGGCGGAATTGGTAGACGCACTGGATTTAGGTTCCAGCGCCGCAAGGCGTGAGAGTTCGAGTCTCTCCTTTCGCACCAAAATAACAATCTTCAATGAATAACTAATCAGGAAGCGCAACATGGCAGTATCTGTTGAAACAATCAGTAATATAGAGCGTCGCATGACGGTCACTATCCCTTTGGCTGAATTGGAAAGCGTTATTAATAGACGTCTTTCTGAAATTTCGCGTACAGCAAAATTTTCAGGTTTTCGCCCAGGTAAAGCACCAATGGGTTTGGTCAGCCAACAATACGGCGCGCAAGCGCGTGATGAAGTCTTTGCAAAAGCGGTTGAGACTAGCTTTAGCGATGCGGTGGTAGAGAATAAGCTGCGTGTAGCAGGTTTTCCTAATATCGAACACAAGCCTTTTGCTGAAGCGGCAACTGAACTTGAGTATGTGGCGACATTTGAAATTATTCCTGAAATTAAAGTAGGTGACGTTAAAAAGATTAAAGTTGAAAAACCGACTTTAAGCGTCACTGACAAAGATGTTGATAAAACCATTGATGTATTGGTAAAGCAACGTGTGAGCTATACGCCAGTTAAACGCGCATCTAAAAAAGGGGATCGAATTAATATTGATTTGACGGCTTCAATTGATGGTGAGCAGGTTGAGAGCACAAACAATAAAGGCATGGACATTGTCTTAGGTGAAGTTGGACGTATTGAAGCGTTTGATAAAAAATTAACAGGTGGTAAATCTGGCGATACAAAAGAATTTGATATTGAGTACCCAGCAGAGCATGAGCCGGCACAATTGGCTGGTAAAAAAGTAAGTTACAACGTTGTCTATAACGCTGTTTCAGAGCCTGTGTATCCTGAAGTGGATAAAGCATTTGCTAAAACATTAGGTGTGGAGGACGGTGACGTGCAGAAATTGCGTGCTGAAATCCTATCAAGTTTAGAGCAGGAAGTTGAAAAACGAATCAAGTCGCGTGTTAAAGAGCAAGTGTTTCAGGGTTTAGTTGACGTGACTGAATTAGAAGTGCCTAAAGCGATGGTTAGTTCTGAAATTGAACGCATGATGCAAATGACAGCACGCAACCTACAGCAACGTGGTATGGATCCTAAAGCGATTAAATTGCAGCCACAAATGTTTGAAGAGCAAGCAAAACGTAGCTCTTCTCTACGTTTAATTTTGTCAGAATTAGTGAATACTGAGAACTTGCAGGCAAATGCTGATCAAGTAAAAGCGATGGTTGAAGCGTTTGCTCAAAATTATGAGCAACCTGCACAAATGGTAGACTGGTACTACGCAGATGTGAAACGTTTAGATGAGCCAATGGCACTAGCGACTGAGGAAAATGTCGTTGAGTGGGTGCTTGCTAAAGCGAAAGTGTCAGAAACTAAGATTAAATTTGATGAATTAATGGCAGGATAAAAAGGCGAAAACAATGAGCGAGAAAGCAAACCTGATTAACGCAGCACAAGATACTCAAAATCTCGGTTATATTCCGATGGTGATTGAGCAAAGTGGACGCGGAGAACGCTCGTTTGATATTTATTCACGTTTATTAAAAGAACGCGTTATTTTCTTAGTTGGTCCTGTAAATGACGCTTCAGCTAATTTAATCGTTGCACAACTATTGTTTTTAGAAGCAGAAAATCCAGATAAAGATATTTCTTTTTATATCAACTCACCAGGTGGGTCTGTGACAGCAGGCATGTCAATTTATGACACCATGCAGTTTATTAAACCTGATGTAAGCACGTTGTGTATTGGTCAAGCGGCGAGTATGGGTGCATTCTTATTGGCTTCAGGCTCAAAAGGTAAGCGTTTTAGTTTGCCAAATTCACGTGTGATGATTCATCAGCCTTCAGGTGGGTTCCAAGGTCAGTCTTCTGACATTCAAATTCAAGCTAAAGAAATCATGTACTTGCGTGAGAAACTTAATAGCATTTTAGCTGGTCATACAGGTAAATCTGCAAAAGAGATTGATGTTGACACAGAACGTGACAACTTTATGAGTGCTGAACAGTCTGTTAAATATGGTCTTATTGATAAAGTGATTACAGACCGCTCAGCAGTAGCATAATATTAATTAAGCAACAGGAAGATTGAATGGCAACTAAGTCGGAAGATGAAAAGCTACTTTACTGCTCATTTTGCGGAAAAAGTCAGCACGAAGTTAAAAAATTGATTGCCGGTCCTTCCGTATTCATCTGCGATGAATGTGTTGATTTGTGCAATGACATCATCAAAGAAGAAGTGACGAGTCTGAGTGATATTAAAACCACAGAAAAATCACTGCCTAGTCCCAAAGAAATCTCAAAAATTTTAGACCAATATGTCATTGGCCAACAGCAAGCGAAAAGAAATTTATCGGTAGCGGTTTATAACCACTATAAACGTCTAGAGCATAACCATATTGGTGACAGCACGACTAAAGACGATGTGGAAATTCAAAAAAGTAACATTTTACTAATAGGTCCAACCGGCTCAGGTAAAACATTACTTGCTCAAACGTTAGCACGCTTATTAGATGTGCCGTTTGTGATGGCGGATGCAACCACATTAACTGAAGCAGGTTATGTTGGTGAAGATGTTGAAAACATTATGCAAAAATTATTGCAAAAATGTGATTACGATGTTGAAAAAGCGCAGCGTGGCATTGTCTATATTGACGAGGTAGATAAGATTTCACGTAAGTCTGAGAATCCATCTATTACACGTGATGTATCTGGCGAAGGCGTCCAACAGGCTTTATTGAAGCTGGTTGAAGGTACGGTTGCTTCTATTCCACCTCAAGGTGGACGTAAACATCCTAATCAAGAGTTTGTTCAACTAGATACAACGAATATTCTCTTTATCTGTGGTGGTGCTTTTGATGGACTTGAGCGGATTATCCGCTTGCGTTCAGAAAAAGGTGGCATTGGTTTCGGTGCTGAAGTCAAAAGCAAAGATGATGTGAGTGAAGTAGGTGAAACACTACGTGATGTTGAGCCAGAAGATTTAATTAAATTTGGTTTAATTCCTGAATTTATTGGTCGCTTACCAGTTGTTGCAACATTGGAATCGCTTGATGAAGAAGCGCTGATGACGATATTAACGCAACCAAAGAATGCACTGACCAAACAATACGCAAAGCTGTTTAAAATGGAAGGCGTTGAGCTTGAGTTTAAAGAGTCGGCATTAAAATCAGTTGCCAAAAAAGCACTTGAGCGCAAGACTGGTGCTCGTGGCCTTCGATCTATCCTGGAACAGACATTGCTAGATGTGATGTATGATATCCCTTCAATGGAAAATTTATCGAAAGTTGTGATTGATGAAGACGTCGTGACAAACGGCGCGATGCCAAAAATGATCTTTGAAGACTCTCCAAAACTCTCAGAAAAAGCAAGCTAACAAACAATTATTTTTTATTAGCTATTTTCAATCTTAATTGAGTGGCTCATAGAAGATATAAATACTAATGTGTCTTGTAGTAATTAATACTTTAATTATCGCTTGCTCTTGAACTACCAAAGAATGGTCCCATTCTAATGACATAGGGTAGATAAGCCCGTGTGAAATTTAAGGTAACTATGACTGAACCAACACTGACAGATGTGTCAAAAAAAAATACATCAACAAACGGCAAAATGCCTTTGTTGCCTCTGCGCGATGTGGTGGTCTATCCACATCTAGTCATTCCATTATTTGTCGGTAGAGATAAATCAGTAAAAGCACTTGAAATTGCTTCTGATACAGATAAAAAAATCATGCTTGTCGCTCAGAAATCAGCAACGAAAGATGAGCCAGATGCCGATGATGTATATGAAATTGGTACTATCGCTACCGTATTGCAAATGCTTAAATTACCTGATGGCACGGTTAAGGTTCTGGTGGAAGGTTTACATCGTGTTCGCGTTTCTGAGTTTGAGGAAATTGATGGCAGCTTTTGGGCTAAGCCAGAAACAATTGAGCAAGAAGACGAAAATGATAATGAAGTAGAAGCGTTAATGCGAACTGTGATGACGCAGTTTGACCAATACGTTAAGCTAAATAAAAAGATTCCACCAGAGATACTTACCTCGCTGGCTACCATTAACGAAGCAGGGCGCTTGGCAGATACGATTTCTGCACATTTAACATTAAAGTTAGAAGAGAAGCAAAATGTATTAGAAATGCTCAGTGTTACTGAACGATTGGAACACCTGCTGCATTTAATGGAATCAGAAATTGATATCCTGCAAGTGGAAAAACGCATCCGCGGTCGTGTTAAACGCCAAATGGAAAAAAGCCAACGTGAGTATTATTTGAATGAACAAGTGAAAGCCATTCAAAAAGAGCTTGGTGAGCAAGATGATAATGCTGAGATAGAAGCCCTAGAAGCGCGCATTAAATCTGCTGGCATGACAAAAGAAGCGTTAGCAAAGGTGAATGCTGAGCTTAAAAAGCTTAAATTAATGTCACCAATGTCTGCTGAAGCTTCTGTCGTTCGTAACTATATTGACACTTTAGTAAGCCTGCCTTGGAAAAAGAAAACGAAAATCAGCCGTGATTTGTCTATAGCAGAACAAATTTTAGATGCGGATCACTATGGTCTAGAAAAAGTAAAAGAGCGTATCGTTGAGTACTTGGCTGTGCAACAACGTGTTGGCAAAGTGAAAGCGCCTATTTTATGTTTGGTTGGTCCGCCAGGTGTTGGTAAAACATCTTTAGGTCAAAGTATTGCTAAAGCGGTTAATCGTAAATTTATTCGTATGGCCTTGGGTGGTGTGCGTGACGAATCAGAAATTCGCGGACATCGTCGGACTTATATTGGCTCAATGCCAGGCAAAGTATTGCAAAGCATGACGAAAGTCGGCGTTAAAAACCCATTATTTCTTTTAGATGAAGTGGATAAAATGGGTCAAGATATGCGTGGAGATCCGTCTTCTGCATTATTGGAAGTACTTGATCCTGAACAGAATCACACTTTTGCAGATCATTATGCTGAAGTAGAGTACGATTTATCTGACGTCATGTTTGTTGCAACGGCCAACAGTATGAATATTCCTGCACCGTTATTAGATCGTATGGAAATTATTCGACTCGCTGGATATACTGAAGATGAAAAGGTCAATATTGCAGAGCGCTATTTATTGCCTAAACAGTTAAAAGCACACGGTTTAAATTCAACTGAGATTGATATTGATGAAAAAGTGATTCGTCATATTGTGCAATATTACACACGAGAAGCAGGCGTAAGGCGTTTGGAACAAGAGTTGGCTAAGCTGTGTCGTAAAGTGGTGAAAGCTTTATTACAAAGCAAAACAGACGCGAAAAAATTTCAACGCGCAGACGATGGCGTTGATCTAACTCCAGTTACAAAAATAGAAATTACAGTTGAAAATATTGATGAATATCTTGGTGTTTATCGCTATGACTTCGGTGTTGCGGCAAAAGAAAATCAAATAGGTCAGGTCACTGGCTTGGCTTGGACTTCAGTCGGCGGTGAATTATTGACGATAGAAACCGTTGTCTTGCCAGGTAAAGGTAAGATGATTAAGACGGGTAAACTTGGTGATGTTATGCAAGAGTCGCTAGAAGCGGCTATGAGTGTGGTGCGTAGTCGCGCCAGCCGCTTAGGAATAGCAGAAGACTTCTATGAAAAGAAAGATATTCATATTCATTTACCAGAAGGCGCGACACCAAAAGATGGCCCTAGTGCAGGTATTGGATTAACGACAGCCTTGGTTTCTGCTTTAACTAATATTCCAGCGCGCGCAGATGTGGCAATGACGGGTGAAATTACACTGCGTGGCGAAGTGTTGCCAATTGGTGGATTGAAAGAAAAGCTATTAGCGGCACATCGTGGCGGCATTCAAACGGTATTGATTCCAGAAGCGAATGTAAAAGATTTAACAGAAATTCCTGAGAATATCAAAAATCACTTAAACATACACCCAGTTAAATGGATTGATCAAGTATTGGAATATGCATTAGAGAAAATGCCTAAGCCGTTAAGTGAAGATGAAAAAGAAGTGCCAACCGCTGTCGCGGAGGCAGATAAAGACCCTAAAGCAGCAATTACCCATTAATTAGTCAGAAATTCTGTTTGTTTAGTTAAATAATGATGCAAAATGCGTGTAAACAGCTTGACAGGGACTTTTGTCGCTTGATATAAAGATACAACAGGCTGAGCCTGCTTCTTAATAATCTAATAGGGGATTACACGTGAACAAATCAGAATTAATCGATCAGATTGCAAAGTCAGCAGATATTTCTAAAGCAGCTGCTGGACGTGCATTAGATGCAACAACAGATGCAATTGCTAAGTCCTTGGAAAAAGGTGACTTAGTCACTTTAATCGGCTTTGGTACGTTTTATGTAGGTAAGCGTGCTGCACGTAGTGGCCGTAATCCTCGCACGGGTGCAACGATTCAAATTAGTGCCGCAAATTCACCTAAATTCAGAGCTGGTAAAGCGCTTAAAGATGCGGTAAACTAGCGGACTTATTTGGTTAGGCATACCTAGCCAAATAGCACTGCTAGTTTTATGGAAATATTATTAAAGTGACGCAGGGTGCTTAGCTCAGTTGGTAGAGCGTCGCCCTTACAAGGCGAATGTCAGCGGTTCGACCCCGTTAGCACCCACCAACGCTTACGTATATTTGCCTTAAACAATAAAGAGTGCTTAAAAGCACTCTTTATTTTTGACTTTAACTAGTCAGTTGTAATAAAAGTTAACTGGAGCGGTAGTTCAGTTGGTTAGAATACCGGCCTGTCACGCCGGGGGTCGCGGGTTCGAGTCCCGTCCGCTCCGCCAACATCTAAAAAGAGTGTTAAGATGATTCTTAACAC
>JAHZMC010000041.1 GCA_022599515.1 Betaproteobacteria bacterium
CGATCTCCCTCATCGCATTAGGCTTAACCCTATTTATCATCACATTTATTGTGCTGGCACTCTCTAAATTACTCTTGCTTCGTCTTTCTAAGCAGGAAGGTAAACAATCATGATGGAATTTAACAACACGCGTTATAAAAAACGTAAGCTATTCAATCAAGTTGCAATGACACTATCAATGGTGACCGTTGTCATTGCACTCTTTTTTCTCGCTTGGATATTGTTTACTTTATTTAGTAATGGTTTTCAATATTTAAGCACTGCTGTGTTTACAGAGAGCACACCTCCGCCAGGCGGAGCAGGCGGTTTATCCAACGCAATATTTGGTAGCTTAATGATGGTGGTGTTTGCTACTTTAATCGGCACACCAGTCGGCATCTTAGCAGGCACTTACTTAGCTGAATATGGCAAAACAGGCTGGCTAGCACCAACAACACGCTTTATTAATGACATTCTTTTATCAGCACCATCTATTGTCATTGGTTTGTTTGTTTATGAAATTGCTGTGCATCGCGTTGGTCACTTTTCTGGCTGGGCTGGTGCAATTGCATTATCACTCATCGTGATTCCAGTTGTGGTGAGAACCACTGAGAACATGATGCTGTTAGTGCCGAGCGCATTGCGTGAAGCGGCGGCGGCATTAGGTGCGCCATATTGGAAAGTGATTACGATTGTGGTTTATCGCTCAGCAAAAGCAGGTATTTTAACTGGCTTATTGTTAGGCGTGGCACGCATTAGTGGCGAAACTGCACCACTGCTATTTACTGCACTGAACAACCAGTTCTGGAATGCAGATATGGCGAAACCAATGGCCAGCATCGCGGTTGTGATTTACCAATTTGCATTAAGTCCATACGATGATTGGCAACACTTAGCATGGGCTGGCGCACTGATTATTACTTTATTTGTTCTAGGCTTAAATATTTTAGCTCGAACAGTTTTCCGTCAAGAACAAGTACAACGTTAATTTGGGATTATAACTAATGACTACAGAAACCTTACAGTCGAAAATTAAAACGAATAATTTAGACTTTTATTACGGCAAATTCCATGCCTTAAAAAATGTGAATTTGAGTATTCCTGCCAGTAAAGTAACCGCGTTTATCGGTCCATCTGGTTGCGGAAAATCAACGTTACTCCGAACCTTTAACCGCATGTATGAGCTTTATCCTAAACAACGCGTTGAAGGAGAAATCTTGCTTGACGGGAGTAACATCCATGATAAAGGACAAGATATCAATTTGCTGCGTGCAAAAGTCGGTATGGTATTCCAAAAACCAACACCGTTCCCAATGTCAATTTATGACAATATCGCATTCGGTGTTAAGTTATACGAGAACTTGTCTAAACGTGAAATGGATGACCGTGTTGAGTGGGCATTAAAAAAAGCAGCATTATGGACTGAAGTAAAAGACAAACTAAACCAAAGTGGTGGTAGTCTATCTGGTGGTCAGCAACAACGCTTATGCATTGCTCGCTGTGTTGCAGTTAAACCCAATGTGTTACTGTTAGATGAACCTTGTTCTGCGCTAGATCCGATTTCTACAGCGCGTGTTGAAGAACTGATTCATGAATTGAAAAAGGAATACACGATTGTTATCGTAACGCACAATATGCAGCAAGCAGCACGTGTTTCTGATTACACAGCCTACATGTACTTAGGTGAGTTGATTGAATTCAACAATACAAACGATATCTTCATCAAGCCAAACGATAAGCGTACTGAAGATTACATTACTGGCAGAATCAGCTAAATTAAACATCTAGCTAAATTAAACAACTATCGGATCAGTTAGGATTATAAATGAACGAAAACACACACCTTTCGACCCAGTTTGATGCAGACTTAGAGCGCTTGCGTAGCAAAGTGCTTGAAATGGGCGGTCTAGTTGAATCTCAAATCAATATGGCCACTAAAGCATTTGCTGATAACAACATCGAGGTAGTTTTAGATGTATTAGAGAATGATTCTGATGTAAATGCTTTTGAAAAATCAATTGATGATGATTGCATTCATATCATCGCTAAACGTCAGCCAACTGCTTCTGATTTACGTCTTGTGATGTCGATTAGTAAAATGGTGACAGACCTTGAGCGTTCTGGTGATGAAGTGAAAAAGATGGCAAAAAGCATTCGCCGTATTCAAGAGCGCGATGTCAATGTGCTTAAAGCAACAACTGATGTTAGACATTTAGCACAAGCGGCAAGTGCACAAATTAGAAGTGCATTAGATACATTTGCACGACTCGATGCAGATGAAGCAAGGGCAGTAATTGAAACGGATGACGCACTTGATAAAGAGTTTAAATCAATCATTAGACAGTTAATCACTTTCATGATGGAAGATCCACGCACCATTACAACGGCGCTTGACATCATCACGATTGCGCGCGCTATCGAACGCATAGGCGACCATGCAAAAAACCTTGCTGAACAAGTGATTTATATTGTTGAAGGCCGCGATATACGTCACCTAGCCGATGAGAGCTAAATCTAAACATTGATTGATTTTGCATATTAAGGCCTTGGGTGTACTAGCATCCAAGGCCTGTTTTTTAATCGACTATATTTGTAGCATTGCTCAAACGATTCAACAGCGATTAGATTGCGCCTTAATAAGCGAAAAATTAACCATTAGACGACTAATACTAAGTCAAACTAGCAATCAACATGTATCTCAACCCATTATTTTTTATATTGTAAATACAATGAAAAAAACCGTTTCTACCCTACTAAACCGTGACTTAAGCATTTTAAGTTTTAATGAGCGTGTTTTGTCGCTAGCACAGCGAGAAGATTACCCACTATTGGAGCGTTTACGTTTTTTATGTATTGTTGCTTCTAATCTAGATGAGTTCTTTGAAGTTCGTATGGCAGATCAACTAGAAGCAATACAAAACGGCATATCAAATGCTAATTTCAATGCTGAAACTTACGAAGCTATTTCACAAAAAGCCCATGCTCTGGTCGCAAAACAATACCATTTATTTGAACATGAGCTGATGCCGGCATTAGAGAAACAAGGTGTATCGTTAGTTTCTAGTCACTTGCGCACCCCTGAACAAAAAAAGTGGGTTGCCCAATATTTTCAAGCAGATGTCAAACCATTGCTACTGCCAATTGCACTGGACCCGTCGCATCCTTTTCCACAAGTAGCTAACAAAGCGTTGCACTTTATTGTTCAACTCGAAAGCAAAGCAAAGCCAACGCCATCAATCGCGATTGTACGTGTACCACGTGTACTTCCGAGGGTGACCAAGCTCCCTTCTCGTCTAAGCAAAAAACAACAATGCTTTGTGTCACTCACTAGTATTATTCGTGCACATTTGCCTGACCTTTTCCAAGGTGCAAAAATCATTAATTTCTCTCAATTTCGAGTCACTAGAAACTCAGATTTAGATGTGGAAGATGACGTGAGTAATTTACGTACGGCATTACGCGAAGAGCTCGCATTCCGCCCTTATGGCGAACCAGTACGCTTGGAAGTCACAATAGATTGTGATGAATCATTATCAACCTTTTTATTAGAACAGTTCGCTTTACCCCCCTCTGCTTTGTATAAAGTGAATGGGCCAGTCAACCTTGGTAGACTGATTCAATTACCTGATTTAGCTGGTGATGCAAAATTATTATTCCCAACTTTTACGCCAGCATGGCCTAAAGGTTTAGCGGCGAACAAGTCGATGTTTTCACAATTAAAAAAGCGTGATGTGTTGATTCATCAACCGTTTGAAAGTTTTGAAGCTGTTATTCAATTGCTGCAAGAAGCTGTGCATGACCCAGACGTACTGGCTATTCATCAAACCATTTATCGTGCAGGTTCAGATCCACGCATTCTCAACTTGTTACAAACAGCCGTACAACGTGGCAAAGAAGTGCTAGTGGTGGTTGAGTTAAAAGCACGCTTTGATGAGGAAGCGAATATCAACTGGGCAGAAGCATTAGAGTCGATTGGCGCACAAGTTGTGTATGGTATTGTTGGCTTAAAAACGCATGCAAAAATGCTACTGATTATGCGCCGAGAAGGCCGTGCAATTAAGCGTTATGCGCATGTTTCTACTGGCAATTACAATCCAAAAACTGCAAAACTCTATACCGACCTCAGCATGCTGACCAGTGACCTTACTATCACTAGAGAAATAGAGCAATTGTTTAGACATTTAACCAGCGAACTTCCGCTGCCTAAGATGCGTAAATTGCTGGCTTCACCTTTCACCTTGCACAGCACCATGCTACGATATATTAATGCAGCAGGCAATGCGGCGGCGAAAGGCAAAACAGCGAAAATCATCATCAAGACTAACTCACTGACCGACGAAGCACTCGTGCTAGCGCTCATGAGAGCAGCAAAAAAAGGCGCAACAATTGATTTGATTGTACGTAGCGCCTGTATATTACCGCCCGGAGCAAAAGATTTACATGACCGCATTCATGTTCGTTCTATTGTAGGGCGCTTCCTTGAGCACTCTCGCGCGTTTTATTTCGATATTGATGGCAAAGTGAAGCTTTGGCTAGCCAGTGCTGATTGGATGTCGCGCAACATGCTTAGACGTGTAGAAATTGCATGGCCGATTTTAGATACAGACATGCAAAAACGCATTGTGGACGAATGCTTCACGCCTTATTTACAAGATAATGTTGATGCCTGGGCATTAACTAACGATGGTAGCTACCAACTTGTCCAGAATACCGATAGCAGCGAGTTGACAACCCCGACTTCAGCACAAACGATACTTTTACAAAAGAATCGCTAACCAAAACACCGCTGTATCTTTTATTTCTTTTTCTTTGGCCGGCCTGTTTTTATAACAGGTACGTCAGCCATTGCTTTTTTTAAACGTAAATCGGTCATGGCCGCTAATAGCTTAATACCCGCGCGTAACAACTCGCTCTTCTTTGCTGGCTGACCTAGTGCTAATAAACGAGCCTTTAACGCAGCTAATTGTGCATACTCATCTCTAGGCATGGTGAAACTATCGCGTTCCATTTTCACTTTACCTGATTTAACTGCTTTAGCTGCAATCACCTCTTGTTCTGCTGCTTTTTTTTCTAACGCTAGTGCAGTAGCAACAGGTGTCTTTATAGTCGTTGTACGCTTAGCCGGCGGCTTTCTAGTTGCTGCAGTTCGCTTTGCTGTCGGATTAGACGCTTTTGATGGAATTGCTTTAGGTGCTACCTTTTGTTCAATCGTCATTGCTACGCTCCTTAATATCAATCATTAAATAACCTCACCCGACTCTATTCACTGCCTACTATTTTCCTTTTGTTACTATCACTAAACTCCAATTGACCTTTTTCCACGCAATCACTTCTTCTTCTAATAAATAGGCTGATTGCGGATGTGAGTCTAACCAGTTTTCTGAGACTGTTAGCGCCATTTTATCTGCGTTAAATTGCAAGTTTTCAATACCACTCAGCGTTGGTTTATTACGCGAATGACACAGAATAATCGCGAGACGCAAACAAGCTAATGAAATGATTAATCGCTCATCCACCAACGTTAAATCTAATTTTTTAAGTTTGCCTCTCTGGGCTAATACTAGCAAACTCAAATGATGCAAATCACTCTGAGAAAATCCCATTAACTCGGTGTGATCTAAAATATAAGCGCCATGTACATGAGAAGCACCATGTGAGATTACCGCACCAATTTCATGACACTGCGCCGCCCAGCTCAGCAACCTGCGCTGCTCTTTAATCTCACTTTTTTTAAGATTTAAGTTCTCTGTTACGCGATCAAACAAATTAAGAGCCGCTTCGTTTACATGCTCTGCATGCTTGGTATCCACAGGAAACCGCTTTAACAACAAGTTAACAGAAGCATCCTTGGTATAGACCAAGCCATCTCTCGCTTCTGCTGCCATATCATAAAATAAACCATGTCGCAGTGCACCGCGCGCCACATGCAGGGTTTCTATTTTTAAAATATCAAACACTGCACGCAATACACTTAATCCACCGCCAATGACGGCATTACGCTCTTCTTTCAAACCATCTATTTTTAGACGGCTGGCAGTTTTGGCTTTGATTAATTCCTTACGTAACCAATCTAAGCCGTCTTTTGTAATCACGCCTTCTTTGAAGCCAGCCAGTGCTAGCACATCACCAACAGCGCCAACGGTGCCAGATGCACCATAAGCCACATCCCAATATTTAGGTGCATAAGTGCGGGTAATCACATCTAAAAATGACTTAGCCGCTACTTCAGCACGTTTTAAATTCTTTTCAGAGAGCTCTCCATCAGGAAAATATTTCAATGACCATGCAACAGAACCAACGCGTAGTGACTCTGTATTTAATGCATCAAAGTGCTGCCCTAATACAAACTCAGTTGAGCGTCCACCAATATCAATCACCAGGCGGCGCTCATCTGTCTGTGGTAAAAAGTGACTGACACCTTGATAAATTAGTCTAGCCTCTTCCACACCTGAGATGACTTCAATATTGTAGCCAAGCGCTTTTTGCGCTATGCCAATAAAAAAATCTCTATTACGCGCTTCTCTTAGTGTTTGTGTTGCTACTGCTCGCACATTTTGTGCAGGGAAACCTTTTAACGCCTCGCCAAATCGCTCTAAACATTTCACGCCGCGCTCTAGCGCAGCTGCGTTTAAATTACGATTTTCATCTAAATCACCGCCTTGCCTAACGGCTTCTTTAATATAGTCCACCCGTTGTATTTGCCCGCCAACATAATGTGCGATTTCTAACCTAAAACTATTTGAGCCTAAATCAACCGCCGCCAGCAGCGTTTCTGCGCTTATCGTATTATTTTCCATAATGCATTTATAGCATATTAGAAATAAACCTGATGCGTCAAAATCAAAAAATACCTAAAAAAGTAATCGCTTCATTAGTCAGTTAATGTCACATAAGGTAGCGATGACTTTTTAAATTGATATTGCTCGATTGTTTTTTGATAAAAATTGACCATGCGCTGGGCTTGTACATCAGCTGACCACACACAAAAAGCATAGTCTTTTGCTTTTTGACTCAGCAAGTCTCGTTTGGAATGATCTTCAATCAAAGAAGCGACTTTATCGGAAAACTCAACTGCATTTTCAGTTGCAATCAATGCACCTTGCCCTTCATGCAAAATAGAGGCTGTTCCTAATTCAGCAATACCAACCACAGGGGTGCCTTGAGCCATAGCCTCTAATAATACCAATCCTTGCGTTTCACTTTTTGATGAAAATACAAAAACATCAGCTGATTTATAGCAAGCATTTAATTCGGTATCACGATCTAAATAGCCAATAAACTTAACGTTATCTTCAATCTTTAACGTAATTGCTAGTTGATGCAGAGATTTTTCTGCAGGCCCTTCTCCTGCTACGACGAGTAGCACATTCGGATGACGTTCAGCGAGCACCTTGGTCATTTCAAATAAAAAGGGAATGTTTTTCTCAAATGCAACGCGCCCTACATAAAGCAACATTGGTCGTTTATTCTCAATGCCATGTTTTTTCTTAAATGCTAACCCATCTGACTCAGCAAAACTGCCTTCTTGTAAGCCTGTGGGAATCACATTAGCGCTGCTACTAACGCCATACACTCTCAACACATCTAACATCGGCTGCGATGGAACAACAATAGCATTCACCGCATTACATTGCTTTTTAGAAACTGTGCGGGCAAGACTTCTTGCCATGCCTTGTGGAATCCAAGGCAAGTAATGATGCAGATAATCTTCAAAAAAAGTGTGATAGGTTTCAACGCAGGGAATATGCAATAGCTTCGCTAACTTAAGCCCTAAATAATGCGCAACAAAAGGCGTATTAATATGAATAATGTCATACTTTTCTTTTTTCAGTTCAGGCAGCAGTTTTAAAGCCGCGCCATATTTCATTAAACGATCTTCAGGATCAAAATAAATACTTCTAGCGGGAATGCGTTTAATGTTAGCGGCATCCGCATGATGTCCATCACCATAATCAGGCGCAATTAAATCGACATGATGCCCAAGCAGTTGTAATTGATTAATAAACGTTTTGATTGAAGTTGAAACGCCGTTCACCCGTGGGAAGTAAACATCTGATATGAAAAGTATTTTCATGTATAACTCGTATTATTTAAACAATGTAAAACGATAGTATCGTTGCATTATGACAATTTAATGAATATGACAATTATTTGTTAAGAACTTGAAGTTCTGTCATTTAAGCTTCACAAAACCATGTCAAATTAGCGCCATGAACAGTCGCAAACTTTTGAACGGCTTTTGGTGGTGCTTACCGCTCACCATTTATTCACTTGATGCTAATGCTTGGGGCTTATACACCCATGTCTATTTTGCACAGTCCCTTTTTATTGCTTCGCCTCTGTTGGATAAGCGTTTTAGAGAGGCGATTAAGCGCTTTCCTGAGCTGGTGATGGCGGGCGCCTGTTTGCCTGATTTGGCAGTCATTTCTAAAAAATTCAAAACCACCCATCAATGGCAAAAAGCAGAGTATTTGATTAAAAATGCGGCGACTGATGAAGAAACGGCGATTGCCATCGGTTACGCCAGTCATCTTTATGTCGACGTTATTGCACACAATCACTTTGTTCCAGCACATGAAGCACTTTGGGAACATGAAAGCATCTTCACCCACATTGCTGCAGAGTGGGCGATGGATGTGCATATTCAGCAATCGCTTCAGCGGACACCTGGTCAGTTGTTGTCTAAACATGCACACATGATTAGCCACTTTATCGCCCCCTGTTTTGATCATCCGCAACGCTTAATCAATAAAAAACTACGGACTTTAGCTTACGCTGACCGCCTATTACGGGCAGTCAAGCTACCTAATATTATTCATCAATTTATCCATTTTAATAATAATCAAAAACATAAACATTTTGATTACTACATTAACCAAACAGAAGAGGCACTGAAAGACTTTCATAAAATTCTGAACGGCCAGCTACCCAATTGGCAGCCTGAGCGCACAGCGATTGATGACTTATCACGTGTGTTAATGTGGCGCGAACATTGTTTAGCAACGCTGCATATGGATCATTCAGAACCAATTCGCTACTACAGCATTTAACATTAATCCATTAGTTGAAGGCTAAATTAAAAAGGTGATGCAATTGCATCACCTTTTTATCGATTGGGGCTGCTATAAAATAATATTCATTGAAATTAATGATAGTGCAACACCGATGACAGCCCCTGCTAACACATCACTCGGATAGTGCAATCCAAGTACAACGCGCGACATCGCAACCATCATGCTAAATGGAATCACCAGTAAAGCGAGTGACGGAAAGTAAGCTAAGGTCATGCAGGTAAATGTTACCGCATGTAGCGTATGGCCAGATGGAAAACTGAAATAATCTAGTGGTTTACCCGTTAGCCAAACATCTTGTAATACTTGGTAAGGTCTTGGTCGTAAAGTTTTACCTTTTAACCATTTATAAACCAAAGTACCCATCAAGCCTGTAATAACAATATGTAAAACTGGCATCCACGCAGATTCGCCTTGCATGAAGATAATGCCTAGTAACATGGTGTACCAAAATACACCATCGCCTAAACGGCTCATTAATCTAAACCAATCGCGGATGAAAGTATATTGGCTGGCGTGGCTCAGCTTGATGCATAAAGCACTATCAAAATGATTCATTCGTGTAAGGTATAAGCGCATTTTGTTTGACATCACAATCTCCAGTTACAATTGTTTATGCTGGCAGAATGCGCTTCTTATATGACAAGTTGATGAAGCTAGAATGAATGTTTTATTATCAGAAAATAAATATAACCTTTATTAAACAATAGTTTATATCGTTTTTATTGGCTCTGCGCCTCGACAACACCTGCTATCCGCGCTGCTAACTGTTGCACTAACACGGCATCTTGACCTTCTACCATGACACGAATTTTTGGCTCTGTTCCAGATGCGCGCAATAGTACACGACCTGCGTTCTTCAACTCATCTTCAGCTTGTTTAACCGCAGCTTGAATAGCAGGCAGTTGTAAATCAAGTTTTTTCTTAGTCGTTACATTAATTAATACTTGCGGATATAACGGTAATGCTTCACCCATTTGCGCCAAGGTTTTGCCACTGCGTTTAAGCGCATGTAAAACTTGCAAAGCAGCAATAATCGCATCACCACTGGTATGTTTATCCAATGTGAGAATATGGCCTGAATTTTCACCACCGAGTTGCCAATTTTTTTCTTTCAACAATTCCAACACATAACGATCGCCCACATTGGCACGACCAAATGGAATTTGATGTTTTTGCAACGCATGCTCTAAGGCAAGATTAGTCATCAATGTACCCGCCACGCCGCCTTTGAGTTTGCCTTTGGCATATAAACCTAAAGCAATGATATAAAGTAATTGGTCACCATCTAATATCTGCCCATTCGCATCAACCATTAATACACGGTCGCCATCTCCATCAAAAGCAATGCCCATATCGGCTTGGTGCTCAACAACTGCTTTTTGCAAAGCTTGTGGATGGGTAGAACCTACGTTTAAATTAATATTTAATCCATCAGGTTGATTACCAATCGCAATCACTTCAGCACCGAGCTCATGAAACACTGGTGGCGCAACGTGATAAGTCGCGCCATGCGCACAATCCAGCACGATTTTTAAACCACGCAAATCCATATTATTAGGAAACGTGCTTTTGCAGAATTCAATATATCGACCAGCTGCATCGTCGATTCGCTTTGCTTTACCTAATTTAGATGATTCCATCACTTGCATTGGCTTCTCTAGTTCCGCCTCAATCGCATGCTCAATTTCATCACCCAACTTTTCACCCTCGCTGGAAAAGAACTTAATGCCATTATCATTATATGGATTGTGTGATGCGGAAATCACGATACCCGCTTGCGCACGTAAAGCGCGTGTCAGATAGGCAATCGCAGGTGTTGGCATTGGGCCTGTTAACATGGCATTCACGCCAGCAGCCGTCAGTCCAGCTTCTAAAGCGGCTTCTAACATATAGCCAGAAATACGTGAGTCTTTACCAATTAATACGGTTGGATGAGCGCCCTTTGCTAAGCTACCTTGCTGCAAGCCAACAAACACGCGGCCAGCTGCATAACCTAAGCGCATCACAAATTCAGGCGTAATCGGATGCTCCCCCACTTTCCCTCGAATTCCATCCGTCCCAAAATATTTTTTTGCCATGTCTAACACTTTCTCGTTTTTAATTTATTTTTTACTGATTAAATCATACAACCAAAATGAACAGCTTTATCCTATATTGGAGCAATGGCAGCAAGCACTTTCAGCGCCTCAACCGTCGCTTTCACATCATGTACACGGACGATATGAGCGCCCTTCATTACAGAAATAACTGCAGCAGCTACACTCGCATATAATCGTGCATCCACATCATGGCCTGTCACCTGTCCTAAAACGGACTTTCGAGATAAACCAACTAATATTGGTAAGTTTAATTGCGTTAAGGCATCAAGTCGTTGTATCAAGGTAATATTATGCACACGCGTTTTACCAAAGCCAAAGCCAGGGTCAATCAGCAATCGATTGCTTGCAATGCCTGCTTGTTGACACACTGATACTCGCTCAGATAAAAACGCAGAAACCTCTTCCACAACATCAACGTAATGTGGATTATCTTGCATGGTTTGTGGTGTGCCTTGCATATGCATTAAGCATACGCCAACATCGGAATCTGCGACTGCCGCTATCGCACCTTCTTCTTGCAGAGCACTAACATCGTTCACAAGACTAGCGCCAGCTGCAATTGCAGCGCGCATCACAGCTGGCTTATAAGTATCGATTGAGATAGGGACATTAATTTGATGTGCGACCAGCGCCTCTATCACGGGAATCACGCGGTCTAACTCTTGTGCTAAAGTAACTGGCGCGGCATTCGGTCGTGTCGACTCGCCACCGATATCCAAAATATCAACACCTTCATCAATTAAACTGAGCGCATGTTGTACCGCCGCATTGACCTGTGAATAGTGACCGCCATCGGAAAATGAATCAGGCGTCACGTTAAGAATACCCATAACACGAGGTCTGGTTAAATCTAACTTAAATTGTCCGCAATGTAGCATCATAAAAGTATAAGGGGCTGACTAATTTAGTTAGTCAGCCCCTTATTTTAACCTAAGCTTGATGTGGTAACTAAGCTTATTCTTTTTTTGCAGTTGGTTGCGGTTTAGGATTAACTGTAGCGCTTCCACCACCGCTATCTTTCGGCTTTACCGTTGGTTGCTTAGGCTTAGGTTGACGTACTGGAATACCAGCCATAATGTCATTGATTTGATCAGCATCGATCGTTTCAAACTCCATTAAAGCTGCCGTCATCGCCTCAACTTTGTCACGGTTATCTTCAATTAATTTACGCGCTATCGCATATTGCTCATCGAGAATACGGCGAATTTCCGCATCTACTTTTTGTTGGGTCGCTTCAGAAACTGTTTTAGAACTCATGCTACCAAAGAAAGAATCTTGCTCGCTACCAGCGTAAACCATCGTGCCTAGCGCATCACTCATACCGTATTTAGTCACCATATCACGTGCTAATTTTGTTGCACGTTCAAAATCATTAGATGCGCCAGTCGACATTTGATTAACAAAGACTTCTTCAGCAATTCGGCCGCCAAATAAGATAGAAATTTCTTCTAACATTTTATCTTTGTAATTACTAATGCGATCAAACTCTGGCAATTGCCAAGTCAAACCCAATGCCCAGCCGCGCGGCATAATCGTTACTTTATGCACAGGATCTGCTTTAGGTAACAATTTAGCCACCACCGCATGACCTGATTCATGATAAGCCGTGTTTCGACGTTCTTCCTCGCGCATCACCATTGTTTTGCGCTCTGGACCCATAAAGATTTTATCTTTAGCGTCCTCAAAATCTTGCATATCTACTGTGCGCTTATTTCGACGCGCTGCAAATAAAGCTGCCTCGTTCACAAGGTTAGCCAAGTCTGCACCGCTCATACCCGGCGTACCTCGCGCTAAAATATCCGCTTTGACATCAGGATCAATTGGCACTTTACGCATATGCACCAATAAGATTTGCTCACGGCCTTTAATATCAGGCAAACCAACCATAACTTGACGGTCAAAACGACCTGGACGAAGCAAAGCTTTATCTAGCACATCGGCACGGTTAGTCGCCGCAATTACAATCACACCAGAGCTGGCTTCAAAACCATCCATCTCAACCAATAATTGGTTGAGTGTCTGTTCACGTTCATCATTACCGCCGCCAGTACCAGATCCACGGCTACGTCCAACCGCATCAATCTCATCAATAAAGATAATGCATGGTGAATTTTTCTTCGCAGTTTCAAACATGTCACGTACACGAGATGCACCAACACCAACAAACATCTCAACAAAATCTGAACCAGAAATAGTAAAGAATGGAACCTTGGCTTCACCAGCAATTGCGCGCGCCAATAATGTTTTACCTGTACCTGGAGGACCCACCATTAATACGCCACGTGGAATACGCCCACCTAGCTTTTGGAACTTAGTCGGGTCGCGTAAGAAATCAACCAGCTCAGTCACTTCCTCTTTTGCTTCATCGCAACCAGCCACATCCGCAAATGTTGTTTGATTATTGCTTTCGTCTAGTTGACGCGCTTTACTCTTACCAAAAGAGAAAGGGCCGCCACCTTTGCCGCCACCTTGCATTTGACGCATAAAGAAAATCCAAACGCCAATTAGCAATATCATAGGGAACCATGACATTAAAATTTCTAATAATAATGAGCGCTTTTCTTCTGCTTTTGCTTCGACTTCGACGTTATATTTAAGTAAGTCGCTTACCATCCATAAATCATTTGGCGCATAAGTACTAAAAGTGGTGTTATCTCTGGTCGTACCAGTAATGACACGTCCATCAATTTGCACCTTCTGGACTTGCCCTTTTTTCACATTTTCCATGAATTGTGAATAGACAATCTGTGAGCTCGCTTTATTAGGGCTGCCAAATTGCTGAAAAACCGCCATGAGGATTAATGCAACAGCAATCCAAATGGCAATATTTTTTGCGATATTATTCACTAGTTTTTTCCTTTTTAAACTTGGTTGTTATTTGCGATAACACAAACACACACCAACTTACTGTATCTAAACACCTTACTTACGGCCCAATCCGAGCAAATAAGTTTCATTACTACGCCCTCTAGAGGCTTTGGGTTTTCTTGTTACTACTTTATCAAACTCTGAGCGCATGCGTTTAATAATATCGTCAAATCCTGCACCGATAAAAACTTTGACTAGAAAATTCCCATGAGGTTTCAACCATTGCTGACTAAAATCCAATGCAAGCTCTGTTAAATATACCGCGCCCGCTTGATCAGCATCTTTTACTCCACTGATATTGGGTGCCATATCGGCAATTACAAGGTCAACCGGTTTATTATTTAGCTTTTCTTCAAGCAATCTTAACACCTGCTCTTCGCGAAAATCACCTTGGATAAACTCTACACCTGCAATAGGGTGCATGTCCAATAAATCCAAACCAATAATACGCCCCTGACCTTTTAATCGCTGCTGCACTACTTGGCACCAACTGCCTGGCGCCGAACCTAAGTCGACGACCGTCATGCCTGGCTTAATCAGCTTATCTTTATCATCAATCTCAATTAACTTATAAGCCGCACGCGCACGATAACCTTCTTTTTGCGCACGTTTAACATATTCATCATTCAAATGCTCTTGCATCCAAGCTTTACTGCGACTACTGAGCTTCATGTCTTATTATATGAATTCATGATAAAATCCATCCCTTCTAAAGTCCCGAAAAAGCATGCCAATTCATGAAATTAAATCCAAAACAAATCAGTCATTTACGCGGCCTAGCCCACAATATCAGTCCAGTTGTGATGATTGGCAATCAAGGTTTAACTGAAAACATTCTTAAAGAAATTGAAGTTAACCTTAACGCACATGAGTTGATTAAAATTAAAGTAGCGGGTGATGACCGCGAAGCACGTAAAACCATGTACTTGTCTATCTGTGAGTCAACTAATGCGACTCCCGTACATCATATTGGTAAACAATTAGTTATTTACCGTGCTAGTGAAACCATCAAAGAGAAAAACAAAATTCATATTCCAAAACTTTAACGTATTATTCCCGCCAGCTAATCAGCACTAGTGCCGCGCCCAGCAAGCATTCCATCAGATAAATCACACCAGAAATGCCATGCCAAATAGCAAACTGTTTGGCATAGTCGCTTTGCATCACTTCAACTGGGAAAGCATCTGCTTTTAACTGTGCGAGATGCGATTGAATGCCAAAGTAACCGACTAAAATCAATAACAACATGGTACCAACTATCCAGACATAACGCTGTTTAAGACTTGGCATGCCAAACTCAACAAAGCGTTGGGCTAACAACAATAAGCCACTGGCAATGCCAATATAACTCACCATTTCAAATAATTGTCCTGCAACACTGCCCGCCAACTGTCTGTCACTAATCGTATCAAACAAGATGCTGGCACTTAGTCCCGTTATCCAAAGACCGCCAACCCAAAATGTGATAACAAGTCCTGTGAGTTTACGCAACATAATTTAAACGTATAGCACTTCAATGATTTCGTATTCTTTAATTCCGCCTGGCGCAGAAACTTCTGCAATATCACCTTCATGTTTCCCGATCAATGCGCGTGCAATAGGGGAAGCAATCGAAATTTTTCCTGATTTAATATCCGCTTCATCTTCACCAACGATTTGATAGATTTTCACATCACTGGTATCCAAATCTTCAAAGCGAACGGTTGCACCAAAAACAACGCGACCTTCTGCATTTAACGCAGTAGGATCAATGACCTGCATATTGGAAAGTTTGCTTTCCAACTCTGCAATGCGGCCTTCAATAAAGCTTTGCTTTTCTTTCGCCGCTTCGTATTCAGCATTTTCAGACAAGTCGCCTTGCGCTCTTGCCTCTGCAATCGCCTGAATAACATTCGGTCTATCTTCAGATCTTAAACGTAGCAACTCCTCTTTGAGTAAGCCTGCACCACGTAAAGTGACTGGAATTTGATTAACTGCCATACAACGAACCTTTATAAAAAATAAACCACACTCGCCCGAGCGTGGTTTGTCATCAATCTGAAAAAATAGTTTAGTTTACACAAGCTTTTTGTGCAAGTCTTGGATAGACTCCACCTGTAACTCTTGCATATGTGCCATGCCCATACAAGCCGCTTTTGCGCCTGCCAATGTCGTGTAATACGTGACCTTATTTTGTAAAGCACTATGACGAATCTCATAAGAATCAGCCACTGCTTTTTTATCTTCAGTCACATTCACAATAAAATCAATTTCATTGTTCTTAATCATATCAACCACATGCGGACGGCCTTCAGCCACCTTATTCACTGCTTTTACCGTCAAACCATTATCAGTTAACGCTCTAGCTGTGCCTTTTGTCGCCACCAACTCAAAGCCAAGCTTTTGTAAATCTTGCGCAATATCGACCACATTCTGATGATCTTCATTCCGTACACTAATAAAAGCTTTACCGCCTTGTGGCAGTTTAATTGAGGCACCTAATTGTGATTTAACAAAGGCTTCGGCGAACGTGCTGCCAACACCCATGACTTCACCTGTCGATTTCATTTCTGGGCCCAAGATGGTATCGACCCCTGGAAATTTAATAAACGGGAAAACCGCTTCTTTCACTGAAAAATAAGGTGGCACCACTTCTTTGGTAACGCCTTGTGATTTCAAGCTTTGTCCTGCCATACAACGGGCCGCAATTTTAGCTAACTGCAAACCACAGGCTTTAGATACAAATGGCACGGTACGTGAAGCACGCGGATTAACTTCTAATACATAGACCGTTGTGCCCTGAATGGCAAACTGTACGTTCATTAATCCTTTTACGCCAAGAGCTTTTGCCATCATCACGGTTTGATTACGCAGTTCATCTTGCAAAGCATCACTTAAACTATACGGCGGTAACGAGCAAGCAGAGTCACCTGAGTGCACGCCAGCCTGTTCAATATGTTGCATAATGCCGCCAATCACAACTTCTTCACCATCACAAATCGCATCTACGTCAATTTCTAAAGCATCATTTAAGAATCGATCAAGTAATACTGGTGAATCATTCGATACTTTAACCGCTTCACGCATATAGCGCTCAAGCTGGCTTTTCTCTTGCACGATTTCCATTGCACGCCCACCAAGCACATAACTAGGTCGTACGACTAATGGATAACCAATTTCTTCCGCCAAACGAATTGCTTCTTCTGGCGCACGTGCGGTACGGTTAGGCGGCTGTTTAAGGCCCAACTCACTCAACATTTTTTGGAAACGTTCACGATCTTCTGCACAATCAATCGCGTCTGGTGTTGTACCAATAATAGGCACCCCTGCTTTTTCTAAAGCACGCGCTAGCTTCAATGGCGTTTGGCCTCCGTACTGCACAATCACACCTTCTGGTTTTTCAAGATGCACAATTTCAAGCACATCTTCTAAGGTAACTGGCTCAAAATATAAACGATCAGAAGTGTCGTAATCGGTAGAAACCGTTTCAGGGTTACAGTTGACCATGATGGTTTCATAACCATCTTCACGCATAGCAAAAGCCGCATGCACACAGCAATAATCAAACTCAATGCCTTGCCCAATTCGGTTTGGACCGCCGCCAAGCACCATAATCTTTTTCTTATCGCTTGGCTTTGATTCGCACTCTTCCGAGTATGTTGAGTACATATAAGCAGTATTGGTAGCAAACTCAGCTGCACAAGTATCAACACGTTTATACACAGGTCGCACATTCAAGGCTTGACGATAAGCGCGCACCGCATGTTGGTCTGTATCTAACAACGTAGCTAGGCGCTTATCAGAAAAGCCAGCACGCTTAAGTTGGTATAAAGCCTCTTTATCTAAATCAGCAATATGTTTACCACTTAGTGCTTTTTCTTGCTTAATTAAGTCTTCAATCTGCGCTAAGAACCAAGGGTCAATTTTACTAATATTGAATACCTCTTCCGCGCTCATGCCCATTCTAAAAGCATCGCCCACATACCAAATACGCTCTGACCTTGGCTCGCCAAGCTCTTTAGCAATCACATCGACATCTGTGGTTAATGGGTCTAAGCCATTAACACCAACCTCTAGGCCGCGCAGCGCTTTTTGGAAAGACTCTTGGAAACAACCGCCAATCGCCATCACCTCACCTACAGATTTCATCTGCGTGGTTAAGCGGCTATCGGCTTGTGGAAATTTCTCGAAAGCAAAGCGTGGAATCTTGGTAACGACATAATCAATTGAAGGCTCAAAAGATGCTGGCGTTTGACCGCCTGTAATATCGTTTCTCAACTCATCTAATGTATAACCAACTGCTAATTTTGCTGCCACTTTAGCAATTGGGAAGCCAGTTGCTTTAGAGGCAAGCGCAGATGAACGTGAAACACGCGGGTTCATCTCAATCACAATCATGCGACCATCTTCTGGATTAATCGCAAACTGTACGTTAGAACCGCCCGTATCAACACCAATTTCACGCAACACAGCCAAAGAGGCGTTACGCATAATTTGATACTCTTTATCCGTTAATGTCTGCGCTGGCGCAACAGTAATAGAGTCGCCTGTATGCACGCCCATTGGGTCTAAGTTTTCAATCGAGCAAATGATAATGCAATTGTCAGCAGAGTCGCGAACGACTTCCATCTCATACTCTTTCCAACCGAGCATGGATTCTTCAATTAACAACTCATTGGTTGGCGAAGCCTCTAGGCCACGCTCACAAATCTCAACGAACTCTTCACGGTTATAAGCAATACCGCCACCGCTACCACCCATAGTAAATGAAGGACGAATAATGGCTGGGAAGCCAATATTGGCTTGCACTTGCAACGCTTCTTCCATACTGTGCGCAATGGCTGAACGTGCTGATCCTAAACCAATTTTGGTCATCGCCTCTTTAAACTTTTGGCGATCTTCCGCTTTATCAATGGCCTCTTTAGAAGCGCCAATTAACTCAACATTATATTTTTTGAGTACGCCATGTTTATCTAAATCTAAAGCACAATTCAGTGCTGTCTGACCGCCCATGGTTGGCAACAATGCATCAGGTTTCTCTTTGGCAATAATCTTCTCAACCACACGCCAACTAATTGGCTCGATATAGGTTGCATCTGCCATTTCAGGGTCCGTCATAATCGTTGCTGGATTAGAGTTCACCAAAATAACACGATAACCTTCTTCACGTAGCGCTTTACACGCTTGCGCACCTGAATAGTCAAATTCACAAGCTTGTCCAATCACAATTGGACCTGCACCAATAATTAAAATCGATTTAATATCTGTACGCTTAGCCATTAGCCAGCCTTCCTTTCTTGCATCATGCTAATGAAGCGGTCAAACAAATAAGACATTTCTGTTGGTCCTGGACTTGCCTCAGGATGTCCTTGAAAACTAAATGCAGGCTTGTCTGTGAGTGCAATGCCTTGCAAACTGCCATCGAATAAAGAAACATGTGTTACTTTTACATTAGCAGGTAAGCTGTTTTGGTCGACGGCAAAACCGTGATTTTGACTCGTAATATACACACGCTTGTTGTCAACATCCTGCACAGGATGATTGGCGCCATGATGACCAAATTTCATTTTGACTGTTTTTGCACCGCTTGCTAAAGCGAGTAGTTGATGTCCCAAACAAATACCAAAAACTGGCAGAGCTTTATTCAATAAAGTTTTAATGGTGTTAATTGCATAATCACACGGCTCAGGATCGCCTGGCCCGTTTGATAGAAAAATACCATCAGGCTTGTAGCTCAATGCTTCTTCTGCTGTCGCTTGCGCAGGCAATACGGTCACTTTGCAACCGCGCGAAACGAGCATACGCAAAATGTTCTGTTTAACGCCATAGTCAAAAGCCACCACATGGTAGACTTTATTTTCTGGCGCAACAAAGCCTTCACCTAATTGCCACTCTCCGTCGGTGTATTCATAAGCAGACTTACAAGACACCACTTTTGCTAAATCCATACCAGCCAAGCCTGGAAACGCTTGTGCTAACGACAATGCTTTATCCGCATCTTCACCAACTAAAATACAACCTGCTTGCGCACCTTTTTCTCTTAACACGCGCGTCAATTTACGCGTATCAATATCCGCGATTGCAACAATATTGTTTTGCGTTAAATAAGCAGAAAGCGTTTGTTCGCTACGGAAGTTGCTGGCTAATAAAGGCAAATCTCGAATCACTAATCCGGATGCGCAGATCTTGCCAGACTCTACGTCTTCACTATTTACGCCAGTGTTGCCAATATGTGGATAAGTGAGCGTGACAATTTGTTCGGTATATGAAGGGTCTGTGAGGATTTCTTGGTAACCCGTCATTGAGGTATTAAAAACCACCTCGCCAACGGTATGGCCTGAAGCGCCAATTGAAGTACCTCGAAACACTGTTCCATCTGCCAACACCAAAATCGCTTGTGTCTTTTTTACAGGGCGTGTTTGCGACAATTGTAACTCCTTAAAATATTCAGTTTCGTTTTTTTCGCGCGTTTTGCAGGTCTGAATGGTCAATGCTGGCGCTAGACATGCAAAACGGGAAAAGTGGTGTACTCTTCCCGTTTCAAGAATTGCCGAATTATAGCGGAATTAGACTTACCTTTCAAGCTTAGCAAGCTGTTGATTATGGCGTCTCTTTAGAAACATTTGTGCACAGAATGCGCCAATCAAAGCAGTCAACATATCCCACTGCGTATCCCAAACATCTCCTTGCGTACCGAGGAATGCCTCAGCCGTACCGCCGGCAGCCACAGCAACCCACCACTCAATAAACTCATAGCAGGCACTAATGCTTAAACAAATGCTACATACGATAAAAAATAACTATGGACTTTGATTCACCACCTGCTTACGTAATAGGATTTCTCGCACAATCATTGCAGGAATAAAGCCTTGTGCAAAATGTCCAAGCCTATCGTAATAGTTACGACTCCAGTCAAACGTATCGCGCAACCAACTAAACAAAGGTACTTCAGCATAGGTATAGTGCCCACCAATTAGCAAAATAAGCGCATGCGCTAATATTAAGCAATACACTAACGGTGTCAGCGGGAAACTTTTATAGGTGACCAAAAGTACTGGCAAGGCAATGATTGTTGGCAACACTTCCAACCACCAAGTAGGTCTATCATACGGATTGATTGCAGACCAGACAAAAAAGAGAGTAAATATGGCAAAAAGCACCAGCAAAAACCAATGGCTATGTTTGGCTGACGCGCTCACAACATGATAACCATCTTAAGGTTAATTCAAACCGAGCACATCGCGCATATCAAATAAACCAGTTGGTTTATTTGATAAAAATTTAGCAGCTCTAAGTGCGCCAAGTGCGAAAGTAGCACGGCTACTTGCCTTATGCGTAATCTCCACCCGCTCGCCAGTGCCCGCATAAATCACGGTATGGTCGCCAACAACATCTCCGCCACGTAACGTAGCAAATCCAATCTTGCCAGCTTCACGTTCGCCCGTCACACCTTCACGCGCATATACGGCACAATCTTTCAACTCTTGGCCTAATCCATGTGCAGCAGCTTCACCTAGACGCAAAGCAGTGCCAGACGGTGCATCAACTTTATGTCGATGATGCATCTCAACCACTTCAATGTCATAGCCTTCATTAAGTACTTTTGCCGCTTGCTCAACTAAGTTAATCAACAACGTCACCCCAACACTCATATTTGGCGCAAACACAACTGAATTTTTATTAGCTGCTGCAGCGATTGCAGACTTTTCTTGCTCACTAAAACCAGTGGTGCCAATCACCATTTTCACATCAGCTTGCTGACAAGCCGCCAAGTATTGCATCGCCGCTTCAGGACGAGTGAAGTCGATTAAAACATCCGCACCTTGTAACGCACTAGCCAAATCGCTAGTCACTTTAACACCCGTTTCTACACCAAACTGTGCACCCGCATCTTGCCCCACTAAAGCACTGCCTGCACGGTCAATTGCCGCATGCAAGGTTAGCGCATCATCTGCAAAAACACCTTCCAACAAAGCAACACCCATGCGGCCAGAAACGCCCGTAATTACGACCTTCGTTTTCATGTCTGATTAAAAGCCTATCATTTCTAATGTGCGCTCAAACAAACCTGGGCCCTCTTCATTTTGTAGCGAATCATCTGCCGCTTCCTGTCTAGCTGGTGCTGCTTGCGTAGATTCAGACTTTAAGCTCACATTTCCTTGCTGTATCTCCATTTTATAGGGCTTAATCTTTCGCTCTCGGCTGCCGCAGCCGACAAGAGATAATTCCAATAATAATGTGGAAAATCTGAGAGTATTATGCATAGTTTTCATCGTTTTATACGTTAAAGAAGACAGATGTCCGAATTCTCGTTAATATAACACGATGGAGAAAAGCCTAAAACTAAAAAGTTCGAGAAACGAGTAAAACAATGCATGATCAAAAAGATTTAAGAAACGCTGGGTTAAAAGCAACACTACCTAGATTAAAAATACTAGAGCTCTTTGAAAAAAGCGATGAACGCCACTTATCTGCAGAAGACGTTTATAAGGTATTACTCAATGCAGGTGATGATGTTGGACTTGCAACGGTCTATCGCGTACTAACCCAATTCGAGGATGCGGGATTATTGGTGCGTCACCACTTTGAAAGTGGCAAGGCTGTTTTTGAGCTGAATGAAGGTGATCACCACGACCATATTGTCTGCGTTAAATGCGGTCTTGTCGAAGAATTTTATGATGCAGAAATAGAGCGCAGACAAAAAGAAGCTGCCGAATCTCGCGGGTTCACCATGCAAGAGCATTCACTCATGATTTATGGTATTTGCAAAAAGTGTAAGTAAGCAATCGCGCGTGTATCTACTTTCACAAACGATCACTTAAATTTAAGGAGCGTTTGTAGATGACCAACTGTTCTCAAATAAAACATACCCACTACCATCAACTGGTAATGGGATTTGTTTTGTCCATTGCCATCACGGCATGTGGCACTAACCCTGTCACCAAAAAAACAGAGTTTCAATTTGTTTCGCAAGAAAAAGAAATTGCCATTGGCACTCAAAATTATTCACCTGCGCGTCAATCGCAAGGTGGCGACTATGTGATTGATCCAGAACTAACGGCCTATGTACAAAGCATAGGCAAACGCTTGGCTGCCGTTTCGGACAGACCCGACTTACCTTATGAGTTCACCGTTCTCAATGATTCCGTCCCTAATGCTTGGGCGATGCCTGGCGGCAAAATCGCCTTTAATCGTGGCTTGCTTTACGAATTAAATAGTGAGGCTGAACTGGCGGCAGTGATGGGCCATGAAATTGTGCACGCCGCTGCACGTCATGGCGCAAAAAGCATGGAACGCGGCATCTTTTTGCAAGGCGCAATGATTGCCGTTGGCATTGGCGCACAAAACTCTGACTACGCTAATCTCATTGTTGGCGGTTCACAGCTTGGTGCACAATTAGTTTCCAGCAAATATGGTCGTGATGCTGAAAGTGAATCTGACTTTTATGGCATGCAGTATATGAAGAAAGCAGGTTATGACCCCGCTGCTGCCGTCACCTTACAAGAAACCTTTGTCCGTCTGAGTAAAGACCGTAAAAGTGATTTTATTTCCGGTCTTTTTGCTAGCCACCCGCCTTCACCTCAACGTGTCGCTGCTAATAAAGCAACCTTAGCCGAAATGGGCGCGGGTGGCGATATGGGCAAAGAGGTCTATGCAAAAAAAGTAGGTCGTTTAAAAGCAACGCAAGCCGCTTATAAGGCTTATGACGATGGCGTAGCTGCGCTAAAAAAAGGCGACACGGCTACTGCTACGCAATTAGCTAAAAAAGCGATTGCAGGTGAGCCACGTGAAGCGCGTTTTCAAGAACTACTGGGTGATATTGAATTTACGCAAAAACAGCCACAATCAGCATTAGGCTACTATGCAAAAGCCATCAAAATGCAACCAGATTACTTTAAACCGCACATTCAAAGTGGCATTGCACTGTTTAATATGGGCAAAAAGAAAGAAGCCGAACCTTATTTAAAGCGCGCGAATGAATTACTACCAACCGCACCTGGTCATGCCTTACTTGGACAAATCGCTGAGGAGCGCGGCGATACCAATCTGGCTCTACAACATTATCAAGTAGCAGCCAGCTCAAACTCCGAGATAGGCAAAGAAGCAACAGCACGCGCTATGCGCCTTGATTTACCACGTAATCCAAATAAATATTTACAATCTGGCGTTGTTGCTGACAACCGAGGTAATTTATTTGCCGTGGTGCAAAATGATGCCGCATTAGCGATTCAAAATGTACAAGTACGTGTTATTCGATACGATGCACAGACGGGACGTGCAATTTCGCAAAGCAACCCAATGCCAATTAGAGGCATCATTGCGCCGGGCAAACGCGGTCAAGTTGGTGTTGGCGTAAAGATTAGCGACCCGCAAGAAGCAAGACTTTACAAAGTAGCAATCGAGGCTGCCAGCTTAGTTCAGTAAGCTGAATACAAAAAGTGAGGAAAAGATGAAGTTTTTAAACGTTGTATTACTGATTATCCTTGTTGCATTGGTTATTTTCGCTGCACTCAATTGGAATGCCATTGTTGCACCAATTCCACTTTCACTCCTGTTCACCAGTATGGATGCGCCACTTGGCCTTATTTTATTATCGGTAACAGGTGTGCTCGTCCTGCTATTTCTAAGCTTTGTGGTCTATATGCAATCATCCACCATTCTGCTCAGAAAACGGCTAAACAGTGAATTAGCAACGCAACGTGAGCTTGCAGATAAAGCCGAAGCATCACGCTTTACTGAGTTACGCACTTATTTAGAGTCTGAGTTGCAAAGCTTGAAAACGCAAAACACGGAAACCCATCAACAAGTTGAAGTGCGTTTAGCTGAAACGGAAGCCGCTGTTAAAGCGGCTGTAGAAGAAACAGGAAGAACACTATCAGCTTATATTGGTGAGCTTGAAGATAGGTTGGAAAAAAAGTAATTACAAAGGCCGAAGACTAAAAACTGTGAAAGCTTAGTTAAAACGGCTAAGCCAGAACTCTTTCAAAAATGTTATGGATCGCCGCGCTACGCTCGCGATGACGTAAGGTCTTTGGCATTTTATTAGCATTTTTATACTTGATAGTAAATGAGATAATGCCACTATTCTCTTATAGACGCTCGCCCCATTAAAGCATGTCATTGCGACGAACGCAGTGAGGAAATAATCCAGTTTTTGTGCTTTAAAACATTCAAGAACGGCTGTAGTTTTCAGTGCTTTTATTAAAGCCCTAACATCTCTTTCGCATGATTACGCGTAGCATCCGTAATTTCTAAACCTCCCGACATCCTAGCTACCTCTTCAATCCGCTCCGCATCACTTAAACGTTGAATATGACTGAGCGTTTTGCCATCGGTTTGGGTTTTGCTCACTTGTAAATGCTGTGCGGCTTGTGCGGCGACTTGCGCTAAATGAGTAATCACTAACACTTGACGATTTTCGCCTAACTGTTTGAGTAGTTTGCCGACGACTTCTGCTACGCCGCCGCCAATCCCCACATCGACTTCATCAAATATCATACAAGGCACACTGCCTTGTGCAGCGGTTGTGACGTGTAACGCTAAGCTGATACGTGAAAGTTCGCCACCAGATGCGACTTTGTTCAATGAGCGCGGCTCAACACCAGCATGACCAGCGACTAAGAAAGCGACTTGTTCTAGGCCGTTAGATGATTGCTCACATGGTTCTAGTGCGACTTGGAATTGACCGCCGCTTAATGATAAACGCTGCATTTCTGCACTAATTTTTGCGCTCAAGTCTTGCGCTGATTGTTGACGTGCGGCGCTTAACGCTTTAGCTGATTGCATATAGCTTTCTAGTGCAGCTGCCACTTGTTTTGCTAACTCCCCATCATTAGCAAACGACTCTAATTCAGTCATCCGTAGTTGCCAAGTGGCTAGCAATTCAGGCAATTCATCTGGTCGCACACGGTATTTTCGCGCGATGCCATGCACAGCTTGAATGCGATTTTCCACTTCGGTCAATCGCTCAGGATCTAGATTATCACGTTGCAAATAGCGGTTTAAACTACGCGCGGCTTCTTGCAGTTGAATCACTGCAGAATCAATGGTTTCAGCGGCTTCGGTTAATTGACTATCCAATTCAAGCAAAGACAATAATTTCTGTTGCGCATGTGCGAGCATAGACAACGCATCCACATCGCCTTCACTCACCAAATGCAAACTCGCTTCAACGCCACTAATCAATTCTGCGCTATTGCTTAAACGGCTGTGTTCTAGTTGCAACTCTTCCCACTTTTCTGCAACAAAATTGAGCTGAGTCAACTCACGTAACTTATCGCGCAACTCCGCTAACTCATCTGCATAAGCGGCTGCATTTTTTTCGATTTCGCTTTGTTGTAGATGTAATTTATGCCACGTTTTATAATAGTCAGCCACCTGTTTTACCAGCGCTGCACTACCAGAAAACGCATCTAATATTTGGCGTTGTGTATTGATATTCAATAAAGAGTGATGCGCGTTTTGACTGTAAATATCAACCAAATATTCACCAAGTGCTTTTAACTGACCAACCGTTGCCGCCGCACCATTGATAAAGCCACGGCTACGACCATCGCTATAAATCACACGGCGCAAGATTAAATCATCCGCCGCTTCCAAGTCATTCTCGCTCAACCATAATTGCGCAGCTTGATTATGTTGAATACCAACCGTCACGCTAATATCCGCTTTATCACATCCACTACGCACCACTTCACCTTCATTACGCGCCCCTAGCGCCAATGACAATGCATCAATCAAGATGGATTTTCCTGCGCCCGTTTCACCAGTGAGCGTGGTAAAGCCTTGGCTAAACTCTAAGTCTAGCTGCTCGACAATGACAAAATTTTGGATGGATAATGCTTGTAACATAGGTTAATTATTCAATTATTTTAGTTGTTCAGTTTTCAAACAGTAGTCAGCATTTAGTGCTTACAAGTACAAGGCGGTAAGATGCAGCCAATACTTTAGTATGGCAAGCCGCGACCAACGCCGTAATTGTGAGTAATAAATGTTGAATACTCAGCCCCAGTGGAGCTTGTTGCGCAACATATCATAATAACAATACTCACTAGGATGCAGCAACGTCACGCTCTCTTGCGCCCTTTCAACCTTCACACAGTCGCCTAAAGCAAGTTCTAATTGTGATTGACCATCAAAACTAATCTGCGCGTGATCGACTTGTATCACGGCAATTTCAATCTTCGCATTACTATTGACCGCTAACGGACGGTTACTTAAGGTATGCGGGCAAATAGGCACCAATGCAATTGCGTCTAATCCTGGATGCAAGATTGGACCGCCTGCAGAAAGCGAATAAGCGGTAGTCCCTGTTGGTGTACTCACAATCAAACCATCGGCGCGCTGTCTATGGATAAACTTACCATCAATCGTCACTTCTAACTCAATTAAGCGCAAACCGCTTTTTAACACAATGTCATTAAATGCATGATTTTGCAGAATCGTTTCACCGCCTCTTATCACGCTTGCATTCAAAATCATGCGTGATTCTATTTGATATTCACCTGCCAAAATGGCATCAATCGCATGCAACATTTCTTCTGCGCGTAAATCGGTTAAAAAACCAAAGTGTCCGCGATTAATACCAACTAAGGGAACAGGGCTACTTTTTAATGCTCGTGCGGCACTTAGCATGGTGCCATCACCACCCATCACAATCACCAAATCTGCTTTTTTGCCAATTGCATCAAGGGATATGGTGGTAAAACCATCAATATCTGCATGTTGCGCCGTATTAACTTCAAATAGCACAGCAATGTTTTTTGCTTGCAAATGCTGCGCCAAATCGACTAAATCTTTACGCATAAGTTGCACTGCTGACTCGCGCATAAATTTGCCAATAATCGCAATGGTATTAAATTGTGTTTGCATGTCAGAATTTAATCACAGATACGGCATTACAACCAGTGGCAACTAGCCACTAAATGAGGCAAAATGGCAACTCAAGTTTAATTTAAGAACAATCACGTTGGACGAACGCGCACAAATATTATTAAAAACCTTAGTTGAACATTACGTGAGTGATGGCCAGCCAATGGGTTCAAACGCACTTTTACAACACTCTGGATTAGCATTAAGCCCAGCGACCATACGCAATATCATGAGTGATTTAGAAGCACATGGTTTTGTTGCCAGCCCTCACACCTCTGCTGGTCGCATTCCAACGCAACAAGGCTATCGCTTTTTTGTTGACTCGCTAATCAGTGTTAAACCATTAGCCTTGCAACAAGTAAAGCTGTTGGAAAGCACATTGCAATCAACCGACCAAAAAGAACTGATTAACTCAGCCGCTGACATGCTTTCTCAGTTAACGCAGTTTGCTGGCGTGATATTAATTCCAAAACGCAAAGCGTTGATTTTTAAGCAATTAGAGTTTATGCCTTTATCTGATAAACGCATTTTGGTGATTATTGTTGCGACCGATGGCAGTGTACAGAATCGCATTATTTTTAGCGATGCGCCTTATACCGCATCTGAACTCACCCAAGCCAGCAACTATTTTAATACGAACTACTCAGGCCAAACGTTTGAAGAAGCACGGCAAAAACTCCATAACGACCTTAAAAAAATGCAAGCTGATATTAGCCGCTTAATGGCTGCCGCGCTGGATACCAATGATCAAAAAGACACTAAAAACAAAGAGGATGTCATTATTTCTGGTGAGCGCAACTTGTTAAATGTGGACGAACTAGCCTCTAATGTCACCACATTACGCAAACTATTTGATGTGTTCGAGCGTCGAAGCTCGCTAATGCAATTATTAGACAACAGCCAAAAAGCGGAAGGCGTGCAGATATTTATTGGTGGCGAAAGTGGTTACAGTCCGCTGGATGAGTGTAGCATGGTGACCTCACCTTATAAAGTCGATGGTCAAGTCGTCGGCACGCTAGGCGTGATTGGACCTACCCGGATGGCTTATGAACGCGTAATTCCGATTGTTGACATTACGGCCAAACTTTTATCCAATGCGCTGTCCAAGTAAACTTCCCTATTCATTATTAAAACTCTATTAAACACTATGGCTTATTACAATCCTGAACCAGAATATAAACACGGCGACCAACTAAAAGTAGGTATTTTACTTGCTAATTTAGGTACGCCAGATGCACCAACAGCGAAAGCGTTATGCCCTTATCTCAAACAATTTTTAATGGATAGACGCGTGGTCGAGATTCCACGCTTTATTTGGTGGTGGATTCTGAATTGCATCATCTTAGTGATTCGTCCAAAAAAATCAGCAGAGAAATATGCGCAAGTATGGATGCAGGAAGGCTCACCATTATTGGTCCATGCCAAAAACCAAACACAGTTATTGCGTGGTTATCTTGGGCAAAAAATCAATTCGCCGTTTGCTGTTGAATTAGGCATGAGTTATGGCAACCCAAGCATGCAAAGTGCAATTGAAAAATTAAAAGCGCAACATTGCAATAAAATATTAGTGTTTCCTTTATATCCTCAATACGCCGCTAGCAGCACCGCGGCGAGTTTAGATGCCGTTTGGAAAACATTGCTTAAAATGCGCAACGTACCTGCGATTAGAACCATCAAACACTATCACGACCACCCTGCTTACATTCAAGCGCTAGCCACTAGCATTAACAAATTTTGGCAAATCAATGGCAAACCAGAGAAACTGGTCATGAGCTTTCATGGTGTGCCAAAATTTCACTTAATGAAAGGGGATATGTATCACTGTGAATGTCATAAAACTGGTCGCTTATTAGCCGAAGCTTTGGGTTTAGATCAAGACCAATTTCAAATCGCTTTTCAATCTCGCTTTGGCAAACAGGAGTGGTTAAAGCCTTATTTAGCCAGCACATTAGAAGCGCTAGGTCAGCAAAAAATTAAACGGATTGATGTTGTTTGCCCTGGCTTTAGTAGTGATTGTTTAGAAACGTTAGAAGAAATTGCAATGGAAGGTAAACATATTTTCCAAAGTAATGGCGGCGGTGAGTATCACTATATTCCTGCGCTGAATGAAAGCGAAGCGTGGATTCATGCCATGACAACCATTGCATTGGAAAATCTACAAGGCTGGGTATCAACTGAATGGGATAACAATGCTGCGCAACAAGTTGCCAAAGACACCGCCGCTCGTGCAAAAGCTTTGGGTGCAAAACAATAAACGGTATAATCGTTAATTGATGCATTTATTTACTGTTGAGGGTTTTTTATGGTTGTGATTACTGGTGGCGCTGGCATGATAGGTTCAATGATTGCTTGGCACCTCAACACACAATGCAATCAACAAGATATTGTGATTGTTGATGACATTACCCATGAATCACAATGGCAAAATCTAGTCCACCGCAAATACGATACTTACCTAGATAAAGAGCAGTTGTTCGATTGGCTATATGACAATGAAGGGGTAACCGCCGTTATTCATATGGGCGCCATTAGTGCGACTACTGAACGTGACTTTAACAAACTGGTTGATTCCAATATTCATTACTCGCAAGATTTGTGGGAATGGTGCGCGATCAATCAAGTGCCTTTTTTCTATGCTAGCTCGGCTGCGACTTACGGCGATGGCAATCACGGTTATGATGATGCTTCTATTGAAAAGTTACGTCCATTAAATGGCTATGGTTATTCCAAACATTTTTTTGACCAATGGGTGTTGAAGCAAGTCACAGATAATAAACCTTGCCCGCCAAGCTGGGCTGGCTTTAAATTCTTCAACGTTTATGGCCCGAATGAATATCACAAAGAGCGTATGGCGAGTGTTGCTTTTCACACGTTCAACCAGTTTAGCGAAACGGGCACCATGAAGCTGTTTAAAGGTACAAAAGCAGGCGTTGAAGACGGCATGCAAATGCGCGATTTTGTCTACGTCAAAGATGCTGCAGCCGTGCTTGCGCACTTTTACACCACGGCGTTAAGCGGCAAACCAACCGCTAATGGCATTTACAATATTGGCACTGGCGAAGCGCGTAGCTTTAAAGATTTAGCAACGAACGTCATGAAAAGCATGGGACGTGAGCCTGATATTACTTATATTGATATGCCGCAAGATTTGCAAGGCAAGTATCAATACTTTACCGAAGCAACGATGCAAAAATTACGTGATGCGGGTTACACCAAAGCTTTTCATAGCTTAGAAGAAGGCGTTAAAGACTATGTGCAAAACTATTTACTGCAAGAGGATCAATACTGCTAATGGATTATATCGACTACCTAAAACGTGAGCATGCGGCACATAATGCCATGTTTAATGCACTTGAGCCGCTTTTTCTGCGCATCAGCGATATTGGCATTGCCATGCAAAATTGCATTAAAGCAGGCGGAAAAATCTTACTAATGGGCAACGGTGGCAGCGCTGCTGATAGTCAGCATATTGCGGCCGAGATTGTTGGTCGATTTAAAAAAGAGCGCAAAGGCATGCCTGCGATTGCGCTAACGACAGACACTTCTATCTTAACGTCAGTTGGCAATGATTATGGTTATGACTATATTTTTGCTCGCCAAATAGAAGCACTTTGCCGACCTGCGGATTTGGTGATTGGCATTACTACTTCTGGCAATAGCGCTAATGTGGTGAATGCTATGCAAGCAGCTAAAGAAATCGGTGCTTTTACTGTCGGTTTAACAGGCGGCACAGGTGGCAAGCTCACCGACATTTGTGATCATAATTTGATTATGCCTTCCAGTGTCACAGCACGTATTCAAGAAGCGCATATATTTGTTGGTCATTGTTTGTGTGAAATTTTAGAGTCCGACTAATTAAAAGCGCAAACTAATTACATCATGCTTCAACATTTATTAAACACCGTTAAATCATTTGGCAACCAACCATTGCATGTGCTTGTTATTGGCGATGTGATGCTAGATCGCTACTTAATTGGCAATGTAGGCCGTATTTCACCAGAAGCACCTGTGCCAATTGTCCTGCTCAATGAACAAAATGAACGCGCTGGAGGCGCTGCCAATGTGGCAGCAAACTTAGCGCTATTAGGCATTAAAACGCACATCATCGGTTGCGTGGGTAATGATGCAGAAGGCGATAGCCTTAAAAAAAGCATTGCTGCGACTGATGTGGATATCAACGGCATTATTCACTCTCCATACCGTCCCACTATCGCCAAAACCCGTATCTTAAGCGGTCATCAACAAATGTTGCGTTTGGATCAAGAAAGTACAGCCGCATTTAATAGCGATGAAAATGCTCAGTTAATGTCTGCCATTGATGTTGCACTTGCACGACAACCCAATATCGTTATTTTGTCTGACTATGCAAAAGGTTTATTAAGTGAAGCGGTTTGCCAACACATTATTAACACCTGTCATGCACAGGAAATTCCTGTATTAGTTGATCCAAAAGGTCGCGACTATAGCAAATACAAAGGCGCAACAGCACTTACGCCAAACAAGAAAGAAACCGCAGAAGCCTGCGAAACGCATACTGATGATGTGAGCTTAATTAACAAAGCCACTGCATTAAAAAACAGCTTGAATCTCGCTTTTCTAGCGGTGACGCGCGGCGAAGAAGGCATTACGTTAATTGATCAAGACACTCACAAAATTGCGGCAACCGCACAAAAAGTGTTTGATGTTTCTGGCGCGGGGGACACCGTCATTGCGACATTGGCAGCAGGCCTAGTTTATGGTCTCTCGCCATTAGAAAGTTTACAACTTGCCAATATTGCCGCTGGCATTGTGGTTGGGAAAGTGGGTACCATTCCAATCACACGTGCCGAATTAATTGAAACACTGTCTCATCAACAAAATAGTACGCAAGCCCAGAAGGTTTGTGATTTAACGCAACTAATTGAAAAAGTAGATAATTGGAAAAAGGCACAACAAAAAATTGTGTTTACCAATGGTTGCTTTGACTTATTACATGCAGGTCATGTCACTTATTTAGAAGCCGCTAAAAAACGCGGAGACAAGCTAATATTAGGCTTAAATACCGATCGATCTGTTAGCGCCATTAAAGGACCAACAAGGCCAGTCGTAAACGAGACTGACCGTGCACGCGTATTAGCTGCATTAGAGTCTGTTGATGCGGTGATTTTATTTGATGAAGATACGCCACTCAACCTGATTAATGCAATCCAACCACACGTCATTGCCAAAGGTAGCGATTACACGGCAAGCCAAGTGGTTGGTGGTAAAGAAGTTGAATCTTGGGGCGGTGAAATTGCATTGATTGATTTAGTTGAAGGTCGCAGCACTTCTAACATTATTAAAAAGCTCAATAGCTAATGCGTTATGTCATCTGAAAAAATCCTAGTGATGGGACCATCTTGGGTCGGCGACATGGTGATGGCACACAGCTTGTTTCAACTACTCAAACAACAAAATCCAGCTGTGCAAATTGATGTTGCGGCACCGGCGTGGACATTGCCGTTACTCGACCGCATGCCAGAAGTGTCTGAAAAAATCGCATTGCCTTTTAAGCATGGTCAGCTTAGTTTAATGGAACGCATTCAATTTGGCAGACACTTAAAAGATAGCCACTATACGCAATCAATCTCGCTGGTTAACTCTTTAAAATCAGCCATATTGCCATTCGCAGCCCGTATTAAAAAACGCACAGGCTTTCTTGGCGAGATGCGTTATGGTCTTTTAAATGATATTCGCCAACTGGATAAAAAAGTCTTGCCGAAAACGGTTGAGCGTTTTGTGGCTCTAGGCCTGCCTAAAAACCAACAATTGCCAGCAATTCCACAACCAATCTTATTGGCTGATAAAGAAAATGCCGTCAACGTATTAATACAATTAAACACAGCAGTTACCAGCGACAAAGTACTTGGCTTATGCTCTGGTGCTGAATATGGTGAGGCTAAACGCTGGCCTGCAAACTACTATGCTGAGGTGGCTAACGCGGCATTAGACCAAGGTTGGCAAGTGTTATTATTTGGCTCTGACAAAGACGTGCTAGTAACGCAAGCAATCAACGAAATGACACAATCAAGATGTATCGATTTAGGTGGAAAAACCAAACTAGGCGATGCCATTGACATCATGTCACTATGCACTACAGTGATTAGTAATGACTCTGGCTTAATGCACGTCGCCGCCGCTCTCGATATAAAACTAATCGCCATTTACGGCTCCAGCGACCCACGCCATACGCCACCCATGCACCCTGATGCGGTAGTTGAATATTTGGCACTGCCTTGCAGCCCTTGCTTTCAAAGAGTTTGTCCTCTGCAAGGTGAGGCGCATATGGCTTGCTTAAACAATATTAACCCGACAACAATAATAAGCAGATTAAAAAATGATTAATAAATTGCTGAATAAAATTGATAGACTAGAGACTAAACATCTATTTTTTAGCATAGTCGGTGCGAGCATCTTGCTTGCCGCGTGGATGCAATATATTCAACATGGTTGGATAAATCCAGACAGCGTTCTTTATCTTGAACAAGCAGAGCGGTTTGCTCAAAGCGAATGGAAAACTGGTTTTACAATATTTCGATGGCCGCTATATGGTTTATGCATTGGTCTAATTCATACCCTCACATCTCTACCCATTCAAACTGCTGCGCAGTTACTGAATATGCTATTTTTTGGCATAGCAACAGCCAGCTTTCTTACATTGATTAAACTAGCTGGTGGCAATAACCGCACCTTGTTTTTTGGCATGTTATTGCTGTTTAGCTCGCTCTATATTGTAGGCGATGTATTAGAAATGCTCATGCGAGATGAAGGGTTTTGGGCATTTTATTTGACTGCATTGGTTTACTTTATTCGCTACATGCAACACGGAAAAGTAAGTGATGCCATTTTTTGGCAAGTAAGCATTATTGTTGCGACATTATTTAGAATTGAAGCCATTCTCTTTTTACTACTTCTTCCGCTTGTTACGCTATACGTCAAATCATCTCCATCTAAGGATAAAACTTGGTTTAAAGAGAAAATTAAGCAACTATTAATAGCTTACTCATTAAGCATTGTCATTGGATTAGTCATTGGTATTGCGATACTCACTCAACCACAAATCAGCATGGCACAATTTGGCCGCCTCAACGAAGTATTTAACACGAACCTTTATTATGAATTAACAAAGAATTTTTTCGCAAAAGCAGAGAAAATGTCTAATCTAGTGTTAGGTTCCTACTTAAAAGAGTTCGCCGTACCTGGTTTATTGCTGACATTTGTCTATGTAATTGGATCAAAGATACTAACCGCAGCAGGCTGGGTTGGTACAGGACTGGCCTTTATGAGCTTCAAACAGTCCTCAAAGCAGATGCAACCCATCGTTAAACACACCCTTGTCGCCACCAGTGCTATCGCCCTATTCATCATGGCGCTCATCATTTTCAAAGTGTTTGTTTTATCAAGTCGCTATGTGGTGGCGCTTGCTTTTATAATGCTCATCTTTGCCAGTTTTCAGCTGACTGCACTTTCATCAAATACCCACAAAAAGCAGAATGCATTGTTTATTATTCTTTTCATCGTATTATGTTTGGGCTTTGTAAAAAACATATTGCCCAAGCGTGAAGGATATAATTATCAACAGGATGCTGTGGCTTGGATTAAATTGCATAACAAACAAAATCATGCTGTATTTTACGATGACTCGCGGGTGAGATATTACGCTAAGCAACCATTCGAAGGCACAGGCGTACCCAATTTGCTTGAGTTAAAAAACAAATATGACAATAACAGCATTCATAACTATCATTACTTGGTTATCAATAGCGCCAAAGCAAACAAGGAAAGTGAACTATTCATCTCAAGACAGCTACCAAACTTCTCTGAAATAAAGCGCACCTCTTCATATAAAGAAAAAAAACAAATCGTGATTTATAAAAACACCGCTAAGTAACTTCTGTTATCCCTTTAGACGTCATGACTATTGTTTTGTATTGTTTAACATTACTTTTTTTGACCCTAGCCAATATCTCAATTATTCACTTTTTATTGCAATGCTTTTTTAACAAAGTCTAAGGCAAAGAAATGCGCTTTTACACTCTCATCTGAAAATTGTTTGATTAGCTTTTCAGTTGATATTTTTTGTTGTTCCGAGTGTTGTACGTTTAAGATGACTGCTTTGAGATCGTCATAATCACCAAATCTAAACAAGTGACCCACACCACGCACCACCTCTGCTCCGCCGCCGCAATCACTACAAATAACGGGAACTTCTGCCGCCATTGCTTCTAGCAACACCATACCAAATGGCTCATGATCGGAGGTCAAAGCAAAAGCATCAAATGCGCTAAAATATGATGCGCCATTGGGCACATGGCCTAGAAATTTCACATACTCAGCAATCCCTAGCTGCAAAGATAATTCTTTTAATTCCCGCTCTAACGGGCCTTTTCCCATGATGATAAGCGGGCTCTTAGGCAACAAATCTGGCAGTGCTGCTGCAAACCCGCGCAACAAGGTTGGATAATCCTTGTCGTGATGCAACCTACCAGCCGTCCCTAATATCCATGCATCCGCTGGCAATTGTAATTGTTGTCGTGCTTCAAGACGCGTTAATAGCTTTGCTTTTGTTGCTGCCACGTTAATTCGATTATATAACGTTTGAATACGCTCTACTTGCCAGCCTGTTAAATCACGACGCAAGTCATCTCGAACAGAGTCCGACACGCCTAACATTAGCATTCTGTTTTTATAAAAATTGATTAACGGCCTTCTAGACCATCGAGTGTAATCATTATAATTGTGATGAACGCTGATGACAGGCAGCTTGGTTCCAAGTAAAGCGACATACGTTGGCTTGACTCGATGTGCGATACACAATTTAAAATCATGTTTTGTTACTATTTTTTTTATCTGGCGAATAGCGGCTATTTTTAAACCACGCACCTGCCCACTGCTATACCCTAAAAAAACCACTTCATCAGAACAAGTATCCCGTGCAACCGCTGCATCTTCAGCACCGGTTAAATAAACAGTCAGGACTTTATAGGGGGTGTTGTTGAACAAGGCGCTATATTGTCTCGCACAATCTAAAAATGGCGGGTAATAACTATGGCAAATTTGAAGAACCCACACCGTTATGCTCCTACCTGATTAAGAGAGCCAAACAATCAGCTGGCTATTAGCCTGCTTGATTTTTTGTATGCATGCTTGGCTCAAGTCACTTTCTGCAAAATAACTTGTTTGAAGTGATGCCCAGAATTTTTTTCCAAGTGCATTCATATCATCTTGATATTTACACCAGCGCTTAAAACTTCTTATCCTAGTATTACAGAATAAAGGCCAAGCATAAACGCTCATATCAGAAATATCAATCAA
>JAHZMC010000042.1 GCA_022599515.1 Betaproteobacteria bacterium
CCTCGTACTCCGCTAGCTTTTGGCGAAGGAAGTCGATGGTCATCAAGGACTTCGTCTTTATGCCCTTGGGCGTCAAGACATAAATATAGCCAACTTTGCGTTCAGACCTTGAGAATCGCTTTATTTTAATAAGGCCCTTTTCGGATAGAGATTTAAGGCAATAGTTAACCTTACCCAAGCTTAGGCTGGACTTCTTTGAAATTTCGCGTTGTGAGATTTCTGGACTACTTTCAATTAGCCTTAGCAGCCTAAAGTCGTCCTCGTTTACCATATAAATATTAGTCAGATTATTAACCACTTAAGTTAAAAATTTTCCTTCAAGCACGCTACCGCCCTGCCCGTTCAAAAAAAGCAATTAGGTCGCCGAACAAAAACCTTGTTCAACCTTGAACACTTTAGCTTAAAAAAAAGGCTAAGGCAACTAAAAAAGACCGGGCTTACTTGACTAGTGAGAACTCGGAAAGGTCGAATTTGCCCTTGACTGTTTTTTCAAGCAGATTGAGTAGTAGCACTGCACGCTGGTCGCCGTCAAAGTGGCTGAATAGCGCCTCAATTCCTTTAAAAGGCCCATCGTTAATGATGACTGAGTCGCCTGAGGATATGGTCCGCATAACAGGCTGCGATTGAAGGTTGAAAATCATCTCCACGACCTCATCAGGCAATTGTGCCAGCAAGTTACCGAACCTAACCATTTGCGAGACGCCAATTGTCGAACGGATGGGTGACCAATCCTGTGAGGCCTGCTCATCAAGCCGAATAAACAGGTATCGCGGGAAAAGCGGCTCTTCGACAATGGCCTTTTTATGTCTGATAATTTTTTGTAACTTAATCATAGGCAGCCGCGCCTCATAACCTTGGACGATTAAATGTTGAAGCGCAACTTGCTCTTTGCTAGGTTTTGTATAAATTAAATACCATTTCTTCATCACTAGCCTTTACGCTTGCTGCAAGCCAAAACTCAAACCTGCGTCTGTCGCCGTTTATCTAATTAAATCGAGTTAATTATCAGTTCGTTTATGGGCGAAGCGCGGGGTCAAATCAAATACCCTGCCATGCACAGGATAGTTCGTGCGCCCACCACAATCAAAGACCAGTACTGGTCTTTGATATAAGCAAATCATGCACCCATAATAGCACCTGCTATGATTAACTTAATCGCTTCTGCCTTACAATTCGCTATTTAATGGTAATCCGAATAACTGCTTACTATCAATAATTTATTTTTTAATGATTACTATAATCGAAAATTTTTTATTTTTAGCTAGTGTAATTTTTAATGCCAGTAAACTTGGCAATATCGCGTAATTGACGTTTGGTTGGTCGCCCTGCTCCACGCTCTCTTAAAGCATGTTCTGCACTTTTGGTGGCCTTCAGATTGTCGCGTTTGGTTTTGCTTTCTTTGGTTTCTTTATACAAAAAAGCCGCATCTGTCGCGCTGCGCCTTGCGTTAGATAAACCTGTTACCTCAATCACCATTTCCATGTCTTTGGTGGTGATTTGTATTTGCATACCAAGTTGCACTTCTTTTGCGCTTTTGGCACGGTCACTATTCACCCGCACTTTGCCACCACTGACCGCATCGGCAGCAAGGCTACGTGTTTTAAAAAACCGCGCTGCCCATAGCCATTTATCTAATCGACATTTTTCATCAATAATGGCTGCCATGATTAATGCTGTTTACCGTTTGGTTGATTGGTTTCTAAGGTTTTGCGATATTCCGCCAAGACAGCTTGCGCATGACCCATGACCGTATTTGGCGCGTAGCTGCCGCTTGCATCTTTTTCGCCGGCTTTAACGTTGACTAAATGCTCAATACCTTCTAGCACATGATCAATGGTGATAATTTGAAATTGTCCTTCTTTTACCGCTTGCACCACCTCATCATCCAGCAATAAATGGCGCTGATTGCGTTTTGGAATAATTACACCTTGTTTGCCATCTAAACCCAGCGCTTTACACACCCTAAAATAGCCTTCAATTTTCTCATTGACGCCGCCAATTGGCATGACTTCACCAAATTGGTTTAATGCACCTGTGATGGCGATTCCTTGCTGAATGGGCAAATTCGCCATAGCCGATAGCAATGCAAATAACTCAGCACAAGAGGCAGAGTCGCCTTCTACGCCGTTATATTCTTGCTCAAATACTAACGACGCATTTAGGCTTAATGGGGCTAAATGTGAAAAACTGGCGCTGAGCCAATTTTGTAAAATAAAGATACCTTTATCGTGATTTGGGCCGCTCATATTCACTTCGCGGTCGATATTAATCAAGCCTTTTTGGCCAGGATAACACCGCGCAGTAATGCGAATGGGTGAGCCAAAACTAGCATCGCCAAGCTCAATGTGGGTTAAGCCGTTAATCTGGCCAACTACTTCACCATGTACTTGAATGAGCAATTCATTATCGATAATCGATTCACGAATTTGCGTTTCAAAATATTGATGGCGTTGATTTCTCGCGTTAATCGCCGCTTGCACATGCGTTTGCTTCACCACATCTGCATCGCCTGCGTAAGAGGCACTTTCCAACATCAGACGCTCTAAAAAGGCAAAGTTGGTGCTAATACGTGCTTGGTCTTCTTCTAATCGCTGTAACGCGCCAATCAGTGTTGCCACGGCCTCGGCGTTGAAGTGGGCGCATTGGTGCTGTTCACACTTTTGCGCTACATAACCAGCCACTGCCGCATAGTTTTCCGCATTGGCATTAATGCTATCGGCAAACTCAACTTTAATTGGGAAATGATCAAAGAAATCAGGATTTTCTTCTAATAAGCTATAAAAATCTTCGCGCATGGCAACTAAGACCAATTTAACCCGTAATGGAATTAAGGTATTGGCTAACACATAACCGGCACTTTGCCCGCTGCCTGCTGCATCTTCAAATTGCAATGTGCCATTGCGTAAAAAGCGATACAGCTTTTCAATCATTTGCGCGCCATTTTGCTCATCATTCAAAATATCGCGCAATTGCACCAATAACATGCCACCATCAGCTTTATGAAGTTTGCCAGCACGTAACCGCATAAACTCATGCGTTTGCTCGGCGCCCGTTTCTAAACTGCCGAATAATGATTGATAGCTAGGATCGTTATCGTAAATGACGGGTTGCAAAAAGCCGTCTTCTGCTGCCGCTCGATTATCGACTAACACATTGACTTTAAAACGATTTAAAAAGCCATCGCTCATCAATGCTTCTAAAGCACCTTCCACATCGTTATTAGCGGGCGTTGGATAAATTTTCAAAAAGGTTAAAACGTCTTTTTTAACTAACTCAATATATTGCGTTAACTGCTCATTGCCATTCGCTAACTTAACCAGCTCATCTAGTACGCAAGCTAACCATGGCTCGGCTTTGCTTAACGCCTCTTTTTTATCTTTAATCACAATTAATGCCGGCAACTCCACAATAAATGCGCGAGAAAACACATCCATTTGAGCAGATAATTTCATACCTAGCCCAGCAGGTAATTTGATTAAAAATGGATGATTTTTTTGATTGAAGTGGTAAACCGCGACCAAGTCACTTAGTTGCTCGCCCGCCTCTTTTGCTACTTGTTGCATAGCGCTTTGCATCAACGATGTTCGACCGCTACCATGCTGACCTAGCACCAACATATTAAAGCCTGCTTGACGCATACGTAAGCCAAACATCGCTGCTTTTTTGGCCTCTGCTTGCGCTATCCAGCCATGCAGATGTGGTTGACTATCTTGCGGATTAATCAAATCTTTTGTCGTTTTAAACGTCAAATCATGTAAAGGCACACTCGCATTCAGTGCTTGTTCATTTAAAATTTGCATACTTTCCTATTATCTACTCGTGTCTATTGCCTACTCATGATTGTTTCCAGCGTGATTGCGCTTCATCATCGCTGATTTTTGCTTCCACCCAACGCTCTCCGTCAGGGGTTGACTCTTTCTTCCAAAACGGAGCTTGGGTCTTCAAGTAGTCCATGATGAATTCACAGGCTTTAAACGCTTCACCTCTGTGCGCACTGGCTACTGCAACCAATACAATTTGTTCTAACGGTTGAAGCATTCCTACACGATGGATAATCAAACTTCCGCTAATATTCCAACGAGATTTTGCTTCCTGCTCAATCTGCTCAAGCGCGCGCTCTGTCATGCCAGGATAATGCTCTAATGTGAGCGTACTCACTGCATCACCATCATTGATATCGCGCACTTGCCCAATAAAACTCACCACCGCGCCAATATCAGCGCTAGCTGTGCGCATAGCCGCTAATTCAGCCGCCACATCAAAATCTGCTGTTTGTACTTGTACTGTCATGATTCGGTGTAACTATTTAACCGCCTGTGACAGGTGGAAAAAAAGCAACTTCATCGCCATCATTAATCGCCATCATGTCATCGACTAACTCATGATTAATGGCAGCGCGTATGGTTTGCTTACCGTTAAATAAATCTGCCCACACTTCACCACGACCTGCTAAGTAATTTTTCAACGTATTAATATTAGATACATCGGCTGGCAACACAATATCCTCTGTGGAATAATTAACAGACTCTTTAATTCTTGCGAAATACAATATTTTAATATTCATATGTTTTAATTCAGATAGTTACGTACTTTACTTAATGTTTTAAATTAATCATCATCTACCGCGTCTAATAAATCAACGGTAGGCTCGTTCGTTAATTCTACGCGCTCAATTCGTGCAAACGTACGTGATATTTTTTGGCTGCTAATTTGAACATCCTGCGCTTCATCATTTGCTTTTCGGATGTTATCAGCAAGCTTTTTCATTCTGACATCAAAACGCTTAAAGTCTGCACTCAGCTTACCTAATTCATCTTTAATAATATGCACTTGCTTACGCATTTCCACATCTTTTAATACTGCACGCGCCGTATTTAACACTGCCATTAAAGTCGTAGGTGAAACTACCCAGACGCGTTTATTCATCGCATAATCAATCACATCAGGGTGGTAAGCATGAATCTCGGCAAACACGGCCTCGGCCGGAATAAACATCACCGCACCATCGGATGTCACGTTAGGAATAATGTATTTACTGGCAATATCATCCACATGTCGCTTTACATCGGCTTTAAATTGCTTAGTCGCGATGGCTTTTTCTAACTCATTCAGCGACTTATCAAACATACGATGGTAGTTTTCTAGCGGAAACTTACTATCAACGGCAACCGTGCCCGTTGGCTCTGGCAGAAACAAAGCGCAATCCACACGCGTGCCATTATCAAAACTATGTTGCATTTTAAAGCTTTGCTCAGGCAGTACATTACGAATTAAGCCTTCTAACTGCACCTCGCCATAAGCACCACGGCTTTTTTTATCGCCCAAAAGCTCTTGCAGGCTCACCATATTGGTACTCAAACCATCAATCTTCTTCTGCGCCTCATCAATGGTCGCCAGCCGCTCCATCACGCTCACAAAGGTTTCATTGGTCTTTTTAAAGCCTTCTTCCAACCGCTCAGACACTTTGCCGCCAATCTCTTCCAAACGCGCATCCACAACTTTGCTCAAACTTTCAATGCTTTGCGTTAGCGTAGTGGTCGCTTTTAACATAGTGTCGTTAATTAAACCTTGTTGCGATTTACCCTGCTCAGATAAGGTGATGTGTAGTTTTTCCAGCACGGTTTCGCGCGTTTGCGAAAGATTGCTGCTTTGCTCAAGTTGCAACTTTTGCATAGCTTCACGCGTAGATGCAAGCTCTTGCGCAACACTAGTTTTCAAGCGGTCACTGCTGCCTTGTGAGCTGGCATTTAAACGATCGCCCAACTTATTTAAGCCATCGTTCAAATCCGTCAGCATCGATCTATGTTTCTCTTCTAGGCGCTTTTCTTCTTCGCTAAATTGTTGCTGTTTGCTCTTTGTCGCTTGCAAACTCTGCCACAGCAGCCACGCCACCATACAGCTTAGCAAAACAACCAAAATGAGTAATATTATTAATACGTCCATGCTGTGAATTATAACCGACTTAAAGCTATGCGCAGACAGGCCGTGATGTAAACAGTCCAATCTATAACAACAATAATTTTTAAAATGAATAAATACGGTGAACTTACATCGCAAGTGCAAACTATTTAACATACCCGACGTTAACAATTGTTGGCCTGAACAACATGCACACATCATGCCGATTCATTCAAGGTAAGCTCACCGTTGCTTTATAGTCTAGTATCGACCATTACTGACTCACCTCGCGAAAAAATCATGGAACAATTTGGCCACTTTAAGCTAAAAAGGTAATGGGAATTGATTAGTCAGTTTATCTTTGGCACGATTAATTTAAATGTAAACTAAGCTTTTTCTTTATATTAACTCGCGCGCTCTAAGCTCGCTTTTGATGTACGCGTAGTAAATGGGGGCTGCTACCACGCCTGCGATGCCAAAAGAAGCTTCCATTAGTACCATTGCAATGAGCAACTCCCATGCATTGGCTCTAATTCGTCCACCAATAATGCGCGCATTGAGAAAGTACTCTAGCTTGTGAATCACAACTAAAAACACAAGTGAGCCTAGTGCAATTGCAAATGAGTGACTCATACTCACAATTACAATAATTGTATTGGAGATTAAATTGCCTATTACTGGCAACAGACCAACTATAAAAGTAATCATAATAATGGATTTTATAAAAGGTAACTCAACGCCTATTAGCGGTAATATAATGGCTAGGTAAATAGCAGTAAAAACCGTGTTTACCGCAGATATTCTGAGTTGTGCAAACACAATATTTCTAAAAGCATGGCCAAATAGCGTTGTGCGTTGAATCATTGTTTTGGCAAACGGTTTGTAGTGATCCTCTGTTAGCGCTTCGCGCAATGCCAACATACCACCAATAATCATTGCAATCACAATATGCGCAACGTAACGCCCTACCTCTTTTCCTAAAAACTGCAATTCGGATGCATTATCACGCAACCACTCTGTCACCATCTGCTGCAATACCACCGCATCGGCAGGTAAGCGTGAATCTAACCAATCTGGCAAAATAGTACGTGAGTCTTCAATAATTTGCGCCATTCTGCCAATCAAATTAGTTAAACTACCCGAATCTGATTTAAAAAAAGCAATTAGCCCGACAACAGCCAATGTTAATACGCCAACGATAATAATCGCTAATAGACCAACTGCGATGACTTTAGCCGTGTAGCCTGGAAATTTTTGTGCGATATAAGGTGAAATCAAATGCACTAGTTCGAAGACCAGCAAGCCAGCCAATAAGCCTGGCAATAGGTTAAAATTCAACACATAAAACATCGCGGCGGCCATGATTAGCCAAGCGGCGATTTCGACTTTAGTGACTGGTTTTATTAGCATATTCAATTAGCATATTCATTGGTGAATCGATTCATAAAGGCTTGCTCTTCGACTAAAGGTAAACGAACGAGAACATGGACTTTTTCATCAAAGGTTTTATCTAGTACTTCCCCATTGATTTGCGATAAGACTTTTGTCAGTTCATCCAAGCGATTGTATTCTATTGTGAGCGCCAATTGTTGCATTTCAATGTAAGCGCTTAATCTTGATGCATCTAATGCAAATTTGGCAGTGCCGCCATAAGCGCGAGCCAAGCCACCCTTGCCTAAATTAACGCCACCGTAATAGCGTATAACACCCACACAAACGTTAATTAAATTAAGTCCTTCTATGCGTTGCAATATGGGCATACCTGCCGTACCAGACGGCTCTCCTGCATCAGAAAATCTCGGCACAATACCATCGTGCGTTTTAATGCGGAAAGCATAGGCTAAATGACTAGCGTTTTGATGTTGGGTAGCAATTGCACGTAGAAATGCGCCTACTTCTCGTTCACTTTCACAATGGGCGGCCCAAGCAAGAAATTTAGATTTATTAAGCGTTTGTTCAGCGAAGCCGCTTTGTTCAATAATTTGCATATAACAATGATGATGGCTTTAATTAGGAAAGCCCTGAGATAACCCCTGCTTGATTAACAGTAATGCTCTCACTTGCGGGTATTTTTGGCAAGCCTGGCATTGTCATAATATCGCCACAAAATGCCACAACAAAGCCCGCTCCGCGAGATAAACGCAAGCCTTTTACTTCTAACGTATGACCTGTAGGCGCGTTGCGCAGTTTCGCGTCAGATGAAAACGAATATTGTGTTTTGGCAATACAAATTGGCAAATGTGAGTAGTCGTTATTCAAAGCTAATAATTGTTGCTCAGCTTCATCACTCAACTTGATCCCGCTAGCGCCATATAATCTTGTGGCGATGGTTTCTAGTTTATCGATTAAGGGTAAATCATCTGCATAAAGCAATTTAAATTTCGATTGTTTTGCCTCAATACTCGCCACAACTTGCTGTGCCAAATCGGTTGCACCCGCACCACCCTCTGCCCAATGTTTACAAACCACTAATTGGCAACCCAATGCTGCGACCGCTTGTTTTAAAGCGACTATTTCTGCGGGTGTGTCATTGGTAAAGTGATTAATGGCAACCGTTACTTGCATGCCAAAATGTTCATGTAAATTATTAATATGTCTTTTTAAGTTACTAATTCCATTATTTAAGTAGTCAACATTCTCATGATTAAGTTCAGCTAAGTCTGCCCCGCCGTGATACTTCAATGCACGAACCGTTGCTACCAACACCACAGCATCTGGCTGTAAGTTAGCTTGGCGACATTTAATATCAAAGAACTTCTCAGCGCCCAAATCAGCGCCAAATCCAGCCTCTGTCACTACATAATCTGCCAGTTTAAGGGCTGCCTTGGTCGCAATAACAGAGTTACAACCATGCGCAATATTGGCAAAAGGCCCGCCGTGAATAATGGCAGGACTACCCTCTATGGTTTGCACTAAATTAGGTTGAAACGCATCCTTCAATAAAGCAGCCATTGCGCCTTCTGCTTTGATATCACTAGCAAAAATCGGCTTGCCCGCTTGGCTAGTCGCAATCTGAATTTTACCTAACCGTATTTTTAAATCATCCAAACTTTCTGCCAAACAGAAAACTGCCATCACTTCACTGGCTACCGTAATATCAAATCCTGTATCGGTCTCATGCCGCAATTGATCTAGGTGTACTTTGCGCAGCGCCCTATCATTCATATCCATACAGCGACGCCATGTAATCCTTGCAGTATCAATTTCCAGCGCATTGCCATGATGAATGTGATTGTCTATCAAGGTTGCTAATAAATTATTGGCGGCAGAAATCGCATGGAAATCGCCCGTAAAGTGCAGATTGATATTCTCCATTGGTACTAATTGTGAATAACCGCCACCGGTTGCACCGCCCTTCATGCCAAACACGGGACCTTGTGATGGCTCGCGAATACAAACAATCGTTTTTTTGCCAATCAGATTTAATGCATCAGTCAGGCCAACCGTAGTCGTGGTTTTACCTTCACCTGGGGGCGTTGGGCTAATTGCCGTGACTAAAATCAATTTACCATTTGGTTTATTTTGTAGCTTGCTTAAACCTGCATAACTGAGCTTAGCAATAGAGTGACCATATGGGATTAAATCTGCATCTGCGAAGCCAATCGACTTTGCAATCGCTTTAATAGGTTTTAGTGTGGCTGCCTGCGCTATATCAATATCACTCAACATACTAATGTTATCCAAACCTATTAGTTGAAATGGTCAAAACAATATTAAGCTAAAGTCATTGTTTAAAGCAACCTTAATATTTACGAATATGCTGTTTTATAACACAGACGTGTTTAGGCCTGCTTAAAGTAGTAACAATTTCGAGCATTGCCTTTGCCATGATACAAAGCTTGCATCTGTTCTTAACATTAATGATTCAACCGCATCGCTATCAACCATCATTGCCGCGACAATGGTAACTGAAATATATATATGTATATTATTGTAAATGAAGACGGTTTGCATCACGGTTAAGCGAAGACTCTCTGCTAATAACGCCAGAGTCACAGCAATAGTATACTGGCAAAATTACCATAAAACTCTGCCCCCATCGCCCATCGCCCAATGACA